>DAHXLH010000011.1:0-8664 GCA_027366115.1 Phycisphaerales bacterium
GCCAAAGGGCCATGAAGACCGCCTGCACCGCGTCATCCGCCAAACTGGCATCTCCCAGGTGTCGCCGGGCGCACGCATATACCCACCCAATATGGTCTTGGACCACGCTGGCAAATGGGGCGGCGTCGGGCGAATCTTTCACCTGCGTGCATGGGCTGTTCGTCGTGAGCATTGCTGGCGTATCCTCCGGCGGAGCGATCCGAAATGGCCGCCCCCTGTATGATAACGGACGCCGGTGGAATTTCCGGACATCCTTATAATTTTTTCCGGCGTTTACCACGCGGTGCTTTTCAACTTAGCGCCGAGATTTCTCCGCGCTAGCTTCGCTTTTTGTAACAGATGACCGGCAAAGCGGCCTGCGGGCAAGTGCGATATTCCGGATTGACATTTCATAAGCATTATGTCACATTGCATTGAGTATGACATAATCAATGGAATGCGATATGAGTGCACCGGCAACCATCAATCTGCGTGTACAACAGGGCGGGCGGATCATTATTCCGGCATGGGCCCGTAAACAGTTGGATCTGCGGGGCGGCACCAGCGTGGTTTTGAATGTCCAGGCAGATCATGCCACGCTGATCAGTCCGCGAGCCGCGCGACACCGGGCGCGCCGACGGGTACGGCGTTACGTGCACGGCAGAGCAAGCCTCAGCGGTGAACTGATGGCCGAGCGGAAGCGGGATGCACGGCGTGAGTAAGGTGAACATCATCGATGCCTCCGCGGCTTTGGCGTACATGCAAGGCGAAAAGGGCGCGGAAGTAATGGACGAAGCGCTGGATCAATGTCCGTCATGGATAACCGCAGTGAATTAATTCGAAATACTGGGCAACCTCATGGAAAAGGGTATGCCGCAGACGGAAGCCCGTATCGCGGCGGAGGATTTGGGGTTGGAAATCATTGATTTCAACCAGGATCTCGCTTGCCGGGTCGCGGCCCTGCGTCAAACCACGAAAGCCATAGGCGCTTCACTGGGTGACAGAGCATGCCTGGCTCTTGCCGAACAGGCGGCGGAAACCGGCAAGGTCCCCGTCGTCTACACGGCCGAGCGAGACTGGAGCAAGCTGAAGTGGCGGTTCAAGATTATTCTGATCCGCCACGGCTAGTGCATGTCACACAGTGTCTTTCAACTTAGTGCCCAGACTTCTGCGTCCTGGCTTCGCTTTTTGTAAGAGAGTGCTAGCAAAGCTTTCCGGGCGGCGGCTGTGACATCCCGGCATAACGGCATTCACCGCAAAACCGCGAATCGGATGCGGAAATGGCAAGCGATTACAAACCCAGAGTAAATGTGCTAGCCACGTCCCCGTTTCCCTTCGATACTATTTGTTTTCTTTGCGGGCGGGGGCGGTTTGGCTGAAGTGTGCGGTGATGGGCTTCCATCGGAATGCTGCCTCGCCGGGGTTTATGGCGGGTGGGAATTCGCCGGGGCTGGAAACTGTGCAACCGGTCGGCGCGGTGGTGTATCTGAATGGCTTACCGGTAAAAGGGTCGTGGGGCATCAACGCAATGAATTTCGGGGCAAGCTCGGCAAGTCGGGCAGGGAACCGGCCGGCAGTCTTCCGGTAGCCGGCCAGCGCGAATCCCAGGCGGACCATTCGCCACCGCGCAATGGATCGGGCGTGCGGCGTGGTTATGAGGGCTTGCATCGTTGTAAAGTATTTCTCCACAGACCAGGCGATGTTAGTTCCCCGATACTTGCGCCGCCAAGCGGATTCAAGGGAACTGATCGCGGTGGCCGATGCCAAAAGATGCTTAAGTCTTAAGGCTGCGACTACCTGATCCTGAAGATGGTTAAATAATCGTGCGGATCTTGCGCACTGATCTGGCGTCCACTTGTTTCCCTGCGGCCATATCGGAACCCCCATTCGGGCCAATCCCGCGGAACCTCCGGTTTCCGCCGCAATTTGAAACATGCTCAACATTTCCCAGCGATTTGTTGTATCCCATTCCACCGCGAGGGACTTTGTTTTATGAAAGCGCAATATCTTTGCAAAGTATGAATGCAGTTGTGACGCTGAGAGATTTCCATACTTGGCAAGAGACAACTCGGCACCGCACAGCATTTTCGGGCTGAACCCGTCGAAGAAGCTAAAACGGGACATGCCCTCCTGCGGCAACAGTGCGATAAACCGTTGGGCCGCCAGCAAATCCGACTCGCAACGGCGAATTTGGCCATGATGCAGTTCCAACATCGCGCGAAGCATCAATCCCCGCAACGGCAATCCCAGGAAGTTGCCCATGAGGAGTGGCCCGCGTTCCGTGTAAGATATGCTCCGATTTGTTCCGGGTCGCGGACACAAAGGGATAAATAGCCTGGGGCGTCGCGTTGCTGCAGCGGCCACATCCCAGACGCCGCCGTTAACGGCAAGCCACGCCGCCGCCCACGGGTTGGCATGGGCGGACCAAGGTGCCGAGCCTAAGGCGAATGGCAAGATGGGCGGAGGCTTTGCCAGCGAGCCGTCCGGCGTGCGAATGTTTGGAATGGCCGTCTTGTCGGCTTTCTGGCAGAAAATCCAGAATCGCACGTATTTCAGGCCGATGAGGTCCGACCGCGAAATGCCCAGTGCTCGGCGGCAGGCTCTGCCCCAATTCTTATCTGGGTAAACGAATAACGAGCCGGGGTGCTTAAAAGTACTATGGTAGCCGAGAAAGGTTTGCGGACGCCCCAAAATCAACAGCGGAACAGCCGCGTTGTTTTGCGGTGTCACACCCTTGCCAAACCTCTTGTTGAACGCCGCCACGTAATCCACGCCCCCAACCTTATTCAACGGGCCGGTAAGGCGAGTCGTGGCATAGTCGATGGGAAGGGGCGATTTTGGCACGGCATTTACGGCCGTGGCTGGAGTTCGCCCACTCTTCAACGCCACCGGCACAATGATTGTTGCCATTGCCACGGTCACAACGGCCGCCGTGGCGATGGCCGGGATATGGGCGGTGTGGAGGGCGATGTGGCGTGCGGCGTGGGTGGCGGTCAGGCTGAGGGGGGCGTTGCCGGTGATGCCTTTTAACACTGTTCCTAACAGTCCGCTGGGTGCGGTTCCGGCACTGATGGTCAGCAGGCTGGCGATGGCCATGGTGTCCATGGTGAACTTTTTCCGCGCCATGATTTGGCGTAATTTCTCTACCGCTCGGCTGGTGCGTTTTTCTGCCGCCGCTTCGGATATTTGCCACTGCTCTGATACTTCACGGGCGGTGTGGCTTTGGAAGAATCGGGCTACCAGAATGTCACGCTCCCCGGTGGAAAGTTTCTGCATGGCGGCGTCCAGGGCCAAGAGTTGCTCAGTTTTGGATTCCGCCGCTTCATCGGACGGGCGCATTTCTTCATTTCGCATGGCCGCCGCCTTTCGTTCGCGTATTTTTCGTCGGTGTTCTGATTTTCTTATTTCACTGCATGCATAATGCGTGGTTCGCACCAGCCAGGAGCCGAGGTGCTGATTTTTGTTGAGAATATGTTGCCGCTTCCGCCACAGGATCAGAAAGACTGCTTGCGTGGCATCTTGGGCCAAGTCGGCGTTTGCCAGTTGTCGACGGGCGATACTGTAAACCCAGCTGACATGCTCGGCGACGTGGCTTTCAAATGAACATGTTTCGTAGGGCTGGGCGGCTTCCGCCGGGTCCGCCTGTATGGTTATGGGCTGTGCGTCGTGGTTCATAGCGCTCCCGGATTCGGTTCTCATGGTTATATGGCCGCCGACGGAAATTCCTGACATATTTTATAGCGGCTTTCCATGCGGTGCGCGACCGTGATAAAAAAGTCCGCACCGGATTGGCATACTATAACAGTCTGGGTAACTCGTTATAATGGCCCTGTGAAGATTGGGTCAGGAAAAGAGTTGTCCTATGGCTGTAACTTCTGTTGATGGCAAGCGGGCGGCGGAAATGCCGGTACAGCGACCGGCTGGTAAAATTACGCTTGGCACGTTAAAAACCATGCGGCAGGAGCAGCGGCCGATTGCCATGCTGACATGCTATGATTTTCCCACCGCCAAAATTTTAGCCTCTTGCGGCGTGCCGGTTCTGCTGGTGGGGGATTCCGCCGCCACGACGGTACTCGGTGAATCCTCCACGATTTATGCAACAATGGATTTTATGGTTTTGCTGACCCGTGCGGTGCGGCGCGGCGCGCCGGATGCTTTTCTGATGGGAGATATGCCTTTTGGTAGCTATGCCACCGAGGAATTATCTGTATCCAATGGAAAAAGATTCCTGGCGGAGGCCGGTGCGGATTGTGTGAAATTGGAATGCGATCTGCGGCATGAAAACATCGTGCGGGCGATGACCATGGCTGGCATTCCGGTTTGCGCGCATCTGGGGCTTTTGCCGCAACGGGCTGTGCAGCAGGGGGGCTATCGCTATCAGGGTCGCACCGAGCAGGATGCGGATCGGTTGGTGCGGGAAAGTGTGGCCATGGTGCAGGCGGGGGCGGATATGCTGCTGTTGGAAGCGATTCCGGACCGCGTGAGTCGGCGGATTGTCGAAGCGGTAGGATGTCCCGTGCTGGGGTGCGGGGCGGGGCCAAGTTGCCATGGCCATGTATTGGTATTGCATGATATGCTGGGCTATACGGAAAAAGTGCCGCGGTTTGTGGAACGCTTCGGCACAGTTCCTGCGGCGGTGGCGGAAGCGGCCGGAGCGTATGTACGGGCGGTGGAAACGCGGGCTTATCCGCAGGTTCGCCATGAATATGGCGTAAAGGAGTCGTAAGTCATCAGTTCGCCGATATTTTTTCTTTCTGCAGCGGAGCACAGCGGCGACGCCTTGGGAGCCGCACTGATAGAGGCGTTGCGCGGAGAATTTCCGAAAGCCCGGTTTATCGGCATCGGCGGCCCAAAAATGGCGAAAGCCGGATGCCGCATATTTGCCGATCCGACCAAAAATTCAGCCATGCTCGTGGGAGCGCTGGCCCAGGGCGGTTACTGGTTGGATTTGCTGAAGCGGATGAAAAAGGAATTGGCGCTTGCTAAGCCCGACGTGATTATCCCCATTGATTCGCCCACGGTGAATTTGCGTATCGCCCGGTTGGGGCAAAAATTGGGTGTACCGGTCTGCTATTATGTAGCCCCGCAACTCTGGGCCTGGGCACCTTGGCGCATCAAAGTGGTTCGTGCAACGGTTGACACGTTGTGTTGCGTGTTGCCCTTTGAGCAGCATTATTTTGGCCATCAAGGTGTGCATACAGTCTATGTGGGGCATCCGTTATTTGATCAGGCCGCCCATCGGCCTGAATCTGATCCGGAATTGGTGAAACCTCCACTACCCGATGCCCCGCTTCGCCTGGCATTGCTGCCGGGATCGCGCAAAGGGGAAATTGCCGCAAATTTACCGCCGATGCTGGAAACATTTCTTACCCTGCGTGGTAAGTTTCCAAGCTTGGCGGCAGTAGCGGCGGCGGCCGATGCGGACCGAGCTTGGCAAATCCGGAATTTTCTGCCGCGGTACGGCGCTAAAATTGACGTGCGTACTGGTGTGACGGATGCCGTTATTCGCTGGGCTGATTTGGTTATTACATGCAGTGGAACGGCGACGCTGCAAATAGCGCGGCATCATAAGCCCATGGTTGTGTTGTATCGTGTGGCATGGTGGAAGTGGAACTTGGTGGGGCGGTTTTTAATTCAGAGCAAGTTCCTGTGTCTGGTAAATATTCTGGCGGATCGCGAAATAGTTCCGGAATTTATGCCTTTTTATGGCCCGGTACAGCCCGTCATTGACGCCGCCGGCGATTTATTGGCAAATCCCGACAAGCGCAAAGCTATGTCGCGGGAATTAGCGGCCCTCACCGCCCCCATGGCCGCTTATTCAGACCAAATGCCCGCGGCGCGGCGTGTGGCACTGGAAATCGCACGCCTTATGGCAATTCGATAAAACATGCTATAATTGTTTGCTTGAACTTGGGGATGAGGTGAGGAGAAGTGCATTCATGACACAAACAACTTTAACGCCTTCTGTAGTAACGCCGTCGCCGGTGGTTTATTCCAGGGACGAGCCAACCGTGCGGTTATCGGTCCATGGAAAATTTTTGTGTTGTGGTGACGAGCCATTTCTTATAAAAGGCGTAACCTACGGGCCATTTTGCCCCGAGGCGGACGGGTGTGAATATCACACCCCTGAAAAGGTAGACGCCGATTTTTCCATGATGGCGAAACACGGCATTAACTCCGTGCGGGTATATACGGTTCCGCCGCGCTGGCTA
Organism: Phycisphaerales bacterium; assembly: GCA_027366115.1. GTDB lineage: Bacteria > Planctomycetota > Phycisphaerae > WQYP01 > WQYP01 > JAMDCX01. The sequence goes on from DAHXLH010000011.1 coordinate 6,192, forward strand.
TTGGATACGGCGCAACGGCATGGTCTGCATGTATTTGTGGGATTGCCATGGGAGCAGCACATTGCCTTTCTCGATCATCCGAGAACGCGGAATTCAATTATAGAGCGTGTGCGCAAGGGGGTGCAGCAGTGCGCCGGGCACCCAGCTTTACTGGCGTTCGCCATAGGCAATGAAATTCCGGCCCCTATTGTTCGGTGGTACGGGTATCGGCGCATTGAGAGGTTTCTTAAACAACTTTACAATGTGGCGAAGGAAGTTGATCCCGCGGCTCTGGTTACGTATGTCAATTATCCCACCACAGAATATTTGTATCTGCCCTTCTTGGATTTCATGGCGATGAATGTTTATCTCGAGGATAAGCATAAGCTGCGCAAGTATATCAGCCGCCTGCATAATATTGCCGGTGACAAGCCTTTGCTGCTGGCCGAAATCGGGCTGGACAGTTTATCAAAAGGAGAATTCCAGCAGGCCAACACGCTGGGCTGGCAGATTCGCGCGGTGTTTAAAAGCGGCTGCGCGGGGACTTTTCTGTTCGCATGGACCGATGAATGGTACCGGGGCGGAAGCGAAATTACCGGTTGGGAGTTCGGACTTACGACACGCGATCGCCGCCCCAAGCCTGCTTTGACCGCAGCCCAGGATGCCTTTTCAAAGCTGCCATTCCGTGTGGATGCAAAATGGCCGAAGGTTTCAATTGTGATCTGCAGTTATAACGGCTCGCGCACGATTCGCTTTTGCCTGGAGGGCGTTTCCCGATTGCGCTACGCGGACTACGAAGTCATTGTCGTGGATGACGGCTCAACGGATGGACTGGGGGAGATGGTGCGGGAATATCCCGTAAAATTAATCCAATCGAAAAATAAGGGCCTCAGCAATGCCCGTAACATCGGGTTAGAGGCCGCTACGGGCGAAATTATTGCGTATCTGGATGATGATGCCTGCCCGACGCAGTATTGGCTGCAATTTCTGGTGGAAACTTTCCGCACCGGGAAATACGTCGGCGTGGGCGGCCCGAATATCGCACCGCCCGGCGATGCGGATATTGCCGATGCGGTTGCCCATTCGCCGGGCGGCCCGATTCACGTTTTGTTAAGCGATACCGAGGCGGAGCACATTCCCGGCTGCAATATGGCGTTTCTCACCAAGTCTTTGCGCGCAGTCGGGGGTTTTGATGGGATGTTTCGAATTGCCGGTGATGATGTGGATGCGTGCTGGCGACTGCAGGCACGCGGGTGGCGGCTGGGCTTTAGTCCGGCGGCTGTGGTGTGGCATAAACGCAGAAATTCTCTGCGCGCCTATTGGCGGCAACAGATGAATTACGGTAAAGCCGAAGCCATGCTGGAACGTAAATGGCCGGAAAAATATAACGCCTTTGGCCATATCGCATGGCATGGGCGGATTTACGGCCGCGGATTGTGGCAGTTTCTAAACTGGGGACACCGCAGAATTTATCATGGCTCGTGGGGTGGAGCATTGTTTCAAAGCGTGTATCACGGCTCGCCGGGAGTTCTGATGTCGTTGGCCATGACACCCGAATGGTATCTGGGCGTGCTGATGTTAAGCGTGATGTTCATGGTGGGCTTTTATTGGCACCCTGTGGTCCTGGGCGTGCTGCTTCTGGCGGCCTTGACCGCGACCGTGACACAGGCGGTCATCGGTGCTTTCTACTGCCGCTTTGATGAGATACCCCGTACACGAAAGGCCGTATTAAAATTGCGGCTCCTTACGATGTGGTGTTATCTCATACAACCGGTGGCGCGCTTGCGCGGCAGACTTTCGCGTGGTTTATCGCCCTGGCGGATGCGTGTTCCAAGCGGGCTGGATATTCCCGTGCCGCGGGAATTTGTTCTCTGGAGTGAAGCGTGGCGCGGTACCGAAGATCGCCTGGCTGATCTGGAAACGTTTCTCAAACAGGAGGGAATGTGTGTGCAGCGCGGCGGTGATTTTGATCGCTGGGATCTGACGTGTCGCAGCGGGACATTTGGCTCCCTGCGCATTCGGCTGGTCATGGAAGAACATGGCAATGGGCGGCAGTTAGCCCGACTACGCACCTGGCCGACAGTTCCGCGCGTGATATGGGTAATTCTGGTTACTTTAATTGGCCTGGGGCTTTTTGATCTTAGTGCCCGCAGTTGGCCTGGGGCCATTCCCATGCTGGTGGTGGCCGCGGCATTAGCGTTACGCATATCCATGGATGCCGGAGCCGCTTTGGCGGTCATCTTCAAATACATGCGCCAGACTCGGCCCGGTGAATGCGAAGTCAGGAACGATCGATGAACGTGCCGGCCAAAACGGTCCGACCAGTCCGGCCCGGTGCCTTGCGCACCGCTGCGCGGCTCCTGGTGTTGTGCATGGGCGGGGAAGTGCGAACAACAAGTGTCGGTCTGTTGCTGATGCTCTCAGGATCCTTGATCGGGCTTTTGCAGCCCTGGCCGCTGAAATACATTATGAATGTGGTGGCGACAAAATCCGC
>DAHXLH010000131.1:0-8647 GCA_027366115.1 Phycisphaerales bacterium
TTAGCAGACGTTACTCCCGCGGTTGTTGCTGTAACGGCTGGCGGATAGTGGGCCGCGTTGCATATTATTTATGGGTCCAATACATCGAAGAGTTTTGAAGGACACGTTGCGGCTCACACGGTACCCGCGCACGGTGTTGGGCATAGCGTTGGTGCTGGCGGCGATCAGCACTTTTCTCGCCGGCACCCGCCTGCGAATTTCCACGGATCAAAACAAGCTTTTTTCCTCACATGTCGCATTTTTCCACCAATATCTTCAATTTATTAAGAAGTTTCCGGAAAATGAGGCCGCATATATCGTCATCAAAGCGCGTAATCCGGCCCATGCACCGGCGGCTAGCCAATGGATTGCCGCGGCAGATGCGGTCACCGCATCACTGCGAAAATTACCCAAGTATGTTATATCCGTGGACAGCCACGTGCCGTTAAAACAGCTTGGTAATCAGGCTCTGTTATTTGCCGCTTGGCCTGACGTGCGGGTGGCAGCCAAGGGTGCGCAATCCCTGGCGCAATTAGCATCCGTCTGGGGAGAAAAGCCCGATCTACCGATGTCGTTCTTTGGCCATACGCGAATTCAGCGATTTTTGCGGCTCCTGACCACACAGGCACCCAGCGCGCAAACGACTGCCTTTGTTCGAACGCTTGGCGAATCCTGGCTTCAGGCCCTAAATCAGCATGGCGATAAAGTCGCCGTTGCTCCGGATTTGCCATCACTTTCATCCCAACGCCCCGCAACTCCGGCTACCGCGGGATATTACTACATTCAGGCAGGCAACGGCTCGGAACATTTACTGCTGATCAAAGTCTACCCCAGATTTACCTTTGATTCTCTGGCTGCGGTATCTCTGCCGCTGGAGAAAATCCATGCGGCCATGGTCCTGTCCACCAAGGCTTTTCATTCACAATTTACGTTTGGAATGACCGGTCGTCCCGTGCTGGCCGCGGACGAAATGCGGATTACCACATCAGACAGCGACAAAGCCGAGACGCTGGCAATGATCGTCGTGCTGATCGGCCTGATTCTGATGCTGCGCTCCATCTGGATGGGGGTTGCCGCGGGAATCACCTTGGCCATCGCCATAGCTTGGACGTTTGGATTCGCCACGATTTTCGTCGGCGAATTGAATCTGCTTTCTACCGTGTTTGTCATTGCCCTGATCGGCATCGGCATGGATTATCTGATTCAGATCATGATGCGTTATCGCCGCGAAGCCCGGCGTTATGAAAGGCAACAGGCGATCTGGGCACGCGTGTTCCGATACGCCGGGCCGCCGATAGCCACATCCTGCGCCGGCGCGGCTGGCGCATTTCTCGTGGCGTTGACCACCCATTTTAGAGGCGATGCGGAATTGGGATTAATCGCGGGTGCCGGATTGTTGCTATGCCTGCTGGCCGGTTACACGGTACTACCTGCCCTGCTGGTGCTATTTCCCCCGAAACTCGGTAAGGTGCAACCCGCCCAACGCTACACGGATAATCGCCCCCCGCCGCGCGCGGGTTTGAAAAATTTCCTGGGCCTGGGCCTGTGGCTGGCGGTTCTGATCGGGCTGATTCCCTTTGCCCTGCGGCTGCGGTTTGATCCGAATCTACTGGATTTGCAGGCCCGCGGCCTGACCTCCGTAAAACTTGTCAAGGAAATGCCCACCTGGTACGCCGTGGTGCTGTCAAAATCCTTGTCACAACTGGCTCCCATTCAAGCCACGCTCGATAAAGCGGCTTCTAATGCCGATTCTCCGATATTATCCACCAGCAGTATTCTGGGTGCCGCTGCGAAACAAAAATATCTCGCCGCGCATAACGCAGCGTTGCGAAATATTCGTTGGCATGTTCCATCAGCCGTAGCGACTGGAGACCTTCCCGCTATTGCCCAGGCCGCCAATGCACTAGCCGACACTTGGAGTAAACCGATCCATGGCAGCGGGCCGTCCTCCGCTGCATCGGCTCAAGAAGCGGCCGCAACTCTCCGAACATTTGCGGCAAAATTGAATTCGGCGACCATGGGGCAGCGGGATGTTGCGGCGCTGCAACTCTCACGATGGCAGACCAATTTCAGTCAATCTCTCGCATCCGCGGCGGCGATGCTCACGCCTGGTAAGTTAGATATGGCCCGCGTACCTCTACAGGTGAGCCGCCATTTTCAGGCAGCCAATGGCGAGTATGCTTTGTATATTTATCCCCGGTTCGATCTATGGGATCAATCGCGATTGCGGCAGTTCGTAGCGGCGGTACAGGGCACCGCGCAAGCGCCCGGCTTGGTACCCAGCAACGTCGATTTAACCGGCATTGCTATTCAACTTTATCATTCCACAGAATCCATTCGCGCCGCCTTTATGCAGACAACCGTATTGGCATTTCTGGTCGTCATTTTTCTGGTGTATCTGGATTTGGGCTCCCTTGGGCGCACCGCTATGACGGTTTCAGTATTAGCGCTGGGATTGCCGATGCTGGTTGGGATCATGGGAGTGCTGGGGCTGAAATGGAACTTTGCGAACTTTTTTGCCATGCCGATTCTCATTGGCGCGGGCCACGAATACGGTGTATTTATGATGCATCGTTACCGCGAGGCGGAACATAATCCGCGCCGTATCTGGCGGTTCTGGGATGTCAGCGAACGGGCGCTGCTGATGTGCGCTTTTGTAACGTGCAGCAGTTTTGGCTTTCTGGGCCTTTCCCGCGACCGCGGCATCGCCAGCCTGGGTGTGATCATGGCGCTGGGAATTGCCTGTATCTACCTGTCGGCCATATTTGTCATCCGTCCCCTGCTGACCTGGAGGCTGTCCAATAAAGGCGTTTACACGGCCCATCGAGATTAAAGATTTTATTATGCCGCCGCGACAGACGGCGGGCGAGCATTGTACTTTCCCTGACCGCGCATGGGATCCGACCATGACGCGTGTCAATAGCTCAATGCGGCAGCGTTGAACTGGCGGCGGGAATGAGATTCGATGACACGACGCGTCTTCCCCCGGAGCAGCGATGCCGCGCGACGCATCGGACGGCATCGATTTTCCCGAACTGCACTTCGCATCCAACCATGACGCTGCCGCGTCAGGCTCATTTTGTTTTCCGTGACCGCGTGTGGCATGTGGAATCATTGGTCGGATGGATGTCTGATCGCCACTTTCACCGGAGCGTTGATGGTAGCGGCAGTTGCTGTTCCGGTCAGACGATTGACCGAGGGTGCCGAGCGCATTCCCTCGTCGTGGCGACCGCCCCCAAGTTGGTAGTCGCGGTTATTGCCTCGGTCGTACCGCCGCTGGCCTCCACGGTCGCCGTGGCCGCCGTAGAAACAACCACCCAAGGTTATAATCATTGCCGAGGCAAGAACTGACGTGGCAATATTCCGGATTTTTTTGGAACCTCATGATGAGAGTCCTCCATACAAGATAGACACCCTGCGAAACATATAAATTAAAGCACCCCAGCAGTCATCCATTTCCAATTTTCCCCACCGGCCCCGTGAAGCATTATAGCCGTCCAATACGCCAGCAGCCCAAAAAAAGATACGAATCTCAAAGGGGCAAACCACCGCCTTTGGGGCCGGCGCGTCAGGAGCGTGGCCGAGGTGCTTTTATGGTGCGTTCCACCACCGGCAGAGCCGGCGGCTTTGTGAAGTTTCCCGCACGGAGCGTTGTCCGGAAATATTGCCTCTCCCTAATCCGCGCAATCCGCGGTTAACTACCGCCCGCCGCGTGGCCGTGGAGGAAATTCTGGGATAAACTTGCAAGTGAGCTATTGCAAGGAGTTGGCTTATGCGGTTGATGAAAGTTTTTGCGGTCGTCGTGTTGGCACCGGTATTGGTTTTTTCCCTTCCGGGGTGCAGTAACGCTCCGCCGCGTCGGGCGGCAATACAACAGCCGCTGAATCCGGCGGTGCTGCAAATATTGCGATCCTTGGCCAAGGGTCATAAAGATAAAACCCAACTGGCGTTTCTCGCGGATTTTAAGGGGTTGTCAAAATCGGTAGGCCGGTTTAACAGTTATATGTCCAATAGTCAGGGAAAGCTTTTAAAAGAACTCAAAGCATGGGCACAAACGCATGGCGTTAAGCTGCATTATTTTTATCGTCCGGGCCTTTTCGGCAAAGCCCAGAAAATTATCGCGGATGACGAAGGCACTTTGTTGCTGCACAGCGATGCCGCCGATTTTCAGAAGCGTTATCTGGTTATGATGTATATGGATTACTCCTGGCAATTTGCCATGGATAAGGCGGCCCAGCAGCAGGCCAAAAAGAATCATGCCGGGCCGGGCTTGCTGCAATACCTGCACAATGCCATTGCGGTTAATAAACAATCCCTTGCGGATCTGTGGAAGCTTCTGGAACGGTACCAGTGGCAGAAAAGTAGCACTAGGCTTACGGCGAACTAACCGGTAAACTCTGGGCATGATGGATGTGGATACAAAAATCAAAAAAGCGGTCGTGCTGTTAAGCGGCGGGTTGGATTCCGCCACGGTATTGGCGGTCGCCAAAGATCGAGGCTTTGCCTGTTATGCCCTGAGCTTTGATTACGGGCAGCGGCATCGACAAGAGCTTCATGCGGCGACACAAGTGGCTACTGACCTGGGCGTTGTGCAGCACGTTGCTTTGGATTTGAATCTACGGCGCTTCGGCGGATCGGCACTAACGGCGAATATTGCGGTCCCGAAAGATCGCCCCACCGCCGATATGGCCCACGGCATTCCCGTGACGTATGTGCCGGCACGCAATACGGTATTTCTGTCCTGTGCTTTGGCATGGGCGGAGGTGTTGGAGTGTTTCGATATATTCATCGGCGTCAATGCAGTGGATTACTCCGGATATCCCGATTGCCGCCCGGATTATATCGCCGCATTTGAAACGATGGCCAACCTGGCCACGCGCGCGGGCAGTGAAGGCCGCGGAAAGTTCCAGATTCATGCACCGCTCATGAGCCTGCAAAAAACCGGCATCATTAAACTTGGACTTTCTTTGGGAGTTAATTACGGCCACACCTGGACGTGTTACGACCCGGGGGCTTCAGGTGCGGCCTGCGGCCGTTGTGATGCCTGCCAATTACGGCTGGCCGCGTTTGAGCAGTTGGGCGTGGCCGATCCGGCACCGTATGAACAGAATCCGGGCGATAGAACATGAAAATAGCGGAGATGTTTTACAGCATACAGGGGGAAGGAAAACTCACGGGAGTTCCCTCATTTTTTATTCGTACTAGTGGGTGCAATCTGCGCTGCCGCTGGTGCGACACGCCGTACAGCTCCTGGGAGCCCACGGGAGAGAATAGGACGGTGCCGGAAATCTTGGATCAGGCAACCAAACAGCCCGGCCGGCATGTGGTCATCACCGGTGGCGAACCGATGATGCAGGGGCAACTGCAGCAGCTTGTTGCGGGGTTAAAAAATATGGGGCGGCACGTTACCATCGAGACGGCCGGAACCTTGTGGCAGGATGTGCCGATGGACCTTGCCAGCATCAGCCCGAAACTATCGAATTCCACGCCAACGGATGATCCCAAATGGTCCCAGACCCATGACCAGCGGCGCTTGAACCGGGACGTTCTAGAAATGTTTGCGCGATCAAATCTCATTGGCGAACGGCAATGGAAATTTGTCATTTGTAAGCCGGAAGATATGGAGGAAGTGGACGAACTTTTAGCGAGCGTAGCAGAAGCGGCACCGATAAATCCTGCCGATGTCATACTCATGCCGGAAGGCATTACGGCCGACGCGATACAAACGCGCGGGGCTTGGCTGGCGGAAATATGCCGCGAGCGGGGCTTTCGCTTTGGAATGCGATTGCATATTCTGCTGTATGGAAACACCCGCGGCACGTAATATTGACGCCCCGCCCGGCAAATGTTTTTGAAATTCTCTTGAAACGAAAAGGAATAAGCCATGAAAACAAAAGTCGCCCGAGTGCACCTGCTGAAAACGTTCGGCAACCCCCACCCCAGAAGAGATTACGAAATCGAACACATTGCGCCGGAATTTACGTCCGTTTGCCCGCAGACCGGCCAACCCGATTTTGGGACCATTCGCTTGCTGTATATTCCCGATAAGTTATGCGTAGAACTCAAAAGCTACAAAATGTACCTCCAGAGTTTTCGCAATGAAGGTATTTTTTACGAAGATGTCACCAATGTTATTTTGGATGAACTGGTTCAACGGCTGAAACCCAGGCAAATGACCCTGATCAGTGAATGGACGCCACGCGGCGGATTACGATCTATTATCCGATGTGTTCATAAACCGGGGTACTGATTTTTTGTACTTGCAGGCACGGAATTAAAATATTTTTTGGGTTGTACCGCAGTCGATTGCGATACCGCCGGCAGAGCCGGCGATTTTGTGGAACTATTAGTTATTGCTTTAATCCGGCGGCGAGTTCCGCGGCAAAGGCCCCAACCGCGGCGGCAACATCGGGTGCCGGTTTGGCCAATTCCCGGGTGATGGTCTTGATGATCGCCGAGCCGACGATCACGCCATCCGCCAGTGATGCCAGCTCCGCCACCTGGTCCGGGCGGGAAATTCCGAATCCCACGCAGATGGGGTGCGGCGTCAGGGCACGCAAAGATTTAAGATTCAGCGGCACATCGGCTGGTAATGATTGGCGTTCTCCGGTTATCCCGGTTACCGAAAGATAATAAATAAATCCGGTGCACAATGAGGCAATTTTGGCCCGTCGATCTGGAGCTGTGGTAGGAGCAATCAAAAGGCTGCTTTTGAGTTGATGTCTGTCTAATGCGGCAACCACGGCCGGCGCTTCCTCCAAAGGGACATCCGGCAAAATAAGCCCATCAATTCCCGCCTCCGCACAAGATGCGGCAAACACATCGGTACCGTGTTTGAAAATGATGCTAAAACTGGCCATGGCCATGATGGGCAGTGAAAATCCGTGGCCGCGGATTGTTTTAACCGCTTGGAGGATGCGCTGCACACTGGCACCATTTTGCAGTGCCAGACGATAACTTTCCTGAATGGTCGGGCCGTCCGCAATGGGATCAGAAAATGGAATGCCCAATTCAATACAGCCCGCGCCGGCATGTTGCAGTGCTTCCAACAATGGCCCCAACATATCCACGCTGGGGTAACCGGCGGTGACAAAAGGGCACAGTAGCGCCCTGTGATGCTGCCCAGGCGCGGCAAACGCGGCTGAAAGCCTGTCGGTCATGTTACTGCCGCACCAGTGGATGAGCGTAATAGCCAATCATCGCAAGGAAGCGATTGGCATTGAGAATCGGCACGGAAAGATTCTGTGCCTTTTGTTCAAGATGCCCATAGCGTTGCTGTTGGGTAGCGCGGGCGGACTTCAGTGCGGCGGTTTGTGCGGTTTGCACGCCGTTGAAATTCAACTGCGAATTCGCAGGCCGTGACCCCAGCACAAGGAAATCTGTCTGTGTGGAAAGGTGCGTTTGAACCACGCCGCCCCAGGATTCAACGAGCCGTACAATTTGCCGACGACCGGCAGCCGTGGGTACGCCATTACCGTTGACATCAAAATCGCCATAGATAACAAAGTGAAACTTCCGGTTCTGGTCTTTATGGAAAACCGGGTTGGCAATCAGATCACCGGCAAAAATCTGCGCGTTAGGTTGCAGATGGGTAATGCGGCAAACTGATGCGAATTTCCCCACGCGGATAACGGATATGGAACCCGCCCCGCCACCGTTGTGGCCGGTATTGACGCCCAAGTTCGGGTTGTACACCGCAAACGATAAGCCGACGGTAATATGTTCGGCAGTACCTAAGTTGATATAAACATGCCGCGTCATCGGGGAAACGCGAATAACTTTGCCGTCCGCCTGACTCAAGATGGCATTGGCACCGGTGTTCGGAGCACGATAGGCCGCGATCTGGTTCCGCAAATCCTGGACCACAGTGATTCTCGCCTGCAATTCCTGCTTAAGTTGCTGAATCTGAATAACCTGCCCGCGTAGTTCCGAGATGTACTTGGTCTGTTCCGCGGTAATTTGCTGTTGCAGCGTGCCGGCTTCGGTGGAAACCTGCGTGTTGGCCGCGTTCAACTTGGCGGTTAAAGCGTCTATCCGATTCTGGGCGGATGTCAGCTTATCATTAATCGCGTGGATATCATCCTTAAAAGAGGATCGTGTGGACGCAAAACGACGCTGATAATTGGCCAGATGCAGGCGAGATTGCTTAATTTCATTTTGCGCATTGACCAGGGCCGAATCCACTTGTGACAAAGCCAGTACGAGAGATTTTCCCGTCATACCGGCCTTGGCCAGCACCTGATTCACCGGACCGGAGGGCCCAATAAGTTGCGACACTCGTGCGCCACTGTTGCCGCTGATCTTTACTTCCAATTGATTTATTTGTGCCACCAACTGCCGTACCACCGTATTGCTGGCGGAGGCGTTAGCTTTAAGATCCGCGACGATCGGAAGGTTCTGATCCGCGGTTGAGGCGATCAGGCCCAGATTCTGCTGATCGGCGGAAGCGGTTTGTTCCGCCTTACCTAATTTGAGGTAAAGCAGTATGGCGACCACAGTCACCACGAGAAACAGACCAATGAAAACGATAAGTGCGTAAGGTGGCGCGCTGCGCTGTGTGCGAACTGTTGCCATAGGTGAAAGCCTCCGTAGCCAAACATCCTGACCGGCATGCCGCAGCCTCGTGACGCCATCGACCATCCAATAATCGAACCCCGGGCCACGACAG
>DAHXLH010000150.1:0-5204 GCA_027366115.1 Phycisphaerales bacterium
GGTCTTTCGACTGACGCGATTCTCCAGTCGGCACAGGGTCGGCGGAGAGGCCAAGGGTTTTTCATCATCAACCCCCCGGTTGGTAACAATCTGCCACAGGGGATCCTTACGCAGGCTCTGGTGGTCATTGAGGTCCTCCCAGCCGCAGGCAATAGCCATCACACGCTGGGCGATCATGGTGGTCTGTTGGTGCTCAATACAGTCCGGATCACGCGGATCAGGGATACAGGCCGACATACGCTTGACCAAATCCAGCCGCCGATCCGCCTCCCGCAATAACAGGGCCCCGGCATCCGACGTGATCTTCCCGCCATCAAACTCGATCAGCACTTTCTGCCGCCGGAGAGATGACAGTGAGATGGGTTTTGTGATACAGTCTGTCAACATGGCCTTGCCTCCTTGCAAAATCGATAAGTTGTACCAACACCTTGATTTTACAAGGTGCAGGGCCTGCGCGCAAGTCGCCGCTGGATAAAATTGATGAAATATCCGGGTTAATTGTGGTTTTCGTTCTTTTTTGCTTGACATCACGGACGGCCGCGCGTTATCGTTCTCGTGTCGCCGTCATTTTGGCGAAGTGCGCCGGAGCGGCAGCCGTTTCATATTCGGTTGCCTGATGGGGCGGAAATGGGTTTGCAGCAATTTGACGGAGCGGGCTTGTGTGTCGCAATTCACGATTTTTCTCGCCTACGTTCTCTCGGCCATGGGCCTTGCGATCTTGGTCGTCTGGTCGGAGGATGGGCCGGGAGCGTTTGTAAGGGAAAAAGTGCTGCGAAGACTTCTGCCCAAATCCGCGCACGGCGTTCTGGACTGTTACATCTGTTTCAGCTTCTGGACAGGGCTGGTACTCTCCGTTCCTTGGTGGTCAATGTACCGACAGGGTTGGCTATGGTTTGGCTGCCTGATGATTCCGGCGGTGTTCTGGCTCGTCACGGGCAAGTGGAAATGAGGCCGCAGCCTGATCAATTGTCGGTTCCGCAAAAGATATTTTCCCAGAAGAACTCGAAGAGGAATCCAATATGCAGGTTGTCGAACCGGTGTCCTGCAAGGCATATATCCGGCAGCTGGGAAATCTTGTAGAGCTTTTGGTAATACTCTCTTGGCCGACGGCGGATAAGGTCACGGCTTACAGCGAACTGCGCACCCCAGGTGAAACGGTATTCCGCAATGTCGCACTGTCGCTCAAGGAGACGCAGAAACGCCGCCTTGACGGGGCCGTCGGCTGTCTGATCGGCCCATCCCCAGTTCACAGCTTGGGTTATCGAGTGGCGGAAGTTGGGGTCAGACTTAAACGCTTCCTGCGCAAAGGCGTAGTTGCAGAAGGGCAGGGGACGGTGGAAAAAGGGATCCCCCTGCACGAAAAGAGTTCGCTCGGATAATGAATCGTAGCGGCTCACAATATGATGAAGATAAGTACCGTACTCACGACCTGTGTTCGGCAATGAAATAAACCGGCCGTCCTGCGGGTCCTTACAATACACCGTCGCGTTATTCGGATAGCATTCCGTCCAGGCCACATCTTCTTTGTATTTGGCTATGACGATTTCAAACTTGGTCCGGTCCGCAGGCACCGGAGTTTGTGGACGAAGCACGGCGCAGCCCGGCCCTGAACCCGATGAATCGGTGGTACGCCGTCGCAGTGTTCCGGGCCGCCAGCGCTGGGCCGGCAGCGCGTGCAGGTTTGCAGTCGTCATTTGGCCGTCAGACCAGCGCCAGATGGTTCCGCCGCATAACAGCGTGTCCGGGAGGTTCGGCGGCCGGTTCCAGCGCCGCGCCCGCAGGTGGTGCATGTCGGTGTAAATTCCACCGTTGGCGTGCAGGATGACGTTGCGTGCAAGTTCACGGCCCTCGGAGTTCAAAAGGCGATAGCTGCCTGCGACAGGCGGGCTTTGCCGGGAATCCATTTCTCTGGTGATTTCCTGAAACATCCTGTTACCTCCGGTTATACGCCGCTGTAATACCCTTCCGCCGTGGGTGCACACCCCGGCGGAAGTTGCAAGGCCATCGACGGCGTTTGGCGATGCGGCCCGACAACACTTTTCGTATCCCAGCTCTCGCTCCACCGCCGCCAGCGCTGACGCGATTACCTGGTGCATATCGTAGTAGCGGTAGCTTCCCAACCGCCCGCCGAAGATCACGTTGCGCGGTTTGAGCCTGCGGTATTCCGTCGCAATCGCCTCATTGGCGGTGCTGTTAATTGGGTAATATGGCTCCGCCGCCCGCGTCCACGGCATCGGATACTCGCGCGTGATGATGGTATGCGAAAGCCGTTGCTCCAGCGACGGCTGGAAATGCTTGAACTCGGTGATCCGTGTGAAGGGCACATCCGTGTCGCAGTAATTCACGATGGTGCCGCCCTGAAAATCCTCGATCGCCAGGCGCTGGGTTTCAAAACGAAGCGTGCGATGGTCCAATGACCCGCGACAATAATCGAAGAAGCGGTCAATTGGCCCCGTGTAGACAACTTTGTCTGCCAGCGCTTCGAGGTGCCCGCGGTTTGCGAAGAAATCCGTGTCCAGGCGCACATCCACGCCTTCAAGCAGTTTTTCGAAAATTGTCGTGTAGCCGCCGATGGGGATTCCTTGGTAACGGTCGTCAAAATAATCATCATTGAAATTCAGCCGGATCGGCAGTCGCTTCAATATTGAAGCGGGAAGTTGCCTTGGATCCGCGCCCCACTGCTTTTGGGTATAGCCGCGGAAAAACAACCCATAAATATCACGTCCCGCCTGGGAAAGGGCCCACTCTTCGAGGTTGGCGGGGTTGGCGATGGGTTCGCGTACGGAATCCAGTTTCGCCCGCGCCTGTTCCGGAGTGGTGACGCCCCACAATTGATGCAGGGTCAAGAGGTTAATTGGCAGCGAATACAGTCGGCCCCGGCAGCAGGCCTTGACCTTATGCCGGTAAAGATGGAATTCCGCAAATCGCCGGACATAGTCCCAAACCCGCTGACTGTTGGTGTGGAAAATATGCGGGCCGTAACGGTGGACATCAATACCGCCGAGAGACTCCGTAAAACAGTTGCCGCCGATGTGGTCGCGTTTGTCGATCACGAGGCACCGACGGCCTGCGTCAGTCATTTCCCTTGCGAACACCGAGCCGTAAAATCCGGCCCCCACAATCAGGTAATCGAATGCTGGCATGGTTGTAATTCCACCTTTTTTGTCAAGCCCGCTTGACAAGTTCGCGAGCGACCATTATAAGCCGCCTAAAGATATATTAAACAGCCATAAAATCAACGTGTGAAGATATGCCAGCAAAACCGGGAAATCACACCGCCAAAACGCCGCCGGATCGCCATGGCCAAAGCGGAAATCACGCACCAGTGGGCATTGCGCCGTTCCCGGTAAAAGTCGCACCTTGGCCAGGGCGGCTGTTTTCACATGGCGGTACTGTTCGCGAGGCGTTGATGCGTCAGCGAGAGCAAGCCGCACGGCGGCACCTCTCCGCAACGCAGCGGCAATGCTGTCAAGGCCGTCAGTTGCATGGATGAAATATCCGCTTCGCGTCAGGCGGGGCTTGGATAATAAAGTGAGAAAAGTGGCGCGGAGGCAACGTATAGCAGTGGTTACCGCTGTCACCCTCGCGAACTATCGGAGATTCGTACCATGAGCTACCAGCCCAATAATCGATGGAATCCGACGAACCCTTGCCCCACCTGTCCTTGTCCGTTACCGCTCGGCGGTGCGGGCGGTGGCGGAGGTGGCGGAGGTGGCGGAGGTGGTGGCGGGGGCAACGGAACCGGCCCGGGGATCGGCGGCGGTGGCATGCCGATGGCCATCCGGGCTGCGGCGACCGCAGCTACCGGCGGCACGACTACGGCACACCCGGCGCCGATAGGAATTGGGCACGGTGGTTCCCCCGGATATCACGGCTGGGGCGGCGGCATCCGGTCATTGCCGCCAGCACCGGTTGGCGGGCACGGACTGGGCCGACCTCTTGGCATCGTTTCCGGAATCAACCCCGGCGGTCCCATGCAGCATGGCCACGGAGTTACAGGCGGATCGGGGGGCGGTTCGGGAATTGTGCCGCAACCGGTTCCATCGCAGCGCGGCGGCTCCGGCGGCACGGGTAGCCAACCGGTTCCCGGCGTCACAGCAAGGCCTCTTGGCACCGGTGCCAGCAGACCAATCCCAACGCTGGCGGCCGGAATGCCGGGCGTTTCGTTGGGAAACGGCCAACTCACCTTCACCATTGATCTCATGGCGCTTGCCGCGTTGGGCCAGAGCGCATGGTCGCTGGATTTGAATTACCTTTCCGGAGCCGGATTGGATTCATTGCTCGGAATTGGCTTCAACTTCACCCAAGGATCGGTGCTTAGCGCCGTTCCCGGCGGCGTGCAGATCGTCAGCGGTGCCAACTCCTTGGAGAGCTTTACGGCCTTGGGCAGTGGCCAATACTCGTCAGCGGGCAATAACACCTCGTCGACGCTTGTCCGCCACAACATCGGGTTGGTTACTGAAACTTTTACGCTCACCAGCGGCGACGGTACCGTGGCCACTTATTCCGGAATAAATTCGCTGGTCGCCGTGCCGGGCAGGCTGGTCGCTTCTGCCGACCGTTACGGCAACACCCAGAGCTTTACTTGGGCGACGGCTGGCGGCGTCGCGCAGCTCACGAGCGTGACGGACGGCTATGGCCGCACGGTCAAATACAGCTATTACGGTTCGGAATACCGGTACAAGCTTCAGCAGGCCACGGACTATCTTGGGCGGCAAGCTAATTTTCAATATGATTCCGCAGGGCACCTGGTCGCAGCGGTACTGCCGTCCATCAACAAGGCCGTAGCGGGCAACGGCTTTTTGGGCGGCACGGCCTATGTATTTCAATACGATGTAAATAATCCGCGTCCGCAACGCCAGAATGATCTCATCGCGATATGGTACCCCAATGAGGTGCAGCCCTATCTGAACGCCGTGGCCGGCAGCACCGGATTCCGCACGGTGGACACCGCTTCGGTGTATGCCTCTGCGACCCCGCGTTACCAGATATCCTATGGCCAGGACCCCACCGACGCCGACATGTGGGGTCGGGTGAGCAGCGTCACCGCCGGCGGCAATGACAGCGGCGTGGGCGGCACGGCTACCTATATTTATACTTCCAACCCCGCCGATTTGCCTACCAACATCACCAACGCCTACGATCCCATTGTGTTCCGGGCCATCGCCACCGACCGCAACGGCAACCAGAGCACTTCTGATTTC
>DAHXLH010000155.1:0-23607 GCA_027366115.1 Phycisphaerales bacterium
ACTGGGCGGTCCGGGGGCGAAGAAACCGTTCACCATTAAGATTGTCAAAGGGTCGCTGGCCACATCGCGGATTGGCGATTTGCTGGGCGGCGGGGGTGGGGGCGCGAATTCAGGCAGCTTGGGCTTTATTCCATGGGGGGCGGCCCTTGGGCCGTTCTCCGGGGTTTTTCTTCCCGCGTATTTACCTAAAGTTACGACCACCGCGCCGGCAAACAGCCAGAACCAAAATTCGATTCCGCAAAACAATCTACCGACGTTTCCGGGTGGAATGCCGCAGGGCGGCTTCGGGCCGCCCGGGGGATTTGGTCCTCCGGGAGGTTTCGGGCCGCCGGGGGGCTTTGGCCCTCCGGGGGGATTTGCTCCCGGCGGAATGCCATCTGGCGGAGGTGCGGGCTTTAGCTTTAACAGCCAAAGCTCCGGAGGTATTCCGGGGGCCATTGACCCCAATACTAAGGCTTCTCTGAGCGATGCCACCGCGTTTCAGATGATAGTCAACGTGTACATACACTGAATGTTGTATGTAGATGTGTGTGCGCACCGCTCGACTGAAGAGCGGGTTTTAGCAAGTGGCTTGCAGACGTATGCCGATAACGCGAGCTGGATGAAAACCGAACTACTGGGATTCATGCAACTGGCTGGAGGTTTGGATGAAATTTATCAAAGCCAATCTGATACCGATTATATGCGGCATTGTGATATTGGCGTCCGTGGTGGTGCTTTTCTATCCCTTGAGTTCCATGGGAGCCAAGCTGCGCAGCAGAATGAAATCGGCATTATCGCAGGCGCAGGTCGCACAAAGTCTGCGGACGACGTCCATCCATATTCCGGGTCATAAGCGTTACAACGCCCCGGTGACACCGCCAATTATTGCAGCGCGGCTGAAAGTTCAGACCTATATCGAGTCACAATCCAAGTCTGTTAAACAGGAATATATCACACTTAACGCCTGGGGACGTGTGGAATTTAACGCTCAGGGTCAGATCGTCAGAGATCCGCGGCACCATGAAATTCCCCTGCTGGCAGGCATGCCCATGGCTGGTATGCTGCCGAATCCCCCGCGGTTTTTAACGACCAGGCGGGCCTTCCGACGGCAGTATCGGCGGCTGTTCGTGAACAATAAGCAAAACAAATATTGCTTTCTGACCCGCTTGGACGCCGGCCGCCCGCCGAGTAAGGAAAGTATCAGTGATCTGGTAAACGCCCGTTTGAAACGCATGGAAGACGCAATGCCTCAAGGCTTTCAGAGCGGCGGCGCGGCCAGCACGTCCGAGCAGAATAAAATTGAGAATGCAATTATCCGTCGCCAGGTGTTTCTGGCGGCCGCAAAATGCAAAGTGTATGCACGTCGGGATAGCTTTCAGGAGCGCAATTTCGTGCTAAGCCGTCATCTTCCGACGTCGTCGCAAATATACGAAGCATTTGTTGATTCCTGGATTCAAAATGATATCGTCAACGCCATCGTGGCCATGAATCAGAGCAGTCCGAATGTCAGTTTATCGCCGGTGAAGCGGCTGATTCGTATTACCATCGGTACCGATGCTCCGGCAGCTTTGACGGGGGCACAAGCGTCGCAATCGCAGCAATCGGGTAATGGTGCGGTATTAGTGCCGGACGGCGGACTATTCTTAGGAGCGCTTCCCGCGCAATCGACCAGCACTCCGGGCGGATTTACCGGCGGCCAGATGCCGGGGATGCCCCCCGGTGGCTTTGGCCCTCCGGGTGGTTTCGGACCCCCCGGCGGCTTTGGCCCGCCCGGCGGTCTTCCCGGGGGTCCGGGCGGTGCCACCGCAGGCGCTGGCGCGACCGCCGGCGCGACGACGGGTGCAATACTGACCAATCACTTCAGCAATGCCAAGCATCAGATCACCCTCGTGGCGTTAAGCGTGGTTGTGCAGGCGGATAAAGTCAATGACTTTATCAACCAACTCTATCGCGAGAATAACGGGTATACTGTTTTGCAGATGAACATCGCGTCGGTTGATCCGATCCGTGCCATTACCGATGGTTATGTTTACGGAAAGGTCCCCGCAGTTCGGGTGGACATTTTAATGGAAGCGCTATTTTGCACGCCGTGGAATAAACCTTTGATGCCTCCGGCGTATCGCGCTCGGCTTAGTTTGTTGAAGACGACGACGGCGGCACAACCGTGAGTTTCCATAAGTTCAGAACGGATTTTGGTGATTGACCATGAAGAATATTAATCCCATAGAGCGACATGTGGAAAAGCTCGTTCTTGGAATCGGTGTGCTTTTTGCAGGCTGGCTGGTTTACAAGAATTTTGTGCATGATCCCAATCAGGTTTCGTCGCCGGTGCAGTCGGGCTCCATGGTGGCACCGGCTGATGTGGGTTCAGTTATCACGTCGCAAGTGCGATCTCTTGATTTGGCAATCCGTAACCAACAGAACCGAACCATTCACATCGGTCATCTACCTAATTACGTCAAAGATCTGGTCGCCAAACAAACTAATCCGCTGCCCCAAACGTTGGTAGCTGTGTCCCAAGTGCCATTTGCGCCCTACAACAGCGCGCTGCAAATGACTGCCGGGCGGCATGGACAGGGTTTAATATTCATGACAGCTTCCGCGCCGGCTCTCGCCAAACCGAAAGCCAGTCAATCGCAGGCGGTCGTCTATTTACCTTCCACATCAGGTTCCACCGGGAACGCGGCCGGCAACAACGGTTTTCCGGGAAACACCAACCCGGCGAATTACATGAACAATTTTAACAATATGAATGGCACCGGTAATCTGCCGACCAAGGGAATGTTCTGGGTAACGCTGAAAACCAGTTTTCCCATGGCTAAGTGGTTGGCCAGCCTGACCGCCAAGGATAAAAAACTCACCGCTAATCAGGCGGCGCTGCCATCGCCCTATCAGATCACGGCTTTTTACCGGGTGGCAGTCCGCCGCCAGCGCCTTTTGGCGGATGGCCGCTGGTCCGCGTGGAAAAACATCAAGGGTTTGAATCTTGCTCCTTTGCCGAGCTTGAATTTCAGTTCTCTGGGCTACAGTCAGCGGTTCACATTGCTGGGACAGCTAGACGGAATTGTTTCTGAAATTTTAGATCCGCCTTTTTATGCCACGCAACAGGTTCAGCGTCGGGCGACTACACCGACACCTAATTCCCAGCGCCCGCATCCGATGCCGCCAATAAATAACGGTCCGCCGGGCGGTTTTGGTCCTCCCGGCGGTTTTGGCCCTCCCGGGGGGTTCGGCCCCCCTGGCGGTTTTGGCCCTCCGGGCGGAATGCCTACTCCTCCGCAACCGCAGGCGCGTCAACAGCCGCAACCCACAACGCCGACCTTGTCGCCGTTTCAGGTTCAGGCGCAGCAGTCGCAGCAGGTTCAGTTGCCGTCACTGACCCTGCCGGGTCAGTCGGCGACAACCAACGGCAATAACCCGGCAATACCCAATGGATTTCCCGGGGGCTTTACGCCCCCCGGATTCAATGGCACTAACTCACCTCCGACCACCGGTCCGGCCAGCATGACGGATATGACGGAAGTCCCGGTGCGATTCTATGATACGCATGTAACTCCCGGTGATACGTATCGGTATGAAATTCGGGTGGTCATGTACAATCCGGTATTTAATTTCCCCAACCGGCTCGATAAGCCCGCGCTGCGCCATCAGCAGTGGTTGAAATCGCCCTGGAGCCTGCCCAGCGCATCGATGCGGGTCAACAGTGACCTCTATTTCTTTATTTCCAGTGCGCAGGTATCACGTGGGGCTGTTTCCTTCCAACTGTTCAAATGGGTTCGCGGTCAATGGCTTGACGGAAGTCAGACGGTGCGTTTAGGCGAGCCGATTGGTAACCGGGAGTCCATATCAGTCATCACCAGCAATGGTACATTGGCACCTAAACTCGTGAACTTTGCCACGGGATATTTGCTGGTGGATGCCGTCAAGCAGCCGGTCGATCAGAGTGTCAACGTAATTCTTGACGGGCCGGATCATCAATTACACCTGCGGAATTCCCAATGGGATTCCACAGATCCGCAGTTGCAAAAGCTTAATAATTTGAGTAATGAAATTGGTGCGCCACCGCCGGCAACCGGGCAAAATAACAATCCGTGAGGTGAATATATTTCCGGCGGCGCGTTGCTTTCGGAAGATAAAAATTGAATTGTGGTTGCAAGCGGACAAAATCGGTTTTAGGATACGGAGGTTTAATGGCGGGTTGTTGAAGGATAAGTCCTTGTAAACAAGAGAGTGTAAAAAACATGTAGATGTTTTTATGAGGTCAAGACCTTGGCGGGCGGTTGATGCCGAACGCTGTTTAGTTTGAAGTCTGATTGGTTCCGGTGCATGATCATGGGCCGGTTCCACATTGAATGTTCGGATGTAGGAGTAGTAGCCTTGAATACCCAGAAGCGATCAAAAATTCTAGCCGTTGGCGTCGCGGGAGCTTTATTGGCCGGCGCGAGCCTTCCATTGCTGCCCTTTGCCATTGCCCGCGCGGAAGCCCAAGCGTCGTCATCAACGACGCTTCTGGATCGTGGCACGCAGTTGATCGGTCAGCACGAGTATCAGACCGCCAAGCAGGTGCTCCTGTCCATTGATCCTTCCAAGCTCAGTGCCGCGGATCAAACCCGTCTGGCTTCGCTGTTGCAAAAGGCGGATGCAGGCATTGCCGGCATGTCAATGGATCTGACGGTGTACCACAATGCCACCGCTTCGTTGCAGGATGGCCATTACGCCCATGCGGCCAAGCTCTTCCATTATCTCATTAAAAGTCCGGATGTTTCACCGGAACTGAAAAGTGAAGCGGCGGACAACTTAGCCTTAACTCAGGCCAAGCAACAACAATTGGCCCCGCAGATGAAGTCCTTGCTCCAGGACGCTACACACGCTTATCAGGCCGGGAACTTTGACCAGGCGGAAGCGGACCTTAACAAAATTCAGGTGTCCGGAGTTGATCTCGGCGATCAGGCCAATCTGGTGCCGCATTATCAGTATTTGATCGCGCAACGCCGCGTCGAACAAGTACGCCAACTTCAAGCCGCCCAGCAGGCCAAAGCGACCGCCGTACAAACCACGGCCCCCCAGGCTTCGGCAGCCAAAGAGAAACTGCTGGCGGAACAAAACCAACAGGAGGCTCAACGAGCTGCCGCCACTCAGGCCGCCCAGGCGATGAAAAATCGCCAGGCCGCGCAAGCGGCAGCCGCGGCGAAACTTGCCCAGCGGCAACATCAGCAGCAACTCGCGCAAGCCGCAGCCGCTGAAAAACTTGTCCAACAGCAAAAAGAGGCCCAGCAAAAATTGATGGAGCAGGAAGCCGCCGCTAAGAAACTTGCCGAAGAGCAAAAAGCCCGGCAGGCCCAGGCCGCCGCGGCCGCACATATGGCCGAACAGCAAAAGATAGCTGAGAAAAATATGCAGGCCAAGCGGTCCGCCGCGGAAAAAGCGGCCGCTGCCAAGCTTGCTCACCAGCAGCAGGTATCGCAACAACAACTTCTGGCTCAGCAGCAGACTCAGGAACAACAGGCTGAACAAGCTCGGCAAGCGGCAGCCGCCTTGGCCGCACAACAGGCTGCTGCAACACAGGCCAAAACCGAAGTTGCGCAGCAGCCCGTCGCGGAAGCTCGCCAGCCGCAACCGGTTCCATCACCAACCGAAGCGCAGCCCGCTCCGGCACCGGTGGCCGTGGCCACTCCGGCTCCGGTGATGGTCATGTCGCCAACTACCGCTTCCAAGGCTGCCCCTAAGGCCGCGTCCAAAGCACCTGCGACCACCATGCAATCTGCATCAGCACACGAAGTTTCCAAGCCATCCCTGGCGGCAATTGAACGTGAACGCGCCGCGGCACTGGTGGTACGGGCCGATGACGATTTGCGCAACGCCGACTATCAGCACGCTGTGGCTCTGTATAACGACGCCTTGGCGCTTGATCCGAAGAATCAGGCCGCCGCGATGGGCCTTCGCAACGCCCAAAAGCTGGCACTGGGGCAGTCGCCCGGCTTGCTTTCTCAGCAGATTTACGATCAGGCTATTCAAGCCCAACGTGCCCATGTTCTTTTTGATAATGACCTGCAGCTTTCAACCAAGGAAATGCAGGCCGGCAAGTACCCCCAGGCGGTCGATCATGTTAATGATGGTCTGGCCACTATTGAGGCCGCTCGTGGCATTCTGACTGCCGGGGATTACAAGGAAATGAAGGCCCGGGCTGATCAAGAGCTTGCGGTGATCCAGCAGCAGGAAGCTCAGGCCCAGGCCGTGGCAAAGGCGAATCGTGCCAAGGAAGTGACACAAAGTCAGATGCAAATTGAGCATCAGTTGGCTGTTCGCCGGCAGAGGCAGATCAACGAGTTGATGGGCCAGGCCCGCGAATACTTCAAACAAATGCAGTATCAGCAGGCGCTGGATACCTTGAACCAGGTCATTGCGATCGACCCACAGAACAATACCGCATTGTTTATGCACGAAATGGTCTCTGACCAGATTCAATACAATGCCTGGAATCACTATCATCATCTCCGCTCCGAAGCCGAGCAGGCTCAGGAGGTCAAGGGGCAGGAATATATGATTCCCTACCCCAATCTGGAAATTTATCCGCAGGACTGGCCGGAACTTAGCCGGATGCGGGAAGCGGAACAGCACAATTCTGAATCCCCAGCGGATAAAGAAGCTCGCTTGGCTTTGGCGCGTAATGTTTCCAGGATCGTTGTCAATCAACAGCCATTCTCTGATGTGGTCCGACTGCTGCGGCAGCAAACCGGTGCCAACATCGTTGTCAACTGGAATGCGTTAAGCAATGCGGGCGTGCAGAAAAACACACCCATCAGTTTAACCCTACGCGGGGTACCATTTAACAAAGTTCTGTCGCTGGTTCTCCAGCAGGCGCAGGGAAGTGGTGGAACGCAGTTAGGTTACAGTATCAGCGGCGGCGTATTGACCATTTCCACCAATGATCAATTGGCCCAGCAGAAAACAACGAGTGTGTTTGACATTCAGGACCTGTTGGTTCAGGCTCCGAATTTCACCGCTCCGACGTTTAATCTGCAGAATCAGAGCAGCACCAGTGGCGTGCAGGTCAGCAGCGGAAGCTCAGGCGGTGGCGGCGGTTCAGGCAGTTCCAATCTCTTCTCGGGCAGCGGCGGCGGTCAGGGCGGGCAACAACAAGCCGGCAAGACGCGCGCACAGATGGTTACTGAGATTACCCAGCTCCTTGAAAACACCGTTGCCCGAAATTCATGGATTGACAATGGTGGAACGGTTGGATCAATTCGTGAAATCAACGGACAGTTGGTTATTACCCAAACTCCCGGCAACCTCGAAAAAGTTTCGGGCTTGTTGAAAAAATTGCGTGAAACCCGGTCGGTGGAAATTTCCATTGACGCTCGGTTCCTCTATGTCACCACGGGCTTCCTGAATGACTTTGGTTTCTCCTGGAGCTTGGGCTTTGGCAATATGTTCGGCTCTAATGTAGGTCAAGTCTCTGGTGCCGGTACCAGCACTCCCAGCATTTCCGGGCCGGTAAGTATCACAAGCAATAGCTCCACCTATGCCACGCCCCAGACCACGGGCGTAACAAATTCCATTGGCGGAAGCTATTCCGCCCCGTCGCTGAGCCTGGCGGGGGGTATTCTTTCAAACTATCAGTTGAATTTGTTGTTAAGTGCTACCGAAATTAACAAGCGCAATACACTGCTGGAAGCGCCCCGCATTACACTGTTTAATGGCCAGCGGGCGACTATGGTGGTGGAAGATGTGCAAAACTACGTCCAAAGCTTTACGCAGACCGCTGGTACAGGCGGCTTGGTGGGAGGCGTTGGCGGCGTGGCGACAAACCTGAATGTACTTCCTCTGACGACTGGTCTTAGCTTGTCCGTACAGGCCACGGTTTCTTCAGATGATCGTTACGTTATTATGACCGTCCAGCCGTCGCTCTCGCAGTTGTTAAGCCTGCAAACCTTTAATATCAACGGGCAGAACACCGCCACCGCCGGTGCTAGCGCCAACGCATTCCCCGGCTTCGTACAGTTGCCACAGACCCAGGTCACGGAAGTTTCCACAACTGTTTCGGTTCCGGACGGCGGAACATTGCTGCTGGGTGGTGAGCGTCTGGCTGGTGAAACGACCATTGAGGCCGGTGTGCCGGTGCTTTCGCAAATTCCGATTATTAATCGCCTGTTCACCAACAGCTCGACCACCAAAGACAATCTGGTGTTGTTGATTCTGGTTCGTCCGCGCATCATCATCCAGAAGGAATTCGAGAAACGGCAGTTTGGCCGAAATTATTGAAAATAAGAAAAAAAACCCTTTTGCAATTACACTACAGGCCGGGGATGTCAGCATCCCCGGCCTTTTTTTGTGACTGGCAGGCAGTTGCCCCTTTCGTTGCGGCTCAGGGGCGGGTCACAAATAACTTCCTCGAAATTCGGCTTACGCTCCCTCACATAGCCCCCGGCTTTGCCGGAGGTGCCGCATTCGGTTGCGGGCCAAATCGGGAAGTTGTTTGGGTCCCGTTTCTTACTTGTATTTTTGCCCTGTTCTGTTAAGCTATGGAGCTTTGTATTTGCCGGAAAATCCGGTTGGCGCTTAGCACGGAGTGTGCGGTTATGTCATTAGATCGAAGCCTTAAAGGTAAAAGCACGTTGGAACGTCATCGTAATGTTCTCAAGAGAGCAGAGCGCATTGACATGCTTGAAGATAACGATAAATGGAGTGAGGCCAAGTCCAGCGTGTACAACCTGCCTAAGGTCGCTCACCGCAAGGCTGTGGCCGCCAAGAAGCCTCCCAAGGCTGAAGCCGCCGGCGCAACTGCCGCTGCACCCGGTGCCGCACCGGCCGCGGCCGCCACTGCCGCGGCACCGGCCGCAAAAGGCAAGAAATAATCCAGCGGGAAGTCTGCCGGTCCGGTGGAATATTCCCTTTCAAGGCTGTGGACGGCCCGCTAATTAACTCATGGGCTTGGGCTGTATCCGTCGGCATTACGGATCCCGCAACGCAGGACATGGAAGGGACGGCTGATTATGGCTCGCAGGTCCACGTCAACAAGCAACGCCTTTCAGCCGGGATCGCTGATATTTGCTGCCCTTTGCCTGCTGGCGGGTATCTGGCTGGGCCATTTGCGAAACCACACGCCGGCCAGTCATCCCCAAGCCAACAGTTCTCTAAAAGTGTTTTTCTCTCCGGATGGTGGTGCCACACGTGAGCTGGTGCAGTTGATTAATTCCGCCAGGAAGAGTGTTGAGGTTCAGGCCTACAGCTTCACCAGCAAGCCCATTATCAAAGCCCTGATTCAGGCCAAGGAACGCGGGGTAGATGTCGAAATTATCCTGGATCGTTCCAATGTGGAGAGGAAAAATTATCGCACCCATACCTATCGCCGCCTCATAAGTCCTGGCCTTGACGCCGTCTATACCGCCGGGATCCCCACTTATATTGATGACCGTTATCTGATTGCCCATAACAAAGTCATGGTTATTGATGACCACATAATCATCACGGGAAGTTTCAACTTCAGCTATGCCGCCGCCCATTTCAACGCGGAGAATATGCTGGTAATTAAAAATATTCCGGCCCTGGTCAGTCGCTACCAGAAAAATTTTGTATTCCATGAAAAAACCAGCCAACGCTATAAACCGGGGTTGGTGCTGGAACACCAGTTCCATTTTCCGCGCTACAATTGACTAACCGTTTGGAAACCGCCCGTCGGGCGGGGTAAAATGATGGGCTTGCTCTTGGAGCGGAATTCAGCTCGGGCAAGCCGGAGAAACCCATGGCCATGAAAAGTATTCGCATTCGGGGTGCCCGCGAGCACAATCTTAAAGATGTCAGTCTGGAAATACCGCGTGACCAACTCGTGGTTATCACTGGTCTTTCCGGTTCGGGAAAAAGTTCACTGGCCTTCGATACTATTTTCGCGGAGGGGCAGCGAAAATACGTGGAATCCCTTTCCGCCTACGCCCGCCAATTTTTGCAGCAGATGCAGAAGCCTGACTGCGATGAAATAGAGGGTTTGCCGCCAACCATCGCAATTGAACAGCGGGGCGGTGGCAGCAACCCACGTTCAACCGTGGCCACTACCACGGAAATATATGATTACATGCGCGTGCTTTTCGCGCGGACGGGCAAACCGCATTGCTGGATTTGCGGAGAACCTATTGCCGCCCAATCCCCCTCTCAAATTGTACAAAATCTCATGCAGTGGCCGGAAAATCAGCGGCTTATGGTTATCTCTCCTCTCGTGCGTGGACAAAAGGGTTCGCAGGTAGAGGCCCTGGAAGCCATGACGCGGCAGGGCTTTGTCCGCGCCCGGGTGGACGGGCAGGTTATGGAAATTAAATCGGTTCCGGCGCTGGATAAAAAAATCAAGCATACCGTGGAAGCCGTGGTGGACCGCCTGACCATTAAGCCGGAGATACGCACGCGTCTGGCGGATTCCATCGAGCTGGCGTTAAAACTTTCCGACGGCCTGGTGGTCATTGCACGGGAAGAATCCGGGAAATGGATCGATCATACTTTTTCATCGCGCTATGCCTGTCCGAATCATCCAGAAAGTTCACTGGAAGAACTTTCACCCCGCCTGTTTTCCTTTAACAGCCCGTACGGAGCCTGCAGCCAGTGCGATGGGCTGGGAACGATACTGGAGTTTGACGAGGAACTGATTGTTCCCGATAAAACTGCCGCTCTGCTGGACGGTGCCATTGAGCCATTTAGCCGCAACGGCAAGCGGATGAATATTTACTACAACCGACTGCTGCGAAAATTCTGTGACGCCTTCGGCGTGGATGGGGATACGCCGTTTGAGGATATCCCGGTAAAAATCCGGCAGATACTTATTCATGGCACCACCCCCAAGGATGAAAAAGCATACGGCACAGAATTTGAAGGCGTGTTACCGAATTTGCAGCGCCGCTGGGAAAACACGGATAGCGAATTTGTCAAAGCCCGCCTGCATGACTACTTAAGTGAACAGGCCTGTGAAAAGTGCCACGGTGATCGCCTGAAGCCGCAGGCGCTGGCGGTAAGAATTGGGAAATACAATATCCGTGAGATTACCGCACTGACCATCGGGGGTGCCATTGAACTATTTGATAACATGAAGTTCGCTGGAGAACATGATCTTATCGCAGCTCCGATGCTGAAAGAAATTCGCGCCCGCCTGGGGTTCATGAATAACGTGGGCCTGGGGTATCTGACATTAGACCGCCAGACTGGTACGCTTTCCGGCGGGGAAGCCCAGCGCATCCGTCTGGCCACACAGGTGGGTTCCGGCCTGGTGGGGGTGTGTTATGTGCTTGATGAACCTACCATCGGCCTGCATCAGCGGGATAATGACCGACTTATTCGCACCCTGCGGCACCTCACCGATATTGGTAATACCACCATTGTCGTGGAGCATGATGAAGATACGATTCGGGCTGCTGACTGGCTTATTGATGTCGGCCCGGCTGCCGGATCCCACGGCGGACGGATTATCGCCCAGGGCACGGTGCCGGAGGTGATGGCCTCACGCGAAAGCGTTACCGCGAAATATCTTACCGGTGAATATCAGATTCCGGTGCCAACCCAGCGGCGGAAAGCGGATTTTAAGCGGGTACTGGAAATCACGGGCGCGGCGGAAAATAATCTCCGCGGCATTGACGTGAAGTTTCCCCTGGGAGTTATGACATGTGTGACCGGGGTTTCCGGGTCAGGCAAGTCCTCGCTGGTCAACCACATTCTGCTTAAGGCACTCAAGCGGCAGTTGTACGGGTCCAAGGAGCATCCCGGCCGGCATAAAAAAATTCTGGGCGTGGCCAACATAGATAAAGTTATTGAGATAGATCAATCTCCTATCGGCCGCACGCCCCGGAGCAATCCGGCCACCTATACCGGCGTGTTTGATCTGATCCGGCAGTTGTACGCCAAGACGCGGGAAGCCCGCATGCGCGGTTATCAGATCGGACGGTTCAGCTTTAATGTCAAAGGGGGACGGTGTGAAAGCTGCCAGGGGCAGGGCACCAAACGCATTGAAATGCACTTTCTTCCGGACGTGTTTGTCACTTGTGAAGAATGCCGCGGCACACGCTACAATCGGGAAACGCTGGAAATAAAATACCGTGGAAAATCGATTGCTGACGTGCTGGACATGCGAATTGAAGAAGCGTTGCAGTTTTTTGACAGCTTTTCGCATATCCGCTC
The DNA here is from genome assembly GCA_027366115.1 of Phycisphaerales bacterium. Taxonomy (GTDB): domain Bacteria; phylum Planctomycetota; class Phycisphaerae; order WQYP01; family WQYP01; genus JAMDCX01. Next base: position 12,133 of record DAHXLH010000155.1, read on the forward strand.
GTTCCTGCAGGCGCTTAATGATGTGGGACTCTCCTATGTGAAATTAGGGCAATCCAGCACCACGCTTTCCGGCGGCGAGGCCCAGCGGGTGAAGCTAGCCTCGGAATTGGCCAAAGCGGCGACGGGTCATACGCTGTACGTATTAGATGAACCCACGACCGGCCTGCATTTTGCGGATATTCATAATTTGCTCCATGTGTTGAATCGCCTTGCGGATGCGGGTAGTTCCGTGGTGATTATTGAACACAATCTCGATGTGATCAAATGTGCGGATTGGCTTATTGACATGGGGCCCGAGGGCGGCAGCGGGGGCGGGCAGGTGGTGGCAACCGGCACACCGGAAGATGTGGCCAGTCATCCCACCAGCCATACGGGCCGGTATTTGCAGCATAAGCTTCAGGAACCAGTATTTGCCGCCGCGGGTTAATGCTCTGTTACGCCCGTGCTTTGGCGACACGTTTTACTTAAAAGAAAGTTGTGATCATGCCACATCCTGAAATTCCTGATCGCCCGATGTTATGGTTCTCCCGCGCGCAGTTAATGCAGGTGGATCGGCGCGCGGTGGAGGAGTTTGGCATATCTGTGTTGATGCTGATGGAAAATGCCGGTCGTGAGGTGGCCCAAGTCGCACGCTCTTACACGATGGAAGGTTCATCGGTGTTGATTCTGGCGGGGGCGGGAAATAATGGCGGCGATGGTCTGGTTGCAGCGCGGCATTTGGCTAATCACGGACACCGGGTGACTATTCTGCTGACGGTTGATGAACATAAGTTTACCGGTGCCGCACAAACGCAATTGCAGATCATCCGAAAAATGGGGATCCCCCTGGCGATTCTCCCCCGGCAGAAAGAGGCGTTCACGCAGTGGCTGGAACACAGCGACGTCGGCGACGCCGTGGTGGATGCCATTTTCGGGACGGGATTGAATCGCCCGTTGGATGGATCCATCCAGGAGTTAATCGCCGCGGTAAACCAATCCAACCGCCGAGTCATAAGCGTGGACATACCCTCGGGCTTGGACTGTGATACAGGACAAGCTTTGGGCATTGCGGTACATGCGACGCACACGGTAAGTTTTTGCGGGATGAAAATCGGATTTGAAGCGGCGGACGCCATCAGCTATCTGGGACAGTTATCCATTGGCGACATCGGCGCCCCGCAAGCCCTGCTCCAAGCCTGCTCGCAAATTTGACTTTGCCCCCCGGTAAAGCGTATCGTTAATGAAACGAATGCCTCTGGCGGGGCAGGGGGAATCATTTTATGCGGTATTTTGCGATGCAAGCGGCGTATGTTGGATGCGGAGTCGCTCTTTGCATGGCTCCGTTTGTTTGTCACAGCGCCGGTGCGGCAACGACCCCGACAATTGCAATTCAAAATGTCGCCCAGGACGTCGCGTATTCTCCGCAAATTCACGCCATTCTCAAAGATCCTTCGACCGGCACCATTTTGCAGGGTAACGGTGCGTACGGCGGCTATGGCAGTTACAGTTCCTCACTAAGTGGTTCCGGACCGTATTACGACATTCAAGGTTATCTAGACACCGGAACCAGCGGAATATTGCTTAGCCAGGGAACGCAGCAGGGGCTGGGCGTAAAGCTGGCAACGTATAACGGCACGCCGGTCACCTATACCGATACCGGCTTGGGCGGGGCGGCCTCTTACAACGTCTCAACGCCGTATGATCTGTCAACGGCGCAAATGAGTTCCGGCAATTATGACCAGCAGCCTCCCCTTAGCGGCTACACAAATGACATCGGCTCTGTCAAAATGGAAACCTCAACCAGCGGCGGCTATAACATTATTGGAATGCCGGTCATGCAGGGAAAAGTGACAGTCTTCCATCCGGGAAACTTCACCGACTTGACCAACCCCATTCCCACCACCAGTTATATCTACAATCCGGGAACCTCCTACAACCCCGGCACTCTGGACAGCAATCCCGGTATTGTGCCAACCTCGTATCAGGTGCAGTTGAGTTATGCGTCATTTTCCAGTTCTTCCTTAACTCAGCCCGCCGGGGCACCCGGCCCGGTGGAAGATGCCAATCCCTTTATTGGTCCCAACCCGCTTGATCCGCAAGGTTCTACCGCAGGCATTCCGCCGGTAAAACTCGCGCTCACCGAGCCTTCCGCAAGCGGCGGAATCACACGTACCAGCACGGGGAGTTTTTTATTCGATACCGGTGCGCAGGTGTCGTTTATTTCCACAGCAGAGGCTGCAAATCTTGGAATCTCAGAGAATGTCAGCAGTGCAGGCACGACAACTCTGGTTTATACGGATACAGGGCAGGCCGTCCCTAATCAGTTTTCTCCACCCATTTCCGGGGCCGGCGGAAGTTCCGCCAGTCCGGCCGGCTTTTATCTGGACTCCCTGACGCTGCAGACCACCAGCGGAGAGGCCATTAAATTTGTCAATGCCCCGGTTGTGGTACTAAATGTTACCGTAACAAACCCCACCACCGGCCAGCCCTTCACGCTCGCCGGAGACTTGGGTATGAACTTTTTTGAAAGTGGCGGATTAACCAATAATTTCAATAACGGGTTTCAATGGTTCACCTTCGACCAGCCCAACGGCCTGCTTGGCCTTACGCCCGTATCACCCATTCCAGGTGACGCCAATGGCGATGGTGTGGTAAATAATCTCGATCTTGCCATAGTGCTTGCCAATCTGAATCAACCGTCTGGCGGACTGTGGAGCATGGGGGACTTTACCGGCAGTGGAACAGTTACCAACGCGGATCTGGCGATTGTTCTCAATAATCTCAACACCGGCAGTTCGACAACCACCGCAACGATACCGGCCGCCGGTGCTGCGTCCGTCCCCGAACCGGCACCATTGGCACTGCTTGCCTTGGGGATTTCAGGGCTGCTTAGCCTGAAAAAACGCGGATCACCGAGCCATAACCGAAGATCGTGAGCGTGACAATTTTCTCCCCCAATGGCCCTGCAGGAAAACACCATAAAGCCTCTGGCTTTGCCGACGGTGAAACATCATTACAGCATTCCGAAGCGCGGAGGTGCCACATTGCCATTCGATCCCACCACTTCTACAGCGGCACGCGTCCGACGGTTTGTGAGGCGTGAAAACATTCGGTTGCGAATCTGAACCGACAGGGGAAAACCTTGTCCGCTGGCCAGCGACCCGTTGTCGGCCTTACAATCATGCACTTGGATGTGTGATTACTTGGACTTCATAACAGGAAATTGAAATGGCTGATATTCAACCCCTTGCGGCGATTCGTTATCCGCAGAGCGAACAAACCGCTCTTATTGCTCCACCTTACGATGTGCTTTCCAGTTCGGACAAGCAGCACCTGCTGGAAAAAAATCCCCACAATATTGTCGCCGTTGATTTGCCGCATGTGCCACCTAAAAATGCCGGCCCCGCCCAGGCGTATGAACAGGCCGCAAAAACCATTACAGCGTGGATCCAGCAGGGCGTGCTGCAGCGCGACTCTGCGCCGGCCCTGTATCCCTATGAACAAACCTATACCTATGATGGCAAAACCTATCATCGCCGCGGATTATTCTGCCGCGTGCGGCTCGAAGAGTTTGGCCCGCAAGGGACCATTCATCCCCATGAACAGACGTTCAGCGGCCCCAAGGAAGATCGTCTGATGCTTATGCGGGCCACACATGCTAATTTGTCACCGGTATTTGGGTTATATGATGACGCGGCCAATCTCGTGACGGGAAAATTATTCGCCGGCACCGCCGGGCGCGCTCCCGTGGCAACCGCCAAACTCCCGTCACAGGATGGCCAATCACAGGTAACGTCGGAACTGTGGCAGGTAACCGACCCGCAGGTGATCGCGTCAGTGCAGAGCCTGCTGCGCGAAAAACATTTGTACATCGCGGACGGCCATCATCGGTATGGCACGTGCCTTAATTATCGGGCGGAAATGGCCGCCAAGAATGGAGCGGCTTTACCTAAGGATCACAGCGCTAATTTTGCGTTGTTCGTACTTATCGCCATGCAGGACCCGGGCCTGATTGTTTTGCCTACGCACCGTGTTGCAGCTAATCTCAACGGATTTTCCATTGAGGCATTTCTGCGTGCCGCTTCGGGTCAGCTTGAGCGCGTGTCGGAAGAGTTTGGCGGTGATGGTATGGATGCTCTTGAAAAGCGACTGCCCGGGTACGGCCTTCATGCCATGGGTATTTACGATCCCAGGACGGATCGTGTCGTTGTCGTGCGGCCGCTGGAAAAAGACCCGTTGGGGAAAATCAGTAACGATCCGGCTTTGGCTGGAAAATCTGAACCTTGGCGGCAACTGGATGTGGCGATATTGCAGCATCTGATATTTGACCGCGTAGTGGCTCCGACGTTTGCCAAGGGGCAGACGATGCAATGGGCGTTTCCGCATGTAGCGCATGAAGTGCGGGAAATGTGCCAAGCCGGACAGTATCAGGCGGGCTTTGTTTTGCAGCCCACCCCATTGGAATCGGTGCGGCAGCTTTGCAATGCCAATGAACTTATGCCGCAGAAGAGTACGTTCTTCTACCCCAAACTGGCCACGGGGATGGTCATAAATTCTCTGGCATGAATCCACTCTTTACCTGCCGCAGCTTTGCGAAAAATTGTGGATGCGGTCATGGGACGCGACAACAAACTACCGCACGGTGCGTTAGGTCTGTGGGAGGCTCTGGGCAGCGAGCAAAATTAAAGGCGCACCCAACAGCATTGGAAAGGTGGCTTTGGTCCTTGTACGGGTTAACGAAATGCCGGTAATCGCCACGGTATCGCTGCACTTTTCGGGCCAGCAGGGTTTTGCCTGGTGGGGCGTGGTGGCGTTGGCGGCGGGGATAGCTCTGGGCGTTTACAGTTGGCTACATTTGCGGCAAGCGGTGCCCGATTCCCCGACTACCGCACACGAACCCATGCCCTGGACGGCCATGATCGCCGCCGCCGTGGCCATTATTTACGGCCTGACCGTGTTAATTTTTCCCACGACGCGTGAAATTTTTATCGCCGTGCTGTTTACCTTTGCCATCGCCGGTCTGGCAGTCTGGTTGTTTTACAAACGTGTGTATCAGGTGCTGGGCAAGCGGAGAATCCTATCACTTTTTTCGCTGCGCCTTGCGGGCATGGCGTTTATTTTACTGCTGATGTTCCAGCCCGTGCTGGCCTGGATCACAGTTCCGCACAACATGCCATCCCTGGGCATTATGATCGACGCCTCGGGTTCCATGAGCGTCAATGACCAGCCCAACGAACCGAGTCGCTATCTGCTAAGCGTGCAGGCGGCACACATGTTGATACATAATCTTAAAGGGCATTTTGCCGTGAAGTGTTTTGCCTATGACGGCATTCATAATGCCCCGCTCACAAGTCCCGCCCAATGGACGGCCATCGCCCCCGACGGAAAACTGACCGACCTGCCTGCCGCGATTAAACTGGCGGTGAATTCCGGCGTTCATCAGTTGGTGCTTTTCAGTGACGGTATTCAGAACGGCCCAACCAAACTGCGTACTCTGGCGCACTTGCCGATAAGAGTTTATCCCGTGCGTGTGGGTTCAACGTCCACCCATGCCCGCGGAGTGCCGCAAATTGAAATTGTTCGAGTCAACGGCCCGCAGACCGCACCGGTTGATACACAGGTAACCCTGACCACCCTGATTCGCTCCAGTGCCTTTAATGACCGGACTATTCATGTTTATCTCATGCAGGGAAAGAAAACGCTCGCCCAACATCGGCTGGTCTTGCATTCCGGACCGGTGCCGCAAACAGTGCAATTCAAATTCACCCCGCAAAAAGTGGGCCGTCTGGTCTTAACCGCCCGCATTCCCGTGGACCCTGCCGAGCGTACCACTGCGGGTAATAAACAGCAGTTTCCCATGCTGATAACCAATCCTAAAATTGCGGTGCTGTACTTGGAGGGACGCATTCGCCCGGAAGTTGGGCCGTTGGAGCAGGACTTATCGACGGATCCCAATGTGGATCTGGTCAGTTTGATTCAAACTCGCCCCGGCTATTTTATGGTGCGCGGAGCCAACAAACATCTGACCGCTCTGCCGGATACCTTGGCCCAATGGCAGCAATTTAAGGTCATTATTTTAGGTGATGTGCGTTCGAGTTTCTTAACGCGCGGTCAGCAGGACCAGCTTAAAGAGGTTATCCGCAATGGGGCCGGATTCATCATGATTGGCGGCCAGCAGAATTTCGCCAGTGGTGATTGGGGCCAATCCGATTTAGCCTCTGCCTTTCCCATTCATCTCCAATCCGTGCAACCTCCGCAGTTGGATTCAGCGTTTGTTCCCCAACTGACGGCGTTTGGTGCGCAAAGCCCGATTTTTCAAGGTATTGCCACATGGTTTAACACGCCCGGCGGCGCGCCGGCCAAAAATCAACTTCCCAAACTCGCCGGCTGCGTGGCATTTGCGGCAGCTAAACCCGGGGCCACCGTTTTATTAACCGATCCCGAAGCACAGGTCGGCGGCCGCCCGGCGATTGTTCTGGCCGTGCAGCATTATGGCAAAGGCCGGGCCGCGGCGTTTGCCGGCGATACAACCTATCGTTGGCAACTGGCGCTAAGAACCATGGGATTGCGCTCGCCGTACCATCGCTTCTGGGGGCAACTGATTCGCTGGCTGGCCGGGGAAAGTAAAATTAAAACATCCAAAGGCTCCTCCGTTACCGCCATGATCCGCCGCGAACGCTATGACACGGGTCACATGGTGCACCTGCGTGTGGAAGTCACCGACGCCCGCGGGCAATTAACACGCTACGCCCACGTCTCCGCCGTCATGACCGGCCCCGACGGCAAGGCCCGCGTTGTTGCCCTGCACGCCAGATACAGCAATATAGGCATGTATACAAGAAACTTTATGCCCCCGGTACCCGGGCATTATCACCTGGTATTTACCGCCCTGCGCCACGGCAAAACCCTCGGCACAGACAGCACGGATTTTTATGTCATCGCCGCGGTTGGAGAAATGGACAAGCTGGCCGCCGAACCCCAGACGCTCCAGCGCATTGCATCCATCACCCGCGGCTCCTACAGTGAATTAAGCGGTATTAACGCCTTGGGCCGCCGGTTAAAAGCTTCCATAAGCCATGAGAATCAGGTGCAAAGAACATCCTTTCCCCTGTATAATAACAAACTATTCTTCGTATTATTTATCGCGTCTCTCACCCTCGAATGGTTCCTGCGCCGCAAGTGGCAACTGCAATAAATCCGCAATCCCTCCGCAGTACGTAAACAGAGTCGCGCCAAACTATAGGTGTCCTTTTCCCCACCCCAACCCTCACACGGCCCGTAGCTCAATGCGGCAGCGTTGAGTTGGAATCGAAATACGATTTGATGACACGGTATTTTTCACCGGCGTTTTTTTTGTTTTTCCACCGCGCGTTGCCCTTTACCGACGCACAGACGCTTGGGCCGCCTTCCCCAACACTAAAGTGCCGTAAAAATCGTGAAGCGAAGTTATTGGGTGCCGTTTATTACCGTGATGCCTGGCACCCCTTACGGCTTGCGGTGCTGCCGAAACTAAACTTGGCACTGGTCGCCCTGGGCGTAAAGGCCATTGGGGAAGCAAAATTCTTCGTAAAACCGGGATCTGCTGCGCCGCGACAGTACCAGTTATGTCCTATGTTTCGTGGATCGGCAGCCTTGTCTCACACTTAACTATGTTTTGTTACGCGATGATGCTGGGAATTACTAAGGATATTGGGTAACAACCGCCGATAAGACCGTATAGTTATTCGCCCGTTGTCAAACCACGTCAAACAGGTTTGACATCCACCAGGCAGTCCGCTGGTAGCGAATAATGTTACAACAGAAACGGATTGGTATTTATCGCTTGCGGCATGTTCTGATGCCGGCTGGGGGAATTAGAGTAAACGGAATGTACGGCTGTGATCGACTGATCGCCTATTTATAAGGAGATTCCCTATGCTTCACCGAAAAACCCCCCAGACTGTATTTGGCAAAATTGCCCTCAGCTCCAAGGCCAGCCTTTTGGCCGCCGCCGCGGCTTTGGCCGTGGCCGGTGTGGGTGCCAAATCTCTCAGGGGAGATACCGTAGCAACGTGGACCGGGGCCGACAACAGTTCAAACTGTTATTGGGGCAATTCCGCCAACTGGAGTCCCGCCACAGTTCCGATTAATGGCACACCATCCGGCACGACCTACGACGTTACAATCAACACCAGTGGCGGCAACGTCAATCATGCCGATCTCTCCGGTCTTTCGCCAACTATCGGCGATTTGTCTCTTGCCAGCGGAGACAGCATTTACAATTCCGGCGGCGCTACCGAAACTTTAACTATTGACCCCTCCGCCATGGCGAGTCCAGCGGGTTCGACCATTGTTGGGGGTATTGGCAGCACGGGTAACCAAATTGTGCTCAATTTCGGCAACGGAAATACCTCCAACGTCACTTCTACAATATCGGGAGCCCTTACCGGATCTCTGACGCTGATACTTGATCAACCCTCCGGAATAGTGGCGCTAAGCAATACCAGCAATACTTACACCGGCGGCACGATTCTGGACGCCGGCACTTTGGCGATCAGCGGCAATAGCCTTGGGACGGGAAATGTGGCCTTCACCGGCGGAAACTTGCAAACTACGAGTGCTTCAGCGGTCGGCAATAACATTGTGTTAAACGCCGCCGGAACCATCGATCTCGATGGACAGACCGACTCGCTCACTGGCGTTATATCCGGTTTGGGGGCGTTGACGGTCGAAAGCAGCTCCGGCAGCGGCACGCTTACACTCTCCGGTGCCAACACCTACGCTGGCGGAACGACCGTCAACGCGGGCACGTTGAGATTGGGCAATGCCGCCGCTCTGGGTACGGGTGCCGTTGATCTGTATGGTGGAACGCTTGACCAAGGGGCCAATGCCCAGACGATTTCCAATGCGCTAGTTGTTGAAAGCGGTGCCACAACCACCTTGCAGGCGTCCGGGGCCGGAAGCGGCGAGATAACGTTTGCCGGAAATATCACAGGCACCGGCACCGTACAGATCGCCGGCGGAGGAAGTACGCAGGTGGGCTGGTCTGGCGCAAATAGCGGCTTTACCGGCACTGCGTCGGTGCTCAACGGCAGCGGCTTACTTCTAAGAAATACGAACTCCGGAAGCGCCAGCGCGGTGTTCACTTTCGGATCGCTTACGCTCGCCACCTATATTGAGGGGGACGCGGGGGCTGGAGTCTACAATCTTGGATCCCTAAGCAGCAGCAGCTCGAGTGCAATACTTGATGCCACCGGCCCCGGCGGAGCTGTGACGTTCGACATCGGGGCGCTCAATAGCAGCACGATTTTTGCCGGAATTATTAGAAATGGTGATGGAACTATTTCCATCGATAAGGTCGGCACTGGTACGCTGACCCTGACCAATGCCAACATCTACAGCGGCCCCACCACGATCTCCTCCGGCACGCTGGATTTTGCCGGTAGCACTTCTGGCTTAAGTGGGCCAATAACAGACAACGCCGCTCTGGTCTTTAGTCAGATCGCTAATAGCAGCGTATCAGGCATTATTTCCGGCACCGGCAGCTTGACGCAGCAAGGCGCTGCTGTGCTGACACTCTCGGGTGCCAATACGTATTCCGGCGCTACGACGGTAAGTAGTGGTGGCACACTGAATGTCACCGGTTCACTCTATCAAGGCTCGAGCCAGGGCAATGTGCTGGCTAATGGCGGCTTGGATATCTCCAATGGCTTTACTGTGGGTTCTCTTACTGGCACGGGCGTTCTGGATTTAACCAATACTGCCACACCCCTGATTGTTACGCTTACCAGTATCTTTGGAGGCACTGTTACAGGTAATGGTCTTTTAGAGGCCTCTGGTACGGGTACTACCCTAACTTTAAACGGAAGTTTAACTGGCTTTACCGGCAATTTACTGGCGGCCAATGGCGGTAATATCATCTTAGGCACGGGCACGGGGCAACTTAACAGCTCTGTGGCACTGGATATCACCAATAATCTTTCAACCAGCCTGTCTTATGGCACCCTTAATGGCAACGCTGTGAACTTCAGCGGCGGCACCGGCGGCACACTGTATCTCACAGGCTCCAATGGTACAGGAACTCTGGGGGCCATCAGCATGGCCAATACCGGCGCGGCCACCACTAACATACTGGACGCTGGTGGAGCAAATAATACACTGACATTGGTTAGTGCCATTTCCAGCAGTGGTTCAGCCGTTAATACTCTAGTGCTGCAAGATGGTGTATTCCAACTTGGCGGCAACAACAGCGGATTTACCGCCGGCACCCTGAAAATAGCCACCACCGCCCAATTCACCTCCACTTCCGGGGGCTTGGGAAGCGGTGCATCCATGGAGTTGGCCGGTGGCACCGTTCAGGATGACGCCAGCGCGGCGATGACATTTGCCAATGCTGTGCTAATCGACAGCACCGGGGGCACGGTAGATACTAATGGACAAAGTGTAAGCATAACAGGAGCCATTTCTGGCAACGGTAATCTCACTGTGGCCAGTTCCGTTGCTGGCGGTACGCTGTTACTAACAGGTAACACCAGCAACTTAACGGGCAATATAACAGACAATGCCGCACTGGTATTTAATCAAACTGCCAATAGCAGCGTATCCGGTATTATTTCCGGCACCGGCAGCGTAACTCAGCAGGGTGCTGCTGTGCTGACACTCTCCGGTGCCAACACATATTCTGGCAATACAACAGTCAATTCCGGTGGCACACTGAATGTCACCGGTTCACTTTATCAAGGCGCTGCTTCGGGCAATGTGCTGGCTAATGGCGGCTTGGATATCTCCAATGGCTTTACTGTGGGTTCTCTTACCGGCACTGGGGTGCTGGATTTAACCAATACCGCTGCACCGCTGGTTGTTACGCTCACAAGCATCTTTGGAGGTACTGTTCGTGGCAATGGTCTTTTAGAGGCTTCTGGTACAGGTACTACTTTAACCTTAAACGGCAGTCTGGCCAGCTTTACCGGTAATCTCCTGTCCGCCAATGGCGGCAGTATTGTCTTGGGCACGGGCGCGGGGCAACTTAACAGCTCTGTGGCACTGGATATCACCAATAATCTTTCAACCAGCCTGTCTTACGGCACCCTTAATGGCAATGCTGTGAACTTCAGCGGCGGCGCCGGCGGCACACTGTATCTCACAGGCTCCAATGGTACAGGAACTCTGGGGGCCATCAGCATGGCCAATACCGGCTCGGCCACAACGAACACCATCGACGCTGGTGGAGCAACTAATACACTGACATTAGCGGGTGCCATCTCCGGCAGTGGTTCAGCAGCTAATGCTCTGGTGCTGCAAGATGGCAACTTTATCCTGGCGGGAACCAATACGGGCCTTGCCAGCGGCGGCCTGCAAGTGGGCAGCGGTTCGGGGACAAGCGTGGCGCAGCTCGGCTCGGTTGGTAATCTCCCCGGCTCCGGGGTCGGTGTGACACTTGATCAAGGCCAACTCAATTACACCGGCACAGGCAACGTGACCGTCGCCAATGCCATTACCACCAGCGGCACCGGCAGC
>DAHXLH010000158.1:0-25124 GCA_027366115.1 Phycisphaerales bacterium
GGTAACCGTTTACGGGCCAAAAATCACGAACAATCGGAGAAATAACTTGGAACTTGAAGTTTGTGCGGCGTAGCAACTACGAAAACCAAGATACGTAATGTGAAAAGCGGCGTTTTTCCGCTGATGTTGCCACTTTTTCCCGTGAACGGTTACAACCAACGGCATGCGGGGGGGGGGGAATGATCAGAAGGACTTTTGTTGTTGGTCTTCCATCGGGTGCAAAATTTCCGCAGCCGGTCCGCTACAGATCGCACGCTTGCGATTCATGGCCATATTTGCTAATTCATCGGGCCGCGTATTGGAACTGCGGTAAACATGTTGAATCGACCAGGCGGGGATTTTATTCAGCAAATCCATGGCCTGTTGATACAAGGGCCTTAACGTGGCGTTTTTCACGCGATAAATACCCAGAATTTGCCGCACCACCAGCTCACTGTCGGCGCGAATTTCCAACTTTCGGACTCCCAGATTTACCGCCGCCTCAACGCCGCGAATCAAACCGCTGTACTCGGCGTAATTGTTCGTATGAGTACCCAGATAATCGCCGAGTTCATAGAGCACTTCGCCTGCGGGCGTCGTGAGCGTCACGCCGCAGCCCGCAGGCCCCGGATTTCCACGTGATCCACCGTCAAACTGCATGACCAGAGTTGAATAGTCCAATGACATGTCTCCAAAAACACAGCGGAAGAACCCGGAAACCAACCTCTTGGCCGGGATTCAGAACGCATTATTACCGGCAATAAAAATAACTTGAATAGGGTCTTAGGCCGATGCCCGCTGGGGAAGCATTTCCGGCAGATAAAGAATTCGCCCGCAGGACTGGCATCTGCGGATTTCATCGCGCCCGCGCAGCAGATTAACATCTTCAATGTTCAAGCCCATAAAGCAACCGCCGCAGGTGATGGTTTCCATGTCGTTTTCGTTGAACTCCACCGAAGCCATGGCGTCACCGGGATAACGCTGACAGATGCGATCATACTGCTTACGCGATTCGGGAGGTACCGCGTTGGTCGCGTGCTCCCGGTTACTCTGGAGTTCACGGATATGGGCTTGTAGCTCCGCAACGCGCCGGCTGCTTTGCCGGCGCGAGTCATCCAGACTCTTTTGAGCCACATCCAGTTGCTCGCGTATGCCCGAAGCGGATTTTATATTGGCTTCCAGTTGTCCCATGAAGTCCAAAATAGTGGTTTCAATTTTACTGACTTCCTCTTTTTCCGCGGAAATCTGGATGAGAATGGCCGAGTATTCCTTATTGGTCCTGGCGTTATTCAAGCTGGTGCGCATTTTTTCAATGTGCTCCTGTCGGCTTTTCATGTCCAATTCATGGGAAGAAATCGTGGCCTGAAGCTTCCGGCCCGCGGATTCAAATTCCGCCAAGCTTGCGTTGAGTCGGGTCATGTTGTTTTCGATGGCCACCTGATCCTTCATGACTGCCGTCAGGCGGTTATTAAATTCATATAAATCATGATCAATTCGATAAAGCACCAGGAGAGAAGGGATTATAGTGAACACCGTCATGTCGTAACCTCAAAGTCCTCAATCCCGTAGTCTACCAAAATTGAGCCTTTTCAGCCAGCGGTTTTCTCCATCCAAACCGGCGGTGGTTCAATCATATCCGTTGGACGACCACCGGCGTCTTTGGCTCCCGTGCCCTTCCATCGGCTTATAACGCGTATAGTCATATCATGGTCGCACAAGATCTGGCAGCTAAGACGCATACCGGGCTGGCCGGTCAGACCTCGCTGTTTCATGATATTTCTTTCCGCTTCCGTGATTTTTGTCGGCTCGCCGTGCTCAATTTGTACGCGGCATGTTGTGCAGCGAGCGTGGCCTCCGCAGGCGTGGAACTGATCAATTTTCACAATATCAGTAAGTGCGTTGACCAGTCGAGTGCCGGCGGGAACTTCAAAATCGCCCAGATTTTCAACGGTAAGTTTAGGCATTGTCGTATCCTTCAAGCGCGGTCCATCAGGACCACATATTTTACGCCATGAGTATGCAACCCAACGCTCGGCGTTGCAAGTGTCGGGAAGTGCGGATTTCAAATTTCACCGGGAACTGATCAACTCCATGATTTCCGCACTGCCGCGCTGGCGGAGAGTTTCAAGCAGCAGATCATAAAGGCCGTTAAGCCCCGCGTCGGAGGAGTCTGGTGTAAGCAAGGTGGCGCGGGAGATTCTTTTCCCGTCAGGAGTGGCAAGAAAAGCCCGGATAATCCAACCATTGAGATTGTTGATGGGATTTCCGCGCGGCATGGCGCACACGCCGATGGGGGCCAGACAACTGCCGGCCAATGCGGCTACCACCCGCCGCTCAAACGCCAGGGCCGCCGCCGTGCCGATGTGATTGATCGTCCCGGCGAGCTTACGCATGGCCGCATCTTGTGTTCGGGCCTGAATGGCCAGAACCCCCTGCCCGGCGGCGGGAATAAACTCGTCCAATGGCAGGGAGAATGCGCGTTCCGGAAGCAGATTCGTTCGATCCAAACCCGCTTGGGCGAGAAACGTGCCGGCCACCACGCCGTCCTTTACTTTGCGCAAACGCGTTTCGATGTTGCCGCGCAGCGGCTGAACCGTAACGTCGGGACGCAGGGTCAGCAACTGTGACTGCCGACGCAGCGAAGAGGTTCCCACGACCGCGGATGCCGGAAGTTGGGCAATGGATTTATTTTCAAAGCCAATCCATACATCCCGAGGGTCAGCGCGCAACGGCGTAGCGGCGATAACGGTTCCAGCCGCGAGTTGCGCGGGTAGATCTTTGGCGGAATGGACCGCCAGATCAATGCGATTTTCCAGCAAAGCTGTTTCGATTTCCTTAATAAATAAACCCTTTCCCCCGGATTCAGCCAAGGGTCTCTGCTGTTGTTGATCGCCCGAAGTGGTAATAAAAACCAGTTCTATTGGGGCGGATGGCTGGCCGGAGAGTCTGGTCTCAAGCATTTGTTTGACCATGCCCGCCTGAGTACGCGCCAGCAGACTGGAGCGGGTACCGATGCGAATTGTTCGATTGTGTTCTATCATCTCCTTGATGCTAATAGGCAAAGGCCGCCAACGCCAGTGCCATAACTGTTTACTGCCAAAGCTGTTTGCCGGCGGCCCGGCTGAAGCGTTATGGACGAACGGGGGCACTCTGCGGTACACTTGTTCAAAGCGCCGGCCCGAATGGCTGAATATTGCCGGCCGGTTTCGGATTTGATCATGTTATTGACCCTACTGCGAGCCAAGATTCACGGCGCAATAATTACCCAGGCCAATCGTAATTACGTTGGAAGTATCACCATTGATCTGGATCTGCTTAAGCTTAGCGGATTGTTACCCAATGAACGCGTACTGGTGGCCGATATCCACAATGGCGTGCGTTTTGAAACGTACATTCTCGCGGGGAAAAGAGGTTCCGGTGTTATCGGCATTAACGGTGCCGCAGCGCACCTGGTCAAGCCCGGAGAAAAAATAATCATCATGGCTTTTGCGGAGATGACGCCGGAAGAAGCTACCGACCACATGGCACGTGTGCTGGTTTTGGATTCGTCCAATAAGCCGGTGAAGAACATGACCATTGCGAGCCGATTGGACGTATGACACAGTAAGAGGTTGTGCCGCGGAGTGCGAGGATCTATCTTGGCAGGCAATAGTCGCCTGCCGCTATACATGGAGATGCTGAATGCTCGAACGCTTGAGACGATTCGTAAGTAATGCTCTGAGTTGTCGTGCGGTGTGGGGTGCGGCCTTGGCCGTCTGGGTACTGCCGCAACTGGGTGGTTGCGCTTCGGCACCGGCATGGATGGTCAGTGACAAGCCTTCCTGGCGGACGCAATATGCCCTGGCGCATGTGTCGCCCGCCGTGGTGCGAATCAACGTTGTCATGCGGGATTTTCGAAATGGCATACCGGAAAATTTCCGGGCCATTGGCAGCGGTGTTATTATTGACAAACAGGGACAGGTGCTGACCAATTTTCACGTTGCGGGGCGGGCGCGGCGAATTGAGATTATTCTGCCGGACCAGGAACGCGTGCGGGCCAAGCTGATCGGGTCAGATCACTGGACCGACCTGGCGCTGGTGCAAATGGATATGGCGCAGCTAAGCGCCAGGCATTTGCATTTTAAATGGGCCACACTGGGTAATTCCAGCCGCGTGCAACTAGGTCAACCCGTGCTGGCTATTGGCACGCCGTACGGTCTTTCCCGGACGGTAACCAGGGGCATTATTTCCAATACCGACAGATTTTTTAACGCCACCACCATTGATGGCTATGAGACCGGCTGGTTCAATAACTGGCTCCAGACCGATGCGGCCATTAATCCGGGCAATTCCGGAGGGCCGCTGATTAACTTACGCGGGCAAGTCATCGGCATTAACACTCGTGGTGATCCCTCGGCCAACAATTTGGGATTCGCCATTCCGATTAACGTGGCGCGCCGCGTGATTCCATCTCTGCTGAAATATCGGAAGGTGGCGCGCAGTTATGTGGGGTTGGAACTTGAACCCATGCTGGGGCTGAGCCATTTTTATCATTTACCGGCCCAAACCGGCGTGCTGATCCGTTCAGTGGATCATGAATCGCCGGCATCCCTGGGGGGTGTGCATGCCTTGGATGTGCTGCTATCAGTCAACGGCCACCCGACTAATTGCCGCTTTCCAGAGCAGGTTTCCGCTGTGCGGCGGTATATTTCCGATCAGCCGATCGGTTCCAAAATCACATTGCGGGTGGAGCGTATGAGTGACGGTTCAAAGATCCAGCGGAAAACGCTTTATGTTTTTACGCAACGTCTGGAAAGTGTGATTGCTCCGCGGCACCAGATTAAGCCGTGGGGAATCGTGGTGCGGAACCTTACCGATGCGTATCTGCGGCAGCAGCAGATGAAAATGATTCGCGGGGTGCTGGTTACCAGCGTGCAAAGCGGATCGATTGCCGATGCCGCCGGGATGGAAGATGGCGACATTATCCGCCGGGTAGGCAGCAGCCGTATCGTGGATAGCTTGCAACTCAAAGTTCTGGCGGACCGTATGGCTAAAACGAAAAGGCCCTATGCTGTTGTGGTAAAACGGGGACGTTCGGAGCGCACATTGGTTTTCAGTCCCGGCAGCGGAAATTAAAGCTTGCGGGATATGCTTTGGAAATGACCTCTAACTTTTTTATATCAGGAAATATACTATGAATGATCGTTCAACATTGCATCGTGTGCCGGCACTGGTGAGCCTGTCGGCGGGAATCCTGGCGGCCTGTGTGACAGCTTCCGCAGCGCCAAAGGTGGCGAAACTGGTTCCTGAGATTGCCCGCAGTATTGTAGTGGTGCAATACACAGCTGAGAATGAATTTCATAAAACCAACAAAGTCAGCGGTCAGGGCGTGGTGCTGAATAAAAAGGGCGTGGTGCTGGTATCATCGGATCTTATCCCACAAGATATCCCGTTGGATTACATCCACCATTTGAAAATCCGCATTGTCCACGGAGATATGCCCAAAATTTCCGCTCAATATCTTGGGCGGACGGTGGACGGCTTGTTCTGTTATGTCCGTGCGCTTAAGCCGCTGGCGGCAACGCCGTTGCAGTTTTCCGCTACCGCCAAGCCCTATCTTGCCGAACGTGTTTTCTCGGTTGGACGGCTCGGTAAGGATCAGGCCTACGGAGCCTTTGTGGGCGTTAACCGCATCAAGGCGATGATTCCTCTGGTTCATACGCTTATTGCGACAGATTCCTTTGGTCTTACGGATGCCAACAGTCCGGTTTTTGATTACCGCACGGGAAAATTCATTGGCCTAACAGTGCCCAATCCGGGGGACGGCATGATCCTGACTCTGCTGGGCCGATCCGTTCCGGTTACGCTACGGGATAATCAGCAGGTTGGCATGTTTATCGGGTATAACTCCTTTAAACAGGATTTGACCGATATTCCAACCAAGCGATTCGTGGCCAAAATTCCCTGGTTCGGCACCCTGGACAGCAGCGGCCTGCGATCGGCCGTGCGGAAGCTATACAACATTAAGCAACGGTCGGGATTAATGGTGGGGCAGGTTATTCCGGGAATGCCGGCCGCTAAAGGCGGGTTGAAGTCTCGCGATATTATTCTCACTGTGGATGGAAAGCCGTTTGCTCATACCCCAGTGGCCGCGTTGATGGTGGAGCGTTTCGAGCACCGAATGCAGCAATTAAAACCCGGGCAGGTTATTAAACTGGGCATTCTGCGCAATGGAAAACCGAAGACCATTACCATAACTGTGGGACAGGCTCCCACGCCCCCAAGCCGTTTACCGCGATATTATGATCGCAAAATTGGCTTGGTCGTGCATAATCTCGCCTTTATAGACGCTTATTCTCGTAAACTTCCCTTGACGCAGAAGGGGGTTTACGTGGTTCTGGTACATAACGGCAAGCCCGCATCGCTGGGAACCACGCCGGTGCAGCCCGGTTACATTATCACGCGTGTGGATGACCACCGCGTTGATGATATTGTCGCATTCAAAAAGCTGGTCACGAAAGCCGAGACAACTCCTGGCAAGCCGGAAATTATTTTTGAGGTAATTAAGGGTGATGGTCGCACGGCCGCCTGTCACGTGAGTTTGAATTGATGACGCTTCGCGAATGGGAAAAACTTAGGCCTTTCAGTAGGCTTTGCAGAATGGGGCCGCCGCCGAGGTTCCGTAACACCCTGGCCCGTTTAAGGAACGGTTAATGCCGTAGAAAGCTCCAATTCTGCGGTATCGTTTTCGCCAGCGGATAGGGCGGCTCATGCAGCAGGCGCGCCGACGCATGGGGCTGGATCATTGGTTTCCTCATTTGCCGATCGCTGCCGCAGCGGGAATTCTGGGCTTACTCAATCTGCTGGACGGCCTGTCGCGGTTGTCTAAGGCATTTCCGCTTCTCAAGCAGCTCAAACCGGTGTTACATATCAGTCAGATTGCCCTGGTTCCGGGACTGGGCGGATTACCCGAAGCGCTGGCGGGAGCCGTGCTGCTGGCCATGTCATTCGGATTGGCATTTCGCTCGCGTTTGGCGTGGGTTATAGCGCTGATTATCTCGGCGGCAACGTTGGCCCTGATTCTGCATCAGGCAAATTTCCAATGGGGGGCCTTGGCGCTGCTTAATGGCGTGGTGTTGGTGGCGCTGATCCTGTTTTATCGCCAGTTTTCAAAATCAAGTCTGGCCGCAGGAACCATGTTCAGCCTGATGAGTGTGATACTGCTTCTGGGCTACAGCGTTTTTGGTTCATTTGTTCTCGGACAGGGCTTTACGCCGGCGATAACGAACTTAACGGAGGCGCTTTATTTTTCAGTGGTCACGCTTTCGACTGTCGGCTATGGTGATATTGTACCCAAGAGCAGCGACGCGCGGTTTTTTGTCATTTCTCTTATTATTCTAGGTATAACGGTTTTTGCCACGTCCATTTCCGCGGTGATTGTGCCGCTGGTCAATGGGCGTATGCAGCGCCTGTTGGCTGGAGAAAAACGGCGTATGAAACAGGATCATTATATTGTTATTGGTGATAATTCATTGTCGCATAATACCTACCGAGAGTTGAAATCCCGGCACTTGGCGGTGGTCGTCATTGTGCCTAAAGAGCCGGATACACCTTGGATGGATGCCGCAGACATGCTCGTGGGGGACGCGTCCGACATAGAAATACTGCGAAAAGCCGGTGGCGAAAAGGCCTTGGCAATTCTGGCCCTACGTGCGGATGATAGTGAAAACGCTTTTATCGTCATGGCGGCCAAGGAATTGGCAGGCAACGCCCGTACGGTGGCTGCGGTGAAGAACAGTAAAAATCTGCAGCGTATTCAACGCGTGGGGCCGGATCTGATTATTGCTCCAGATATTCTTGGCGGCGAATTGCTGGCTATGGCCATAAGCGGAGAAGAGTTAAGCGGTGAAAATATATTGAAAAGCCTCTTTATTTCTAAAGCCAGCGCCGCTCCGGTTGTGAAAGAGAAGAAATAAGGCAAAAATGGAGCCGTTGTGGTAACGACCGGTTTTTGTCTGACACAAGAAAGGACAGGGTATCAATATGCCGAGGACAGCGCGGGCCGCCATGGGTGGCGTTATTTATCACGTGTCCAATTGCGGGAGAACCGGCAAGACGCTATTTCGCTCCTCGGACGATTTTCATGCATTTGTGGAATTGCTTATTGAAGCAACCTCCCACGCCTCGGTGGAAGTATTCAGCTTTTGCCTGATGCCCAACTATTGGCACATGATTTTGCGGCCCCGCGGAAAAACGGATTTGTCCAAATATATGTCCTGGGTGGCCAATACGCATGTCAAGCGATATCGGGCACGCTATCCGCGCTCGAAGGGGAAAGTGTATCAGGGGCGGTACGAAAGTCTGCCGGTGCAAAAAGGGGATGATTTTGTTCAGCTCGTTGGATATATCGAAGCCATCCCGTTGCGCGCGCGGCTCGTGCAGCGTGCCGAGGATTGGGCTTTTTCGAGTCTCGGTTGCGAGAAAAAGCCGGCCCGGCAACTGCTTGACGCGTGGCCCGTTGACCGGCCGGAGCGGTGGAAAAAAATCGTCAACAAGCCGCTGGACAAAGCCGTGCGCGGCCGCCTTGAACTGAGTTTGAAACGTGCCCGGCCTTTAGGGGACGATCAGTGGAGTGCCAGGATCGCGAAGAAAACAAACACGGAACATAAGCTCCGGCCGATCGGGCGTCCATTGAAAAAACGTGCTGGATAATTAAATGCCGGAAAAAGTTGCAAAGAAAAAAGTGGTTAAGCGCTGGTGGAACTGGGAAGATGCGCTGCTGATTGCTCTGCTGGCGGGGGCATTATATCTGCCGGGGCTGGCACGCATTCCGCTCTTTGACCGCGATGAGCCACGGTTTGCCACCGCGGCGCGGGAAATGCTGCGCTCCGGGGATGTGATTGTTCCGCGTTTTAACAGT
This sequence comes from Phycisphaerales bacterium, assembly GCA_027366115.1. Taxonomy (GTDB): domain Bacteria; phylum Planctomycetota; class Phycisphaerae; order WQYP01; family WQYP01; genus JAMDCX01. Next base: position 8,879 of record DAHXLH010000158.1, read on the forward strand.
GTACTTCGCCCGGAAAAGCCGCCGATGATTTATTGGCTGATGGATGTCAGTTATAAAATTTTCGGCGTCAGCGGTATGGCAGCGCGGCTGCCGAGCGTGCTGTTTGGCACGTTGACTCTTCTGGTGGTGTATTGGATGGCGGGGCGACGTTTTGGCCGGGCGACGGGTTTGCTTTCGGCGCTGATGTTGTCGGTGGCATCGCTTTATTTCGTGGAAACCCGTATGGCTACAGCGGATTCCGTGCTGATCTTTTTCACCACCGTGTGCATGGCCTGCGTCTGGGAGGCGTGGGATTCGCAGACATCCGATGATGGCGTGCCGAAATTACGTCCGCGCGTGGATGACCTTACGGATTCCGCCGGTGGCGAGTTACTTAATGAATCGCATGTGGCCGCACGGGGGTATGTGCCGTTTGGGGTGGTGCTGATTTTCTGGGTTTCCCTGGCAGCGGGCATTATGACCAAGGGCGTGACGCCCATTTTTGTGCTGGCCACGATGATGACGCTTTCCATGACTACCGGCCGGGCAACTGATCTTTGGCGCGACTGGTGGAAAAGCCCGGGCTTGGGGCGCGTCATTCATTTGCCGGAGCTGTTTTTTGGATTGGTTCGTAAAGGCAATTGGGGCTGGTGGCGGCGCTTGCGCCCGCTGATGGGTTTGGGCGTTTTAATCGTTTTGGTGCTGCCATGGTTCATCGCCGCGTGGCACGCCACCCACGGACAGCTTATTGAGAAAATGCTCTTGCGGAACCTGGTGCAACGCACCTCCAGCGGACTGCAGGGCCACGGTGAGCCGTTCGGATTTTACCTGCTGGTAATCTGGGCAATATTCTGGCCGTGGAGTGTGTTGCTGGTGCCGGCGGCTTATCACGCCATACGGCGTGTGCGCGGCAAGCTGGTGATGTCCATTGACCCATCGCCCTATCAATTTATTCTGGCGTGGATTATTCCTTCGTGGCTGATTTTTGAGTGTTTTGTCACCAAGATGGTGGAATATGTCTTGCCGTTATTTATCCCGCTGGCGATCCTTTGCGCTGATACGCTGGTACAAAGTTGGCATAGAATGACGGACGTGCTGTCGCCTAAATGGTTTGCGGTGGCACGGTGGGTGTGGATGGCGGTTTGGCTGGGCATGGGTATGGGCGCTGTGGTGGGGGGGTGGAAAATGTTTGTACCGCATCATCCTCAGCAGTTTTATCATCTGGTTCCGCTGGCCGCAGCACTGGTTGCCACCGGAGCGGCGGGTGCCATTTCCTGGAACCGCCCGGCGTGGCCCTATGTTACGGTATTGTGCTTTGGGCTTACATTAATGATTGCGGATATTTCAACGCTGCCAAGTATCAAAGCCTTGCAGTTAAGCCGCGACGCGGGGCAGCAGATGCGGCGCCTGCGTGCGGAAGGCTTTGAACTTGGTGCCGTTGGTTACACCGAACCGAGTCTGGTCTTTTATGCGGATGCTCATGTCCATTTCTTCGCCAATCCGCAGGAATTGTTGACCAATGTCCGATTTAACGCTTCGGGAAAAGCCCCAGCGCGGATAGCGCAAAAATATTGTGTTGCGGCGGACCGGCGAACGGTGGCTTACTTAGAAAAGAAGCACATTCGGTATTACGTCTGGGATTGGTTTAATGGCATGAAGATAGCAAAAGGGCGGATGGTGCGGGTCACGTTGCTGACCAACGTGGATCCCTGGCCGAAAACTCGTGCCGTCACAAAACCGGCCGGGAAGTAGCCGGCTGTAATATCTCGCCTACAATTAGCCAAGAGCGGCCGGTGGATGGCTACTGCCGGTGCCGCAGGATTATGAAATGCCAGACTGTGTAATTTCAGGAAAAATCATGACCGATAGTACGACCAACACGACACCAGCGGCACTCCCACATAATCGTTTGGGAATTAATTACCGTGCCGTGCCGCTACGGAAAATTCCCGGCTTAATTATTGACGCCCATACCCATACGCGCGAGCCGGCGCTGACGCGGGAATTTCTTCGCGCCGCGGATGCCTACGGTATTGGAAGAATCTGGACGATGGCTCCGTTAGAAGATGTGGAGGCTCTGCGCGAAGCATTTCCCGGGAGATTTGAATTCATTGCCATTCCCAAATGGCAGAATTTGGGACCCGGCGAGGATTTTATAAAAGAGTGGCGGCGGCGCGTTGATGCATTTTATGAGCACGGTTCCCGTTTAATTAAATTTCACAATGCCCCTGGCACCCAAAAGCGCATGGGCATGAATCTTGATCATCCGGAAATGCAAGGCATCATGCGGCAGGCGTATGATCTGGGCTATCACTTCATGACCCATGTGGGTGATCCTAAGGCCTGGTTCGGAGAGGGAAAAAAATATGATCCAAAGGATGGGCAGAAAAGTTTTATTGAGCAATTTGCCATGCTCGACCGCATGTTGGAAAAATATCCCGATCGTGTGCATCTTGGTGCGCATATTGGCGGCAGCGTGGAGGAATTGGGGCAATTGCAACTCCGTCTCGACCGATTCCCACATTACATTGTGGATTCCAGCGCCACCAAATGGATTATCCGCGGTATTGCCCAGCAGCCGCTGGAGCCGGTGCGGGATTTCTTTATCCGCAATCAGGACCGGATCGTATTCGGTAGTGATCTGGTGGTTGGCGAAAAATATGATTTTGACCACTATGCCAGTCGCTACTGGGTGCATCAGAAGCAGTGGGAAACTAATTATTATGGAGAATCTCCGATTGAAGATCCGGATGCCGATAACGGTATTCCGCAATTGCACGGGCTGAATTTGCCCGCCGAGGTACTGGAAAAGCTATACCGCACCAATGCTGAAAAATGGCTCTTTGGAAAAGTGCTGGGAAAGCCCCGCGTTTCGGCCACCGCCTCATAATATTTCTCGACTGTATTTATCGCTTGTTTGCTCGTTGGGCACCGATGGGTACAATGCACGCAACAGTAGTGCGTTGGTGCGCTTGGCACAGGGGCATGGATGGACAACTAAGCGATGGGTATTGAGACTTCCGTCCCGGAACTCCCAGTACACAAGCTATGCGGACAAGAACCGTAGCTTAATTAATATTCTTAACGCAACGATAAAAAGCTGTAGTACCGTCGGATGACGAGGTAATTCTTATGGCTCGAGTAGTTGTTCTGGGCGCCGGAATTGCGGGACACACCGCCGCGTTGTTTTTACGGCGTAGATTGCCGCGCTCCCATCACGTCATTGTGGTATCGCCTAAAGATATTTATAACTGGATACCATCGAATATCTGGGTGGGCGTGGGGGCCATGAAATCCAGCGAAGTGGTTGTGCCCTTACGGCCGGTGTATGAGCGCATGGGCATTGAATTTATTCAGGGAAAAGCGGTGGAGCTTTATCCGGAGGGATCCGGAGCAAATACCGGGGCCGAACCTTGCGTGGCGGTGGAACTTACCACCGGCGACCAAAAAGGATCCAAGCAACAGGTGTCGTACGATTATCTTATCAATGCCACCGGCCCTAAGTTAAATTTTGCGGCCACCGCCGGGCTTGGTCCGGAGGCCTTTACGCAATCCGTGTGTACCAATGAACATGCGGAGAAAGCGTCATCCGCCTTTTTGACTTGCATTGCGGAAATGAAAAAAGGGGTCAGGAAAACGCTGGTCATTGGCACCGGGCACGGCCTGTGTACGTGTGAAGGTGCCGCCTTTGAGTATGTGCTGAATGTGGAATTTGAACTTAGACGCCATGGTGTGCGGGATAAGGCTACCATTGTATTCATAACCAACGAAGCACAACTGGGTGATTTTGGTGTCGATGGCATGTATTTCAAGCGGGGCGGGTATGTGGTGCATAGCTCCACGTTTGCCGAGTCTCTGTTCACGGAGCGTGGTATCCAATGGATTTCCGGCGCGCATGTGCAAAAAATTGAAGCCGATAAAATTTATTGCGAAACGCTCGATGGCGAAACCCATGAGACTGCCTACGATTTTGCCATGCTGTTGCCGCCATTCACGGGGACAGGCTTAAAAGCTTTTAATCGTGCGGGCGAGGATATCACCTCTGAGCTTTTTGTTCCCAGCGGGTTTATGAAGGTGGATGCCAACTACACCAAAAAAGAGTATCGCGATTGGAAAGCCGCGGACTGGCCGCGCACTTATCAGAATCCGAAATACGGTAATATCTTCGCGGTCGGGATTGCTTTTGCTCCGCCCCATCCCATTTCCCGGCCCCGAACCAGTGTGAAGGGAACACCGATTTCCCCGGCCCCGCCGCGCACGGGCATGCCGTCGGCAATCATGGGACGTGTGGTGGCCAATACCATTGTGGATCGGATAATAAGTCAATCCGGACATGGCGGAAAGACCGCTTCCATGGCCGAACTGGGTGCGGCGTGCGTGGCCTCGGCGGGTGCCAACTTCTGGTCGGGAACCGCGGTTGCGATGACCATGTTCCCCATTGTTCCGGACTTTGAAAAATTTCCCGAATATGGCCGCGATTTGCAGTTTACTTTTGGCGAGATTGGCTCGGCCGGGCATTGGATCAAAAAGATTCTGCATTATATGTTTATTTACAAGGCGAAAGCCAAACCTTTTTGGTGGCTGATTCCGGAGTAATTGACGTGAAAAATGATGATTTGCTTGCGTTTGCCCCTCGGCCCACCCGATCGACACGATTTTTCAGAACGTTTGTGCCTTGGCAGTTCCTTAAATTTATATCCATTAATCTCAAAATGATCCGGATGATCCGCAAGTCTCATTAGATGTTGCCATCATGGCGGGTTCGCCATTGATCGCATGCTTGGCAATACCTAATTATCGGTTAAAATACCTCAAATGGATAAAGATATACACAATAGCGGCACGCCGGGACGTGCCGGCTCGGAAGAAGCTCTGGCCCCCAGAGTTGGTCCATTTCACTGGCGTACCCTCTGGGGGCGGCGACAGATGATCATCGCGGCTCTGGCCATTCTGGGCATCGGCACGAATTTGTTTCTGCGTTTCGCCATCCATGTTACGCCGCGCGTTTATGATGTACCGTTGCTTCTTACACTGGCCATCGGCGGCGTTCCTTTGGTGGGGGAGCTGCTGGTTAAATTGGTGCATCGGCAGTTCGGATCTGATTTGCTGGCGGGAATCTCGATTGTCACGGCCGCGTTGCTGGATCAATATTTGGCCGGGGCGTTGGTGGTGCTGATGCTTTCCGGAGGGGAAACACTGGAACGTTATGCCGTGGGCAGCGCCTCTTCGGTGTTACGTGCTCTGGCTGGCCGCATGCCGCTGATCGCTCATAAAAAGCAGGGAGGCAGAATCATGGATGTGGCACTGCACGATGTAGCCATAGGAGATCAACTGCAGGTGTTTCCCCACGAGCTTTGCCCCGTGGATGGTGTGGTCATTGCAGGGCACGGCGTAATGGATGAAGCGTATTTAACCGGCGAGCCATTTAAGATTTCCAAGACTCCCGGTTCCAGCGTGCTCTCCGGCGCGGTCAATGGCGAAAGCGTATTGGATATCCAAGCCACGAAATTGGCGGTGGATTCCCGCTACGCAAAAATCATGCAGGTCATGAAGACCAGCGAGCAGGACCGCCCGAAACTGCGACGCCTGGGAGATCAACTGGGTGCTTTTTATACTCCGCTGGCGGTGGCCGTGGCCATTCTGGCATGGCTGGTAAGCGGCCAAGCGGTGCGCTTCCTGGCGGTGCTGGTCATCGCGACGCCCTGTCCACTGTTAATTGCCATTCCAGTGGCGGTTATCGGGGCGATTTCCCTTTCGGCCCGCCGGGGCATTATTATCAAAAAGCCCGTCGTGCTTGAACAGGTTGATGCTTGTCGCACATTGATTTTTGACAAGACCGGAACACTGACCTACGGCGAACCAACACTCACTTCCGTGCACAAGAGGACCGGCACCGACGGTGATGAAAGCCTGATGTTCGCGGCCGGACTGGAACGGTATTCCAAACATCCACTGGCGGGTGCCATTATCAAAGCTGCGGCGGATGCCGGACTGCCGCAACGCGAGGCTTCTGAGATAAGCGAACCGCCGGGCGTGGGACTTCACGGCATCATTGATGGACATCAGGTGGACATTTGCAGCCGGCGGCAACTCTTAAACCGTGATCCTTCGACCAGTGCCTTTTTGCCGCAGCACGGCGGCGGTCTGGAATGTATGGTCCTCATTGATGGAGCTTATAGCGCAAGCTTTCAGTTCCGTGATGAGCCTCGAGCCGAGGGCGCATCATTTGTTAAACATCTCGGGCCTCAGCATCGCTTTGATCGCCTGATGCTGGTATCTGGTGACCAGGAATCGGAAGTGCAATATCTGGCCAATCGAGTGGGTATTACGGAAGTTCATGCCGGCAAGACACCGGAACAAAAGCTGGATATTGTAAAAGCCGAAACGCTTAAAGCCCGCACGCTTTACATTGGTGATGGCATCAATGACGCTCCGCCGTTGATGGCGGCTACGGTGGGCGTGGCGCTGGGTCAAAATAGTGAAATCATCACCGAGGCCGCCGGAGCGGTCATCATGGACAGCTCGCTAAAAAAAGTGGATGAGTTTTTTCATATCAGCCGCCGCATGAGAAATGTAGCGCTGCAAAGTGCCCTGGGCGGCATGGCGTTAAGTCTCATCGGCATGATATTAGCGTCATTTGGCTTGTTGCCGCCGGTCGCGGGTGCGGTAGCCCAGGAATTTATTGACCTGCTGGCGGTGCTTAACGCTCTTCGTGCGGCCTTCCCTCCGAAATCATTGACCGATTATTAGTTATCGGTTCTGGCGGATAATGCGGGGCGTATCCGTAAATCAGCCCGATAACGTGCCAACCCACGCTCTGCCAACGTCCCAAAAATAATATGGCCTGAATAGTTTCCTGGTGTTAGCCGATAGGACATGTGTACTGCTGCGCTGACGGCCAGTGTTATTGGCCGGGTGCAAGCTGCATGCGAGGCTTCATGATGTCGAACAATTACCAACGCAGTGGTATCCCACATGGCAGGATATTAACCCGCGCCAGGGCGGACGGAGTCAGGCGTCAAAACCTCCATGGCTTTTCCCTTATAGAAATGCTCGTAGTGTTGTTGATTATTGTGATTCTGATTTCCATATTGCTCCCGGCAATTTCCCGAGCGCGGGAATTGGCGCGTACGGCGGCCTGTGCAGCGAGTCTGCGCAGTTTGGGGCAGATTACATTGCTGTATATCAATCAGTCGCAGGGGGTATTACCTTATGGAACTTATGGCAATCCGGATTTTTCGGTAAGCGGATTTAATTCATATTTTGGCGAGTGGGCGAATCTGGATTTTTACCTTTTAGTTGGGCCGCCCGTGACGGCGGCTAACAATGGCGTGATTGGCGAAAATATTCCTCCTGATTTAGCAGATAAATGGGACTCCATATTCTGGTGCCCGGATCGGCAGCAGCCCATGACTGCGAAGTGGGGTCTTAATTACGCGGCCAATCCCAATGTGTTTCTGACTCCAATTACCAATCCCATTACCGGCATGGCCCTCAATCAAAGCCTCCATTACAGCGCCATACCTGACCCGGCGCAGATTATTGAGATCGGTGATACCAATCAGAGTTTTCCCGGCGGCAACTGTGCCTCCTTTTTATTTACGTGGACGCCCAGCCAATTATCCTGGCAGTACGGTAGCTATACGAGTTCCACGGTTATTCCAGTCAATCCGGGCAATACTGATGCTACGACAGCCATTATTAATCATCAGGGCCTGCGCTATCGCCATAATTCGTATTCCCCTACTACTGGCGACGCCAATGCCGCATTTTGCGATGGACACGTTGCGTCCATCCCGCAAAAGGGCCTGCGAGTGTCTAATATTATTCCCGCCAACTAAGTAACCGGATTATCGCCTGTTTCATCTGCAAAAAAGTCTCCTCCACGCTACAATATCTAAGATGGGCAGTGGTTATCAGGATGCAGGTAATGAAACCCAATGAAACGCTTAACGAGTGTCCGGACGCTCGACGACTGGTGCGCTACGGGGCCATTGCCATCCTATTGGCAATCGTGCTGGTTGCGGCCTTTTTCGCGGGGCAAGATCACGGGGTGCGTGGCGAGGCGGCTCAATATCCCAAGCTTCCGCGCGTCAGCGTGGTACTGGGAAATAAAACCGTCAAGCTCTGGGTGGCGGCATCACCGCGCACGCGCGAGCGCGGCCTGATGTATATTCGTAAAATGCCTGACAACTGCGGCATGTTGTTCGTCTTTCCACACAACGGTCCGCAAACTTTCTGGATGAAACATACCTTGATCCCGCTGGATTTAATATTTCTGAATCAACAGGGCGTCATCGTGCGGCACGACTTCATGCCGCCGGATCACGGTAAAAAACTTTATCCCAGCGGGCAGCCGATCCGCTACGCTATTGAACTAAACGCTGGTGCATTTCAAAAGCTGCATTTGCATGACTCCATGCACGTAACGCTTCCAAAACCGTATTCAACCTCATCGCGGGAAGCGGTTGGTGCGTCATGACTTGGAGACTTTTATGACCCCAACACCCGCTTCCGGGCGAGGGCACCACCGCTCTTTGTTTTCAGGCAGGCGCTACCGGCCTAAATCCAGTACAGCCTGGATATTGGCCGTACTGGTTCTGATCGTCGTGATTTTCGCCGCCGTCATAGCTCTGATAATTCTTCCACCGTCCTGGTATCGGCCAATTCATACGATGGATGATGCGGTTTATAATCAGGCTGATCATGCTCAAGCGTCCTTGATGGCCTTGAGAAATAAATTGCGCAAGCCTGATCCGGGTACCATTACCTGGACCATCAGCGAGCACGAAATCAACAGCCTGTTGGCAGTAGCCTATGGCGTGGACAAAAAATCGAAAACTCGGCACAACCCGGGCGGCTTAACGGATCCGTTTGTCCGGTTTACCGATAATCAAATTACCTTTGCCGCGCGCGATAGCCAACTACCGGGCCATCCTGTGGCCAGCGCGGGGGTGAATGTGCGATTAATTTCCACGGCGGGCGCTCCACCTCTGGCGCGTATAACCATTAATTCTTTACACGTAGGCGATGTGCCGTTACCTCCTTCGCTGTTGACGGATCGTTTGAAAACGTTCTTGCCGCGCCTGGCACCGGTGGTGGAAAACATTATTGATGTGTATTCCGGCCCGCAGTATGCCCGGCTCGCTACGCCGCAAATTGTTCAGTCGGTTGCGGCCATATTTTCAGGCAAGCCCTTCCCGACGGAATTGCGACTCAATCATCGCAAACTGGTGATCGACAAGCTGGTCGTTCGCGGGCCGTCGGTGGATGCTACAGGCCATGCACAGCCCGCAGCGCTGACTTTTGAGCTTGTGCCCGAGCCTTAGCACGCAAGGCCATGCCCTGGCCATTCTGGCGACCCCGCGATCTGGAATCCACTGATGCAACGAAAAGAAATTGAAGACATACTCACTGCGGCGGGCAAGCGTCCTACGCGTCGCCTTGGTCAGCACTTTATGATGGATCAGCGGATATTAGATCAGATCATTGCCGCCGCCGCACTTGATTGCCATGATATTATTCTCGAAGTAGGCCCCGGCCCGGGAAACCTGACATCGCGAATCGCGCCGCTGGTTACAGCGGTTTTGGCGGTAGACGTTGATGCTCCGTTATTGGCGGCGGCCAGTCACTATTGGGAGAAATTGGCCAATGTACAGTGGATGCCCGGCGATGTGCTGGCCGGCAAACATTGCCTGAATAATTTGGTAATTCAGGCATTGCTGGCATTAAAGCCCGTGGGATCCATCGGTTCTGTAAAGCTTGTTTCCAACCTGCCTTATAATGTCGCCAGTCCCTTGATTATCGATATCCTGGCGGCCCAATGTGCCTTTAACTCGGGAAATTGTGCCGCCGCCCCTGTGTGTTTCGAACGTCTGGTGTTTACCGTTCAGTGGGAAGTCGGGCAGCGCATGCGAGCGCTTCCGGGTACGGAACATTACGGATCGCTATCTGTATTAATTGCGCTAATGGCGGAGGTGGAAGTACTGGCCAATATTGCGCCGGGAGCGTTCTGGCCGCCGCCAAAAGTAAGGTCAGCATTGGTGCGAATTATCCCCAGTACGGAAAAACTCCGACGTATCGGAGATGTGCGGCGATTGCAGTGCACAGTATCCAACCTGTTTTCGCACCGGCGGCAAAATATCAGCAATGCCATCCGCCATTCCTTTGATGCCCCCATGGCAGGGCAGGTGCTGGAAAAACTACGGGCCATGAACTTTGACCCGTCCCGCCGATCAGAGGCTCTTGCACCGGATGAGTTCCTGCGGCTTTCCGAATGCTGGCCAACGTGATAGTGTAAATAAAGACAAGCGAGCGAATTTATGACGGATTATGTCGTACTTAACGGGCACATTACACCGGTGGAAGATGCGAACATTTCCTCCTTCGATGCCGGATTACTTCATGGGGCGGGGCTCTTTGAAACCCTGAGAGTGCTCAACGGCACCGCGTTAAATCTCGCGGACCATCTGCAACGGCTTAGCGAAAGTGGTCAGTGTCTTGGTCTGGATATTCAACTTGATCCGGTTATTGTCAACGGATGGATCGCGGATTTGCTTGAACTGCATAATATTCGCGACGCCCGTGTACGCATCACCGTTACCCGCGGCGACACCAGAGAAAACACGGACCCGCAATTAACCACGATGCTCACGGCAATTCCCTTTGAACCCTATCCGGCAGCTTTGTATGAAAACGGCATGGCCGTGATTATTTCTCAATATGCGCAAAATCCGCTGGGACCGCTTACCGGGCATAAAACCACCAGCTACATGGATCGCCTTTTGGCTTTGCGTGAAGCCCGCGAGGTTCATGCCGGCGAGGCGCTCTGGTTTACCAACGCGGATAAAATGTTAGCCGAAGCGTGTGTCAGTAATATCTTTATTGGTTTTGCGGATGGTACTTTTGCCACGCCGCCGAGCCGATTTCCGATACCGGTGGCTCCGTCGGTGGATGGTAATACAGGGAGTTTTGCGCCGCGCCTGGCACTGCCGGGAATAACCCGCAAACACGTTCTGCGACTGTGTGCGGAAAATGGTATTTCCGCTACGGAAAAAATGATGACCATCCATGATGTGCTTTCCGCTAAAGAAATATTTCTGACCAACGCTATAATGGGTGTAATGCCTGTAACACATATTGAGGGGCACACCGTAGCCGATGGAAGACCGGGGGTGCTGACCCAACGTCTGGCTAACTTGTACAATGCCTTTATTCAGGAGCAGAGCCATGGCCCAGCGCGTTAAATCTCCGAAGACCGGAAAACGAGTGTCGGCCCAACGTGCTTCCGTGCCCGCGACGGCAGGCCATGTAGTCGCTTTCAACGGCATCGCCACTCTGCAAACTATTCTGGATTATCTCGATACCGCTATTCCGGGGCATTTTGCCGAGCCTTGGGACAAGGTTGGACTGCTGGTTGGCCCCCGCAGAGAGATACGTGAACGCCAGAAGATTCGGCATATTCTCATCGCCTTGGATTTAACTCCGGCCGTGCGCGATCAATGCCTGACTCAGAAAATTGACCTGCTGATCTGCTATCATCCTCCGATCTTCAAACCGCTTGACCGGTTATGTGTGCAAGGGGATACGCCGGCCGACCTGGCTGTGGAATTGGCACAAAATAAAATCTGGATTTACAGCCCCCACACTGCTTTGGATGTGGCTCATGGTGGTACCAATGATGTGTTGGCGCAGGCGCTGGGTTTATCGCCGCGTGGATCGCTTATGTTGCGACCGCCCGCCGAGAAACATCTTAAGCTTGTGGTATTTGTGCCGGAGAATCATGTGGAGGAAGTGGCATCGGCGGTCTTTGATGCGGGTGCAGGAAAAATTGGTACATTCAGCCGCTATACGCAATGCAGTTTTCGTACGCCTGGCACCGGCACATTCTTCGGGGACAGTTCCACATCACCGGCGGTCGGCACCAGTGGCCGCCTGGAATTTGTGCGGGAAATTCGTTTTGAAACCATTGTTCCGGAATCCTGCGTGCCGGCTGTAATCGCGGCTTTGCGCCGCGCGCATCCGTATGAAGAACCCGCCTTTGACCTGCTGGTCATGGAGGGGGAAAAAACGGAACCCGGCATGGGCCGCATCGCGGATATCAGTGGCGGAGAAACACTGAAAACTCTGGGCCGCCGCTGCAAAAAGATGCTGGGCTTAAAATCCCTGCACGTGAGGGGTGCAGAAAACCGGCGCATTAAAACTGTGGGAATCATGGCCGGCAGTTGCGGCACGTTGCCGCTGCAAGGCGCTGCGGCAATTGATTGTATTATCACCGGTGAACTCAAACATCATGATCAACTGGCATTTCAAGCCGCGGATGTAGCGGTCATTATGCTGGGCCACGCCGAAAGTGAAAACCCGGTGCTCTCTCATCTGGTAGCGCGCTTGAATGCGGCATTTCCCGCCTGCCACACGAAGTTAGCTAAAATATAGGCAGCGCCTGAGGTGCTGTAAAAATCAGCTTCTTGGGCCCATGGTGCCATCAGAATCAGCAAGTTTATGGTTATTCAGCGGCAAGGTTATGCGGAAGGTGGTGCCGCCGCCGACGCGCGAGGTGGCCTCAATTTTTCCGCCATGCTCATCGACGATTTTTTTGGTTACCGCCAATCCCAGCCCCGTGCCTTTTTGTCCTTTGGTGGAATAGAAGGGCTGGAAAATCTGCTTGAGATTTTTCGGCGAAATGCCCACGCCATTATCCTGCACTTCAATAATGGCGTTCTGGCCCGCCGCGTCAACATCGCTGGTAAGTGTAATCACGCCGCGACCCGATTCGACCGCGTCCAGCGCATTGGTTAAAAGATTCAGTACCGCCTGATGGATACCGTCGGCATCGGCCGGAACCGGCGGTTGATCTTTATTTATTTCCGTCAGCAGCGTGACTTTCTTGTCATGGGCCTGCGTGGTCATCAGCTCCAGGCATTCGCCCAGCACATACGCCAGATTGGTCAATTCAAAGCTTGGCGTGCGCGGCTTGCTGTACGCCAGCATATTCATTGTCAGCGCCTGTACTTTATCCAAATTGCGTTGCAGAATTCCCCACCCCATGCGGATTTGGGCAATATCGCTGCTCTTTAAGCCCATATCCACCACATCGGCACCCCCGCGCATGCCCTGAAGAATGTTTTTAATGGAATGCGATAAAGAAGCGACCGTTTGCCCCGTGGCCGCCAAGCGTTCCTGCTGTACATTCTCATGATAAAGCTGGGCAATTTCAATCGCTAATCCCGTTTGCAATCCAATGGCGGTCAAAAGCCGCAACTGGTCCGGCGTATAGGAATAATTGGCCACGCTGGAGTCGATATGCAAAACGCCCAGTTGTTTTTCGCGACCCTTAATGGGGACACAAATGGCCGAGCGGATGGCCATATTATGAACCGACTTGCCTTTAAGGAATCGCTGATCGGTCATGGCATTACTGGAAAGTACACCCTCATTTTTCGCCAGCACATGGCGAATAATCGTTTGGCTGACCGCAATTTTCCCCACTTGTTCTTCATCACGATAGCGCACAACCACGGGAACAACCTGTCCGGATTCCTGGTCCAGCAGGCCGATAAATCCCCGGTCGGCCCGCAGTTGTTCAAATACCAGATCCATCACTTTGTTAAGGAGTTGCTGCTGATCAAAGACACTGGCGATGGCGCTGGAAATTTGTAAAAGCACGCGGAAGTGGGCCATGGCCACCTGCGAGGGTTCCGGTGCCGCGAGAATGACCGAATCATCACTGCTGGGAACGGTGCTGATAATGGAGGAATCGCCGGGATTGCCTTCCGGAGCGGCATCGACTTCATCGCTGGATGCCAGATTCACACTATGGACCGGTGCTCCGAAGACCATCAGGGTTGAGCCCAGGCGAATCTGATCACCGACCTTAAGTTTCGAGGATTTATTGATCCGCACGCCGTTGACAAATACGCCATTGGCCCCGCCCTCATCATAAAGCACCCAGGAGTTATCGCTCCATTCCAATCGCGCATGGCGGCGGGATACAGTCAGATCCGCCAAGGGCACCTGTTCGCTGGCCCGGCCCAATAACACCGGTTCATTGGCACTAAAGTCAAATTGCCGGCCCTTATCTGGGCCTTGCAACACGTATAAGAAAAGCTCTGCCACGGACAGAAAACCCAATGGACAACAAAACAACGCAACACAAACCTGAGAATCATTTTACGGGGTTTACGAATTTTTTGATAGCCAAATTAATACGATTCTGTTTTTATTGAATCGGGCACGCTTCAGTAATCGGCTTGCCGGCGGTGGAAAACAACTCACGCAGCACCTTAACCCGTTGGAGTCCTTCACGGTAAAGCTGCTCAAAGAGCGACTTCACCTGCCCATTGGCCGCTACTGCGGCATATCGGCTGTAAAAACTGATGGTGCGTTTTTCGCTGGCCACAATTAAGCGCATGGCTTCATCAAAGCGGGCATCATCGCGGGCATCCACGAGGCGAGGTCCCACGCAAACCAGGCTTTTATCCTCCGCCGTAAGAAAAAAGCAGGCCGCCGGAAAAAGCTGGGTTAAAAGTGCCTGAATGGCCTCCCGCTGGGCATTTTCCTGCCGGACCATCTCCTGAAACGCTTCACGCAGTGAATCCGTAGTAGATTTTTCCGTCAGAATGATATAACGATAGGCCGAGACCGATTCCCCATAAGCGGCAATCGCCAGTGCTTTATCATCGCCAATTCGCGCGGCATCCAGATGCGGCAAGCGTTTAACCATAATCGCTATGATACCAGAACCTCGTCCGATTCTCATGTATAACACGACTAGGGCGACAGGGCTTCTTGCCTGATGGGGCGGCTCAGGGTAAGCTTCCGACTAATCGTGCCTTTCGCGAAATTTAAATGCCCCGTGCAATCAGCGGGATCGGTAGTCGTGAAAAGCGCTGTTGACAATGCTGGAGCGATTTTCCGTGGCCTCCATACTGTGTGCATTTTGTGGTTCTGCCTGCTTACAGCCGGGACATTATTGCCATGCGTGCGGGAAAGCTCTCCCCATGCCAGGAGACGGTAAACCCCGGCTGCTGATTGCCAATGAAAAGCTCTTGACGGTGCCGGCACGGGCTATGTTTTTGCACGAGATTAACACAACAGTGCCCCGCACGACTCGGGCGCTATTTTCAATCGCCGTGTTCCATCTGACCATGGGTTGTGTTTTTGCGGCCATTGGAAGTATCGGAAGGACGGTATCTCCGGCACGAGCCCATGCAACTATCGCGGTGGTTCTCGGGCTGGGCACTGCGTATTGGGCCTTGTTTATCTGGTCACGGCGCGCGGCTCTTGCGGCTGGGATTGTCGGACTGGCCGTTTACATGGGCATCTTCATGCTCGAGCTAATTGTCTTCTTAACTGCCATTGATCCGCTGCCAAGCAGTGCGCCATTCGTGGTGCAACGTGTGCTCGGATTTGTCGTCGGCCTTCTAATAAGCTTAAGCTTTGTTATCTTACTTTTGCGAGGTGTTCTAGCCGATCTTCGCATTCGGCAACTTCTCAAGGACTCCGGTTGAGAAGAGCACTGCGTGTTTTTTCCTTACCGGAGAAATAGGGGAGACCGCATCTATGGTAATACCCAGCAAAAATGCCAAAGCTGAGACCGCAACGGCCGCAGTTACGACAGACGATATCAGCGCGGGCCAGGCCGTTGCGAACCGGTTCTGCCCAAGATGCGGTTCAGAATGGCAGTCACACTGGAAAGCCTGCCCAAAATGCGTCTGCGGCGGCTCGGGGAACAAATCGGGGTCGTTATGGAGCGGCACGAAATATTTACAGCAGGCATTGATTCTCTATTTTCTGATCATGGCGGTTACAGGTATCGGCCTACTTTCGGCAGCCCGGCCAGGACAGCGTGTTGAATTGGTCCTAATTTTGGAGGCGGCGGATTCCGTCATCATTCTTTTCGCCGTAGCGCTATTCCGGAAAAAGGGGCTTCCGAGCCTCACCCGACCGGCACCCCTATGGGTTTACGCTCTGGTCCCCGTTGCTGCGGTCGTCATGTTCGCGACAGCGACAACCCTGCTTTATTGCGAACGTCGCTTTCTTGGGGTCCGGAGTTTTAATCTGGATCACCGTTTCCTGGCCAATGGCTACGGCTGGACAACCATCATACTAGCCGTATGCGTGCAACCGGCCATATTTGAGGAACTTGCTTTTCGTGGCATCGTGTTGCCGTGCCTTCAGACAGTGCTTTCGACCCGCGACGCGGTGCTTGTTAGCGCTCTTCTTTTTATGACGATACATTTGAGCGCGCCGGGAATTCCTTATCTCT
>DAHXLH010000159.1:0-7900 GCA_027366115.1 Phycisphaerales bacterium
ATGTCGGCAGCGTCACGGAATACCCCGATTTATCCGCCCGTGATGCCGCAGTGGTGAAAGCGTTGGCCGTATCACAGGGCCAATAAATGAGCCAAACGCGACGGACCAAAGTAAATCGCGTTATCCAACAGCATCTCCGCGAGCAACTCAACGCTGCCGCATTGAGCTAATTAGGCCTATTACGGTTGTGGAAAATATCCGCACTTTGGCGGGGGCGTGACCATAGCATTCAGGTACTGCTTTCTGACATGGCACGAAGTTGATCGCGCAGGCGGGCGGCTTCTTCGTAGCGTTCTCCATGCACCGCCGCCGCCAGTTGCGATTCCAGTTGGATTTTTCTGGCGCGGAGAATGGTATCACTGGCGCTGCTTTGTGGCGGGAGTTTTCCGGTATGCTGGGTGTGCCGCTCATGCATGGAACGAATCATATCGGTCAAAGGCTCATCAAATAATGTGTAATCGTTGGCGCATCCCAGAAGACCGCCTTTTTGAAATTGCGCCCACGTTGTCCCGCAGGTTGGGCAGGTCGCTGGTGCCTCGGCAATATTTTCATCATCCGCAACGCCGGCTGCGGCATCAAGCTGTTTTAATTTGGCCAGTTCCGGGTGCATGGGAATTTGTTTGATCAGCTTGCCTGAGGACGTTTTTCCAACCAGGATCGGAGCTCCCATAAGCCCGGCTTCGATGGCGTGTTCCAGGCACAAATGCACCTCGACAACTTTTAACGGCGGCCCTTTTGTGATTACATCGGTGATGTGAATCAACGCGGGGCGCGAGCACTTCATACATTCTCTAGCAGACATCAAAAATTCTCCGGGCACAACAGCATGCAGAACCCATTGTACCGATTGAATTTCAAAATCAAACTGCCGCGATCGCTTTTTCCAGAATTGCCAGAGATTTTTCAATTTGCTGATGTGTTATAACCAACGACGGGCAAATCCGCAGGACATTTTTTTGTGTGACGTTGATGATCAGGCCATTATCTAAAGCGTTTCGCACGACCGGCAGCGCATCGGGTATGGTCAGTTCTACGCCCAGAAATAAGCCGCTACCGCGAATGGCTTTAATCTTATGACGCACGGAACAACTGCCCAAGTGATCACGGATGCTCGCTCCTGAAGCGCGCGCATACTCCAGCAGATTTTCCTGCTCAATAACGTCAAATACCGCGGCACTGACGCTGGCGCAAATCGGATTGCCGCCCAGCGTGCAGCCGTGGGTGCCGGGCTTGAAAAACGCTGCCAGCCGCGGACTTGCCAGTATCCCCCCCACCGGCACGCCGCCGCCCAGGGCTTTGCCCAGCGTCATAATATCCGGTATCACGCCCGATATCTGATGTCCAAACCAATGGCCCGTGCGACCAACACCCGTCCAGACTTCATCAAAAATCAGAACCACCCCGCAACGGTCACACAATTCCCGCACCGCTTTCAGGTAGCCGTAGGTCGGCTCATTGATACCCCCTTCACCCTGAATCGGTTCCAGCATGACTGCGGCGGTCGTGCCGTCCACCACTTCCTCCAAGGCTGCCAGATCATCAAAGGGGACATGCACAAAACCGGGGACTAAGGGCGCAAAGCCATTTTGCGCGGGGCCAGCGGTGGCCGATAAGGCTCCCATTGTGCGGCCATGAAAGCCTTTTTTCATGGTGACAATTTTGGGGCGATCCGGGCCAGCGGAAATGCGTGCCAGCTTAATGGCCGCTTCCGCCGCTTCGGCTCCGCTATGACAGAAAAACGCCCGTCCATCAAAGGCTTTGGATTTCAAGTGCTCGGCAAGGCGAATTTGCGGTTCACTGTAAAATTGATTGCCCACCTGCCAGAGGCTTTGCGCCTGCTGGGTAATGGCCGCGACAAGCCGAGGGTGGCAATGCCCCAAAACGGTTCCGCCGAAACCGGCAAAAAAGTCAAGATATTCCTTACCGTCGGCATCCCAAAGCGTGGCTCCCTGCCCGCGTGTCAGCACGACCGGAAGTTTGCCATAATTGCCAATCAGCCCTGCGTCATGCCGGGCCATTAAATCTGTCGAGATACTCATCGTGCTGCTCCAGAGCGCAAAACCACCAAAGAATACTCTTTATGGCAGGGTACAGCAAATGATTGCTGATCATGAATGCCGGGATTTTTCTTGCGGGGCCTTCCTTGACAGGCCGGTGAGCTTGTCCGTAATATACGGAACTCTGGAAGTTCCAGGGGACGTAGCTCAATTGGTTAGAGCACCGGATTGTCGATCCGGTGGTTGCGGGTTCGAGTCCCGTCGTCCCCGTTTCACTTCGTTGATCAGTAATTGCAGTATTGGGCAGTAAATTCAGTATTGATCAGTAGTTTCGGTGCTGGGGCGGGTTTTCATTACGTTAGCCAACAGTTATTGTTGGTCCGCCGCGTAGCCCTGAATGCCGCTGTTCTCAGAATTTCCGGTAAATGTCCTTCCGGTGCCCAATAGCCAGAACGCAGACCATTATCTCCGTGTCGTGAATCTCGTACACGATGCGGTAATCGCTCACGCGAATCCGCCATTGGTTTTCAGCCCCCTGCATCTTCACCACGCCAACCGGCCTCGGATTGGCCCCCAAGGCGCGCATGGCGGCCACCAGGCGGTTTTGTACGTCCACCGGCAACTTTCGCAATATTTTATCCACTGATGGCCTGACGATAATTCGGTACTCAGCCACGGGCTTTCGCCCTGGCTAAGCGCTGCTCAATTTTCTCCAGCGGTATACCGCCTTTTTCTTTGCGCGCTTTGAGCGCCGCCTTCGCATCGGCCTGATTCTCCAGTTCCTCCAGCAAGTGCAGATCATCCATGTTCACCAGCGCCACGGCCGGCTTGCCGTCGCGGGTTATGATAACCCGCTCCCCGGCGTAAATCGCCCGGTTAATCGGGTCGGCCATATTGCAGCGAAACTCGGCGATACCAATATTCATAAATCACGCTCCATATCATCTTAAGTACTATTATTACCATTATAGACTTAATATCAAGCCCGTGGAACGGCACCATCGGATCGAGCCGGGCCTTGAAGTGAATACTGAGTAAATTTATCGGAATTTCCAAATTTCTGATCCGTGATCGTGGCTATCTCCTCCGTTTACCTCTGCCGCCTCCTGTGAATTTTGGCCTTCAGGGATCACGGATCGACAACCTGAAGTTCAGGATCTCCGACGATTTGTTCATTGATCCTTGTTCACTGTTATTTGAGCGGAGCGCCGGCGACCTCGTTTTCTGCGGGTTTCATTGTGGGTCCGCGAATGTCGTGATTAGCGGAGCCGGGCGGCAGCAAGCTTAAACGTGGTGCGTGCAACACCCGCCCAACGGCCACCATGGGAAGGGAAAAGGGCGCATAAGGTGCAATAACTAGCTACGTCCCCGTTTCGATTCTCGATTTTCAGCGCGTCGTGTACCAAAAAGGCCAATCTCAATGGAACGATGCAGCCCGCAGCCGGCTCACGTTCGCTCAGTTGGTGGACATCCAGCTCCGACGTGGTGTCAGCGTGGCGAACGGCGCGGTATGCGGCAGATTGCTCGCACGGCACCCACAAGCAGTAGGGCGACCGATAACCCGAAGGCGGCAGGCACGGCTCACGCTGCCGGTTTGGGCCAGCGTTTGCAGGAATTACCTCTGTTTCAATTTGTCGACCATAGAATTATCCTATCGTCGCTGCAGCCGCTCTTATTAAATAGGTTATTACTTCCGCTGCTTCGCCTTCGTCTTCGCGTCGGTAACCTTTACCGGAACGATCAGCGTCGCCGTGTTTGAACCGCCGGCGGCGGTGCCGTAGTTAACAATGCCGCCAACTCTCACCATGCACTTGACGGACTTATGCTCGCCGTTCCGGCAATTAGAAAAATCGAAGCCACGCAACAGAAACAAACGTTCAACGTACGTTGGCTGAGCAAGGGGTTCGCCACCGTAAAGCGAATTCAGATTTAGTGTCTCGAGCAGCCGCTGCGCCTCCTTTTTTGTAAGGTTATACGCGATGCGGCACAAAGCGTTCTTCGCGTTGAGCACTTGAAAGATCTTAACCGATGTGATGTGCCCGATTGTTCCTTTCTTCGGAAACGCGCGCCAACGATCCAGGTGGTGGAATCGCAGCGGCGATCCGCTCCTGATCATGCCTATCTCGCGCCGGCATTCCGAAATATCGCGCAACAGCGCCTGTCGCTGCGCCTCTTTGCCGGTTTGGCCCGCGATCTTCCGAAGCAACGCTCTGTCGGTGGCGATGGATTTCTTGTCATGCGCCGCCGCGTCCGCAAGGAGTTTTTTCTTGCTGATGGCTTTTTCCGGCTTCAACGGGCGCAGGGTTGATCCCCCTGCTGCGCCCGTGCCGCACAAAACTAGAAGAATAGCCGCCACAATTGATTCGATTCTAAACGACATAATGGTGTCCCTTCTGCCCGATACGCGGGCCTTTGGTCGCCGGGAATCGCCCGGCGCGGCTTGCAGGGTACGCCTCCCTATTCCAGTGCCCTAACCTTATCGAATAAATTCTTGGCGCTGCGGACGGCAGCCGTATAGAGGGCAATATAGCCATTTTCCTTTGCTCGCGCTGCTGCAACTTTTTTGGGGCTTTCTGCGTCCTTTTTTTCGTCGAGCGCGAATATTGCATCACGCCAGTACCGTAACTGCCCGATAAGGTCGTTGTCGTAGCCACGAAGCACCCGGTACCCTTCGCTTAGCCTTTGGTATCGCGCCGCCGTTGGCCCACCGTCGTACCCGCGTCGGCGCTCCGCATCCAATGCGTTCTTTATCTCGCGCAACCGGCTCGTGCGAAAATTAGGAATGAGCTTTCCGTAGGAAATGGGCCACGGCACAAAAACGCTTAAGCTAGGAGCCAACTCTCCGTACATTTCGGGCAGGATTACAGCCTCGCGGCGGGCCGCTAGCCGCTCCAAGCCTCTGATTTTGCGGAGCCGCCGGTCAGCAACAGCCTGCTGTGCCTGCCGCCCCGCCTGAAGTGCGGCCGTCTGCTGCGCCTTCTGTTTAGCGAGAAGCGTAGCCGCCTCCTGTTCCTGCTGTTTAGCAAAAAGTGCCGCAGCCTGCCGTGCCTGCTGCTTGACAAGAAGCACCGCCGCCCGCCGTTCCCGCTGTCTGGCAAGAAGTGTTGCAGTCTGCATTGCCTGCTGCTTGGCAAGAAATGCAACAAGCTGCTGTGCCTGTTGCGCAGCGGCCAACTCTTGTTGGTGGTACCCGTAAGCGCCCAGCGAACCACCAGCCACGATAACAATGGCGAATGTTCCGAGCGCCACCATCGCCCAACCAAGCGTGCCGTTACGGCCGCGGATCGGCGCTGCCGCCGGAGCCGGGCACGCGCTTAGTCGCCGATGGCACTCCCCGCATACCACATGTTCCTGCCATAGCATCGGCGTTTCCAGTTTGCCGATTTGCCGTCCGCAATTTTCGCAGGATTCCGACCTAACGTCAGCCATTTATATTCTCCCATGTAATGCAGACCTGAGCAGCCGGTGCGGCCACGACCGTGCCGGTTGGCCGAGATTATATCACCGCCAAAGTTACGCACGCAACCTGGCGTTGCCGGGTTGGCGGTCATTGACGTACTTCAGAGGATGTTTTTCCGCCACCATGGAGTCCCATCCCAACCACACTTCGGGCAGCAAGGTATTTTCTCATTATCCAGAGCGCTCACCAGCCCGAGCGGTCCAAAGACACCGAGAGAGAGCACTTTCGTGGCGTTGCTGTTCTTCTTCTTCAGACCCGGCTCCCCTTGATGCCCACACCGCGCGCATGTGAATTTCGGCTCAGGCTCGTATATTTTGTTGTAACATGCGATGCAAACGGAGTGGCCATTGTATATACGAGGCTTCTCAAGTTTTCCGAAAGGCTCCTCGCAATTCGCACAATGCGTGGGCGCGGGCGGCGCATCCGCTGCCGCCCTCCCGCTAACGACGTACATTGATGCCTTCCGACGGTAACAGCCCCTACATGCAGCCATCCCGTTGATGACGTACGCTGGTTCAGCCGCCGTAATGAGATTGCCACAAATTCCGCATGGCGTGCCCGGGAATTCGGGTTTATTCGGTGCGCTCGCGCTTAGCCGTCCGTAACAATCCCCGCACACCACACGTTCCTTCCACACCATCGGCGTTTCGAGTTTACCGATCTGCCGTCCGCAGTTTTCACAGACTTCCGACGTAACGTCAGCCATTTATATTCTCCCATGTAATGCAGATCTGAGCGGCCGGTACGGCCACGACCATACCAGCTGGCCGAGATTATATCCCTGCCAACACTACGCACGCAACTTGGTGCCGCGAAGTGGTCGTGCCTTTCGAATGAGCCTTTGGGTGGTGAACGGCGTCGGGCACCGTTTGTTTTGTGAGTTAGACGGTTATTTCAGCCCGGCTGCTTTCGTGCACGCTTCCGTGGCAAGCCCAATCACCACGGCTTTTAAAACTTCGAAGCTGTTATTTCCGGCCGCCTTCTTGGCTTTTTCCCATACTGTTTCGTCTTTGGTGTCGTCCAGAAATTCGTAACCGCTCCACGTTATCGAGTGGGCAAGTGCAACAGGCGATTTATCACCCTGGCCGGTAATGTCTGTTGTGTGCATCAATCCGGCCTCACCCGCCAAC
The DNA here is from genome assembly GCA_027366115.1 of Phycisphaerales bacterium. Classification (GTDB taxonomy): domain Bacteria; phylum Planctomycetota; class Phycisphaerae; order WQYP01; family WQYP01; genus JAMDCX01. Next base: position 6,588 of record DAHXLH010000159.1, read on the forward strand.
CTAATGTGAAAGCCTATTTGCTCGTCAGTATACCCGTCAATACTAAATGTTGATGGAGCGTAGCCGTGTTCACGTTCTTCACACTTCAGCAGAATCTTTCGAATCAAATCCAAGTCACGCTGCATAGTTTAACCTCCAGAGTTACATTGTACCGACAAGCCGGAAATCGCAGAATCATTGAAGGTGCTCGTGATCGCGACCGACCAACTGTTGGCAGTCAGGTTTGGTTCGCGCAAAATCCCGACTTGAGCGGCCGGTGCGGCCACGGCCATACCGGTTGGCCGGGATTATATCACGGCCGAAAATGTGCACACAGGCTGGTGTTGTCGAGGGGCGATACCTTTCGGATGAACAATCGAAGCGGATACTCAGTCGTCGCGTCCGATTTGGGATATTTATCGCTTGGGGCAAGAGATTGCGCACGCGGCGGGTGCCGTGCCAGGCGCGACGGGGCGAGGTGCGTGGTGTTGGCAGATTCTGTTTCCGCGGCGAACTCAACGCTGCCGCATTGAGCTACGGGGTGAATATTCACGTTGAATCAGGTAGAATGTGGCCATGGAACGATCTCAAGAGATTCGCGTGGACCGATCCGTGCTGACGGTGACCACGTTGCGGCAGGCGGATGCGGATGACAGAGCTTATTGGCTCTCCAAGACGCCCGTTGAGCGTTTAGAAGCATTGGAACTTATGCGACAGGTGGTGTATCAATATGATCCCCTTACCACCCGACTTCAAAGAATTCTTACAGGCCCTGAACCACTCGGCAGCTGAGGGCTTCAGGGGCGGCGGTTCAGTTCTTCGATTTTTTCTACGAGTTCCTTGTTTTGTTTTTTGAAGCGCTGGTATTGGGTGGATTTGATTTTTCGCCAGCGCCGGTAGACGGGTTCCATGTCGGGTTTTCGCTCCGGGTTGGCGCGGTTGCGCTCTTCTTCATCCAGCAGGGCGAAGATCATCCACCAGGGGGCACCGTTCCATCCGAGCATGGCGAACTCCTCTGCTCCGCGAACTTTGACGACTTTTAACCGGGCGGTCGATGGCCATCTACAGAGTACTATTCAAACATTTTCATCTGGTGGCGTTCCAGGCCGAATTTGCTGACGGTGTTATCTACCGGAATGGGATATCGGCCGGACCAGCAGGCGGTGCAATAATGGTCCTCCGGTTGGCCCAGACAGGATAACATGCCATCAAGCGACAGATAATGCAATGAGTCAACTTCAATAAAATCGCGGATTTGATCGACGGTTCGGCCATTGGCGATCAGTTCCGTGGGCGTGGGAAAATCAATGCCGTAGAAACAGGGGTGGCGGATC
>DAHXLH010000178.1:0-9553 GCA_027366115.1 Phycisphaerales bacterium
CTAGGCAGATGGAATTAAAAAGCGACGAGGCACTCAAACGGATTTTCTCCGGCTTTTTGGCGCGTGCGTGCCAGGCCGAATTCGGGTGTGCGTTTAAGGAAAGGAATGTGCCATGACACACAAACGCAGGATTCTTATCAGTATGGCGGCAGCGCTGGCGATTATGCCTGCGGCGGCAGCTTGGGCTGATCCGGCAGCCGGCGGAGCCGACTACAACAAGCTGGAGCAAAAGTACCAGTTACTTCAGAAGCAGATGGCCACTATGGCCAAACAAATGTCCGCCATGCAAAAGCAACAGGCCGCAATGAAGGCCAAACAGGCCAAAATCGGCACCACCGACACCAAGGCCATTGATCGTGAGGTCAAACGGCTGTATCGGCGTGTTATGAAAGACAGCCAGAAGATATCTGATCTGGAACCCGGCAACATCCAGGTGCTCATTGCGGGAGATGTGAATTTCCAGTTCCAGAACGTGCAGGGTTCGCATTCCACGTTCTATGCCGATTCCAGCCCGATGATTCAGGTGCGAATTGACAAGAATATTTTTGTCGATACCGCGTTTGATTTCTATACGCAGGCTGGTGCCGCTGGCGGAAGTGCCGCAGATATCGGTGCGGCGAATATCAACTACGAACTTAACAACAACATGACGCTCGGCGGCGGTTTGGTCACCAGCCCAATTGGGGGTATTGTCGGGCAATATAACCCTGCTCCGTGGAATCGCTGGCTGGTTGATGGATCATTAGAGGATGCTCTGCTGCCGGGTAATGAATTGGGCGTCTGGACCCGTGGCGGATTGCCCGCACCAGATAACATGGGGTATCTGACCTACTTTCTCTTTGTCAGCAATGGGCCGGCACTCACCAGCACCACCGACCAGAACGGCGCTACCTATAATAATTTGCAATTCGGCAATTGGGATCCGGCGGCACAGAATGGCAAGACCGTCGGGGGCCGGTTCAGCTACATACCCATTCCCAATATTGAAATCGGCTACTCCTTTGAGTGGGCGCGCCCGAGTGCTGACGGTGCCATAACCACCACCAATTCTCTCATTAACGCCGTCGATTTCAACTCCTATTATGTCAATAAGAAAATTGACGGATTATTCCGCTTCCGCGGCGGCTGGACGTGGGATCAGGTCGGCCAAGGTATTGATTCCACCGGTGCGTTCTCATTGGGCGGCATGTCCAATGGCGGGCAGCTTGAAGTCGCTTATCAGCCCAGCCTGTGCGGCATAAAATACGTCGATAAGATGATGGGGGCCTTTCGTTACGACCGCATTGACGGCCCCGCCTCGTCCAATTTCTCCAATGGTGCCTCGCATGAACAGCGCTACAGTATTGGACTGGATTATTGGCTGCACTCCAATGCCGTGCTGAAGTTTGAGTATGAATTTGATAATCTCTCAAACAACATGCACGGCAATAATGCGATGTTTGTACAGTTTGCTGTTGGAATCTAAGTTACTCTGGCAATTTACTTGAGGAGTTACCTAATGACTTTTATCACCTATAAAATGACTAAATCCATAGCCTTAACCAGTGCTGCCATTGGAATATTGTTGATGGCAGGTTGCGTCTCTAACAAATCCACGAAGCCCGCGGCCGCTGCATCCAAGCCGGCGGTATGGCCGCTGACCTTGAAAGACCCGGCCGCCAATGAATCCGGTGCTCAAATATGGGCGGAAAACTGCATGCGGTGCCATGAACTGCGTTCGCCCTCGCAATATACGCCGGCACAATGGGGCGTGATCATCCAGTACATGCGGCTTAAAGCCGGACTCACCGGCGTACAGGCCAAAAAAGTACTGGCGTTCCTGCAAAGCGCCAGCGCCCACTAAGTTGCTTACTATCCCCAACGAGACGGTCCGGCTGCTGAAGAATCCTCTTCGGCAGCCGGCCGTTGGAGGGGATGAATGCAGATGCCCCGTGCTCCGAGATGGGCGGCTTACGCCGCAATATCAACAAAAGGAACCACCAAATGGCTGTCCGATTGCGTGCGTTAATTCGTCGATTCGGTGTTCTCTCCCAACAGCGCCGCCGGCACCGGGATTTGGCGTGGAGTCATCTTTCGGCCGCTGATAGAGCTGTCAACGATTTTCCTGATGGGCAAATCCTCCAACGCGGTGCGCCGGCCATGCCCGGGTCTCCAGGCGTGGCGCAAGGTGTTGTACTTGGCGTCGTTGACAAGCCGGACACGCGATTTTTCAGTGAGATCTTCGACCTCCATCAGGCGCCCCTCCACCAGGACGGACGCATAATCGTCGAGTTGATCAGTGAACACATCAATTTCGAAGCAGACCTGCTTATTCACTGCGAGAATGGCCCCCTTTCGCCCGCTCATGGGCACACGGAGATAGAGGGTGTTTTCAATGCGGCAGAACGGCAACGGAATAGCGTAAGGTCGTCCCTGGAGATCGGCCATCGCCAGCCGGCCGATGAGACTGTTGTCCAGGAGGTTGAAGATTTCCGTCTCAGTCATGGCAATCATAAGTAACTCCGGTTAAAATATACCAACTGGATACGAATATCTACATTATGCCACCATGTGTATATTCGTCAAGATGAGGAACCTCTGATATGGTCAGCAGCAACACCCTACGGATGCGGGCCGGCGCATCAGCCGCCCGCCCCGATTATACCGCGGATGATTTTCCTCATTCGCCGCTTGTGGCCTTTTATGAAGTCACGCGCGCCTGCAATCTATTGTGCCGACACTGCCGTGCAGAGGCTCAACCGCACAGCGACCCGCAGGAATTAAAGCCGGGCACTTCTCTGGCCCTGATTGATGATCTGGCAAGATTCCCTAAGCCTCCCCTGCTGGTACTCACCGGCGGCGATCCCATCAAGCGGCGCGATATATTTGAAATCGTGCATCATGCCGTAGCATCGGGCTTAAAGACCGCCATGACTCCGTCGGCTACAAAGCTTGTTACCAGCGAGGCCGTCCAGCGATTGAAAACCGCCGGCCTGCATCGTCTGGCGGTGAGTCTTGATGGAGCCGATGCGGCCACGCATGACAATTTCCGGCGCGTGCCTGGCAGTTTTCAGCGGACGCTGGAAATCATCGCTGATGCCGCCGCTTGCGGCCTGCCGCTGCAAATCAACACCACTATCGCCCGACACAATTTTAACCAAATTGACGCCATCGCCGAAGTGCTGGCCGCATTTCCAATTGTGCTATGGTCCGTATTTTTTCTCGTCCCCACCGGTCGGGCATTGGCTGATCAACGTATAACACCGGATGAATTTGAACTGGCTTTTGAGAAGCTCTACCAACAAGGACTGAGCCGCAAATATGCCATAAAAACCACCGAAGCCCCCCACTATCGGCGATTCGTTCTCGAAAAAATGAAACAAGCAGCACCTCGCACCGAGGATCCCACTGCCCAGCGCCCGGTGATGCCAAATATCGTCGGCACTAATGATGGCCGTGGAGTTATGTTCATCAGCCACATTGGCGAAATATTCCCCAGTGGATTTCTGCCCGTGCTGTGCGGCAAATTTCCGCGCGATTCAGTGGTGCATACGTATCAATACGCACCGCTGTTTGTGGACCTGCGGAATCCCGAAAAACTCAAGGGCAAATGCGGGGCCTGCCAATATCGTGACATCTGCGGCGGCAGCCGCGCTCGGGCCTACGGGCTTACCGGGGATCCCTTGGCCGCCGAACCAGATTGTCTATATGGGGAGTCTTATTATCAAGATCAAAACGCGAACAGGAGTCTTCCACTATGCTCAGCGTAACGAATTTACTTTGTGATCATCAGGCCGGAAATGAACGCCTCCGCTATGGCCACCGCAACGCCCATGGTGAATCAGAAGCGACGCCACGACCTGTGGTCGTTTGGGCCGTGACCAAAGCGTGTAACCTGCGATGTGTACACTGCTACGCCTCGGCAACTAACGCGCCGGCCCCCAATGAACTGACCCATGATGAAGGCCTTGCTTTGCTGGATGACTTGGCCGCATTTAAAGTTCCGGCGGTGCTTTTCAGTGGTGGCGAGCCGTTAAGCCGACCGGATATTCTTCCTTTGATTCGTCACGCCCGATCACTGGGGCTGGCATGTACATTATCCACCAACGGCCTGCTGATTGATGAAACAATGGCGGACAATCTGGCGGAATCCGGCCTGAAATACGCCGGCATCAGTATTGACGGTATTGAAAGCCGCCACGACAAGCTCCGCGGCAAGGCCGGTGCGTTTAACAGCACGTTGGCAGCCATTAAGCGTTGCCGGGCACGCAACATAAAAGTCGGTGTACGCTTCACGGTTCATAGCCTGAACGTCGACGATCTTGATGCGATATTTGATATCTGCGTATCCAGTAATGTCCAGCGGCTCTGTGTGTATCACCTGGCGTATGCCGGGCGTGCGGACAATATGCAAAAAGTGGATTTATCCGCGTCGCAAATCCGCAAAGTCGTGGATCGCATTTTTGAGAAAAGTCGGGAACTGCACCGCCAGGGAATCCCCTTGGAAGTTTTAACCGTCGATAACCATGCCGATGCCGCTTATCTCCTGCTACAACTGGAAAAAGACGATCCGCAACAGTATCAAAAAGTTCGCAACCGACTGGAAGGTACCGGCGGCAACCGTTCCGGCTGCAATATTGCATCGGTTGATCCGGTGGGAAATGTTCATTACGATCAGTTCACCTGGCACTACAACTGCGGCAATATCCGCGAACAAAGTTTCAGCAAAATATGGACGGATGCAACCGATCCGCGCCTGGCCATATTGCGTAATCGCAAAGCGCATTTACCAGACCGATGCCAATCATGCCGCTTTCTATCGGTCTGCAACGGAAATCTCCGTACCCGCGCGGAAGCCGCCACGGGCGACTGGCTGGGATTTGATCCAGGGTGTTACTTAAGCGATGCGGAAATTGCTCTGGGGTCCGCAGCAAATGCAGCTTCCCAGAAAAGCAACAGTGATGCGGCAACCTGCGGTATAGCAAACAGTTGTGGCTCCGATTATGCGTTGCCACTGGTCAGCGGAGTTACAACCTGATGGAATCAACGTTTCAGATAATTCAAGGTGGAATGGGTGTGGGCGTCTCGAACTGGGTGCTGGCGAAATCGGTTTCCAGTTATGGGCAACTGGGAGTCGTTTCCGGCACTGGAATCGCGGCAGTTGTAGCCCGGCGCTTACAGTCTGGCGATCCAGATGGTCACTACCAGCGGGCTTTTCATGCGTTTCCGTATCGCCAGATCGCCCAGCGCGTATGGGACCGATATTTTATCGCCGGGGGCATAGGAACTGCAAAATCATTCAAATCAACCCCGTTGCCGGCCATTGGCTTCAGCCGTGCCTTGACGGAATTGACGGTCCTTGCCTCATTTTCCGAGGTGTTTCTCGCTAAGGACGGACATTCCGGCGTGGTGGGAATCAATCTTCTGGAAAAAGTGCAAACCCCGACGCTCGCCACTCTTTTTGGGGCGATGATGGCCGGCGTCGACTATGTACTTATGGGGGCCGGCATTCCGCGTTTTATTCCAGGTGTATTGGATGCTCTGGCGCGCGGAGAACGCGTAGAACTGAAAATTGATGTCGAAGATTCTGATACCACAGACAACTTTGTAAGCCAATTCAGTCCGGAGGAATTTATCGCTCTGGATGGTGCCACCGATAGTGTGCCGGCCCCCCAATTAAAGCGTCCGAAATTTTATGCCATTGTTTCCTCCGCCACGCTGGCCATGACGCTGGCGCGGAAATCCAATGGTCGGGTTGATGGCTTTATTGTTGAAACGTCCATTGCCGGCGGACACAACGCTCCCCCCCGCGGCCCCTTGCAACTTTCCCAGAGGGGCGAGCCAATCTACGGCCCCCGCGATGATGCGGATTTGCCAAAAATTGCCGCCATCGGCCTGCCGTTTTATCTGGCCGGTGGATTCGGGACCCACCAGCAACTTCAGCGGGCACTTGACCAGGGCGCGGCCGGCATTCAGGTCGGCACGGCGTTCGCCTTCTGCCAGGAGTCCGGAATCCGCGCGGATATAAAACAGCAGGTACTTGCCAGTACCTCCTGCGGGCAAGCGACAGTCTTTACCGATCCGCAGGCCTCCCCCACCGGCTTTCCATTTAAGGTTGTGGCGCTCTCCAATACCATCTCAGAACCCGACATATATGCCCAGCGCGAACGAAAATGTGACCTTGGATATCTGCGAAAAGTTTATAAGCGCCCGGACGGCACGCCGGGTTATCGCTGTGCCGCCGAACCGGTTTCGGACTATGTGGCCAAAGGCGGCAGCGAAGAAACAACCCCTGGCAGAAAGTGTCTCTGCAATGCCCTGTTTGCAACCATTGGCTTAGGACAGACTGACGCAAAGGGGATGGAAGAACCGGCCATCGTAACTGCTGGCGATGACGTTGTGAACATCAGCCGCTATCTTCAGAATGGACAAACCATTTACACGGCGGCCGATGTGCTCCGCGTTATTCTCGAGGGGTAAGATACTGATTTAGAGCGTCCTACCCCGGCAGGTCGCAACGCAGCAGACATCCTCTAGAAAGTTCCGCGTAAAAGCTGGAGCGAAACGAAGCCTGCTTCGCACGCTTCTCGGGACTCTCTGCAGGCTTGATCCAGCTCCCAAGGAGGACGTTTCGATCGAACTACAACAGTGATAAAACAAACGAAAACCGCCACCGACACTTGACCCCGTGGCGGCGCACCGATAAATTCTCGTTGTTCGCGTGGCTCGTGTGGTATCGCTCGACCTGATAATTGTAACTGCCTTGGGACAAACGGATGCGAAATGAAGAGATTCCAAATCCCGCCGTCTATCGGTTAAGTTTTTACCTGCGCCAGTTGGAATCATTCCATCGCGTAGATCGCCATACCATCAGCAGCAAACAGCTCGGCGAAGCGCTGGGATACTCAGATGCGCAGGTCCGTAAGGATTTGGCGTATTTCGGACAATTCGGCCATCCCGGTATCGGCTACCGCGTGGACGACTTGGTGTATCAACTCAAAAAAATCCTCGGTACGGATAAAATCTCCCATGTCCTGCTGGTGGGCGCTGGAAACTTGGGCCGGGCGTTGCTGGCCTACAAGGGCTTTCTCCAAAAGGGATTTAAAATTGTTGCCATTTTCGATGCGGACGAGGCGAAGGTGGGCAAAAAAATCGGCGATTTACCCATACGTTCTGCTCAGGATATCGCGTCGGTGGCATCTGAATTACAGATTCGAGTGGCTATGCTGGCCGTACCGGTTACAGCGGCCCAATCGGTGGCGGATCAACTTGTGACGGTAGGAATCAAAGGCATTTTAAATTTTGCCCCGGTAGCGCTGAATGTTCCCGGCGATGTGGTGATACAAAGCGTAGACTTGGCCTTACAGCTTGAGCAACTGTCATTCCGGATGACTTTAGGTGATGCATCCCCAAGCGAGTCATAAGGTCTTTAAAACAAATTCTCAAACCGGGCAGCAAGGCACCAAACCCATGGCCTACAATCGCCAGCGCACGATCAGCGTTTGCCCCTCGTGGCATGTAAACGATTCTCGGTTCGTCCTGTGTCAGAGCGCTAGCCCAGGAATACTTCTGATGGGCATGAATCCGCAAATTCATCATGGCGGTCGTCCATCGCGACAGTCTGGTCGACTTTTTTGGGCAGTCCACCAGATTGCGAGGCAAATGAAACAGGATAGGTCGAAACGCGACCCCGTCCCGCAACACTGCGCTGTGGAGGAGCGTCGGTGAGGTCCGAACGCCACGTTGCATTGGCGCTGGGCTGGGCATCAGGCTTGCCGCCTACGAACATGTAATCTTGATTTGCCATGGCAAGCTCCTTATATTGTGGCAAACGGTCGGAGTTGCTCGGTCTTTCCACTGTTTCGTATTATACACCGCGACTCCTTCAGCATCAACAAAAAAATTGCCGGAATTTTCGGCTACGTTATTGATGGCGTCCCACGCGCTTACACTACTGTCTTTTACGCATGGCGTACAGCGTTAAAGTTCGCATGGCCTGCCAGAGCGTAGGTAGACTGAAGGTTCATCACTCCCCTTCCAAATCCTCTGCCTGATTTGTGTTTCGGCAGGAAATCGTCACTTTCTTTAATTTTTACTTTTTTGAGCCGCAGGAGATGCCTTTTGTACGGCAGCTAAGAGCAACCCCGCACGGCCCGTGAGTTTTACATAGTACCACCCTGCCGCTGCGCGAAAGCCGTCACTGCGCCCCAGACCATAAAGAACAATATTCCGCAAAACAGAAAGTTCAACTTTTTTATTCTCGCGAGCCAGCTCCATCGCTGCAAATTCTCGAATTTTACTCGCATCCCGCTTCAATAATTGCTTCCACCACGGCTGAATCAGTGTCGCAAAATTGGCGTTATGGCTCTGAATCATCCCTGCCAACGCGGCTTCAACAATTCCTGCATTTGGAGAATCCAGATCGGCGGCCAATATTCCCCGTTCCGCTTTGCCATCGCTGTTGGCCAATATTGTCGCGGCGGCCACGGCCCGTCGAAAATCGGCATCCTGGCCATCCTCAGCGGCGGTGGCGTAGTTGATTAAGGCTTTCATGATCGTGAAACGATCCGGCGTAGTTCTGTTTTCCGCGTAAGCTAACGCCCAATTTAGGAAAATGGGTTGTCCCTGCTCAATGAGCGATAAAATTCCCGGCAACGGATCTTTACCAGAGACCGCTGCCGCAGCTGTCCGGGCAATACCGGTTAATAGTGGGGAATCCGTCTGCCGCAGAATTTGGACATCCGATAATGACAATCCCTTGGGATATTGAATAGCCAGCAAGCCTAATTCAATTTTATCAATCGTTCCCTTAGTGTCCTTTAGCATAGCGGCCAGCAGCGCGGGGGCCATGGGATTATTCAATACCAATAACGACTGCACCGCCCGCCGACGCAGAGACCATGGACTTTTTTTATCCCGCGCGATCGATGCGGCCCACGGTGCGGCAGCCGCGATTTTCTGGGCCGCCACCCGAGCCAAAAGGGCATCTTTTAAGTCCAATAGTCGCGGCGCGGTGCGTGCCGCTAATTGCATCAGTAGTTTAAGGCCGCGTTCCGCCTGTCCTGATTGTTTACATTGCAGGAGTGTCAATGCGGCGTAATAGCGTGTGGCATCCGTTTGACTTCCCGTAAGCGCATCCAGCACCTTTACCACGTGTGCGGATTTTCCGCGATTGACCAATTCAGAAGCCGCCATGAGTTTTTCTGATGGTTCAATGGCCAAATGTACCACCTCCATCAGTTGCGCCGAAGTAATGTGCCCGGATTGAATCATCACGGCCAGAGATGGGCCAATTAAACGTGGAATGGGAATTGCCAGAAACTTTGCGACGTTAATAAGATTCGCGTTTTTGCTTACGGCATTGGCATCCAGCAGGCCGATGAGTTGCAACTCCGGCGACCTGGCGTGGCTTACCGTTAGGAAAAATGGCTCCAATCCAGGATCATCCGTCGATTTAAGCGACCCCAGAACGACGGAACCAGTCATGCCCGGTACCAGCGCGGATTTGAATAGTTTTAACGTTTCATTGAAAACCGGACCGCTCGTATTGGCTGCGGCATTCGTTGTCGGCAGC
>DAHXLH010000187.1:0-2988 GCA_027366115.1 Phycisphaerales bacterium
TGATTTCAGCGAGGCTATCAGGGTTTTATACCCCTGTCGGTATTTATTAAAAATAGCCTGATTGAACGGACGATATTGAGCGTCATTCATCCCCAACATAATGGTGACCACATTGGGGTTGAAGGGAAATACATCGCGTCGATAACATTACCATAAAAATCCGAACATCCGAGATTTCCCGTCTACATCCGGAGCTGTCGTGCCGTTAATGGTGGCCCCGATGACGCGCGGACCACCAACTCACCGGTCAGTTCAGAATGGACGGGAGCAAGACTTGGCTCCTCAATCCGCTGCATCATGGTACGGAACGCGAGATAGCCCAGGCCGGACGCCGGCTGCCGAATCGTGGTAAGCGGCACTGGCAAACGTGCCGCACTGGGAAGATCATCGAAACTTCCGATTCGCAAATCCTGCGGTACCTTCATTCCCGATTCCATGGCAAACCGCATCACGCACGCCGCACGCGAATCGCTGACCACAAGTATGGCCTGCGGGCGGCGACGCTTAAGCGTTTCTGTTACAAAGGCACTATCAAAGAGATTGCCATGATGCACACCTGCTGAGTCGGCACGAATGCCATGGTACTCCAGGGCCTTAAGATAACCGGCTATACGGGATTCTTGCGTCGGCACACGTGTAGAATACCCAAAAAAATCGATTCGCCGACAGCCCAACTTGATAAAGTGTTCAGCAAGGGTAAAGCCGGCACCAAAGTTATCAATACCCACCAGATCCACGCGGCTCCGCGCGGGATACCGCATGATATCGCGGTCAATTAACACCACTGGTCTTCCAGCCGCGAGAAAATCCTCAACAATCGTGGCAGAGGAGGATATATACTGATCCGCCAGAACATCCTGTGGCATTAAAAATATACCGGAAACTTCTCGCAGAATAAATTCTTTGGCGATTGAATTGTATCGGGCCGTCAATCCGGATTCTGTTGGATCATTTGTCCAGGTTGGATCATGAAGTATTACCGACCAATTTTCAAGGCCTGCGCGATAAAGCAACTCGCTCCCAGCACCTCCGAATGGAGATTCCTCCTCATGTTGTCGGGCCAGCCCCCAAAGTACGGCACCAAAAGTAAGCTTCCGTCTCGGGGGCGCTGCAATCACAACGGACCCCGCTTTGCCGTTGCGCCGGATCAGTTTTTCCGCAACCAACCGATGGATCGCGCGGCTCACTGTCGGTCGGGATACATTAAACCGTTCCGCCAGGATGCGCTCAGTGGGAATGCGATCATGAACCCGAAATCGACCCGTTTCGATGCCGCGGCTTAGAAAGCTATATACTTTTTCTGATTCTTTGGGTGTTCGCACTACTTCTCACAATGCCATCGATCCGCGAGGTCAGTGATGTAATTTGGAATGTCACAGCCCAATTTGACGGCGGCATTCGAAATTTCCACGCCATAGACTAGTCGGCACAGCCCCTCTCCGCAACACTTCCCTGCCACTTCCCTGCCACTTCCCTGCCATTGACCCAAAATCTCTTCCCCTCCCCGGCAAAGTGGCACGCCGTGTCTATAATCTTGCCACGATCAGGTTCTCTCGGCGTGTTCCACTAGGTCACCTTTCGGGGTATATTATGGGTTTTGCCATGGCGGCCGGGTGGCGCGTGGCGGGATGTTTTTTCCAGATAGGTTGAAACGAGTTAGATGACAACTGAACAATCACCGGATGTATCGCCCAAGCCTGCCGCAGATTATCGTGCGTCGCTGAATCTGCCTAAAACCGGCTTCGACATGAAGGCCAATTTGACCCAGCGGGAGCCGGGAATTCTGGCCACGTGGAAGACCGAAAACCTGTATCAGCGGATTCGTGCGATTCCGCATTCCCGCGGCAAATGGGTGTTGCATGACGGCCCCCCCTACGCCAATGGCGATATTCACATGGGCCACCTGATTAATAAAGTGCTGAAGGACATGGTGGTGAAATACCGCACCATGCAAGGCTATGATGCGCCTTACGTCCCGGGTTGGGATTGCCACGGCCTGCCGATTGAAAGTGCCATTCAGAAGGAACTTGGGCCGAAGATGCGGGAATTATCCGCCGGGGAAATTCGTCTGCGCTGCCGCGATTACGCCATGAAATATGTCAAGTTGCAGTCCGAATCCTTTGAACGCCTGGGCATTCTGGGGCAGTTCGATAAACCTTACCTCACGCTTGATCCGGCGTATGAAGGCGGTGTTCTGGATGTGCTGGCGGGCCTGCTGCAGCGCGAGCTGGTATTTCGTCAACGCAAGCCGGTGCACTGGTGTACGTTTGATCAGACTGCTCTCGCGGAAGCGGAACTGGAATATTCCAACAAAAAAGATACTTCGATATTTGTTAAATTCACCATGGATTTAACCACCGGCTCCTGGCCGGCGGCGTGGGGCACCAAACCGCAGCACGCGCATGTGTTGATCTGGACGACGACCCCGTGGACCATTCCCGCCAACCGCGCGGTGGCGGTGCATCCGGAACATCAGTACGCGGTGGCAACCTACGAGCACAACGGCCCCCAGGTTGTGATTCTGGCCGCCAAGCGCATTGCCACCGTGATGCTGCAGGCCGGCATTACCCATTACCGCATTTCTGACACCATCACGGGTGCAGATTTAATTGCCGCAGGCATCAGCTATGCTCATCCCTTGGAAATCACCCGCAGGCAGTCCATTGTTCCTGCTGAATATGTCACACTCGATGATGGCACGGGTCTGGTGCATATTGCGCCGGGCCATGGCACCGACGATTATCAAACCGGCCGAAAAGTCGGACTGGATGTTTACTGTCCGGTACTGGCGGATGGCCGATACGATCAAAGCGTGCCGGAGTTTTTGCGCGGGCAAAGCATCTGGCAATCCAATGAACCGATCGTCCAACATTTGGCGGATGCGGGTTTATTATTTCACCGGCAGGAAATACAGCACAGCTATCCCCATTGCTGGCGGTGCCGCAAGGCGACGATTCTACGCGCTACCGAACAATGGTTTGTCCGCGC
>DAHXLH010000210.1:0-24258 GCA_027366115.1 Phycisphaerales bacterium
TCTTCCCGGCGTCATGAACCCGGCGGGAAAACCGATTCATATTGCCTCGGAGGAAGATCGCAAGAAGCAATTTTTGGTCAGCGATTTCATGGTGGATGTGGGCTTGCCGGGCAAGAAGGTAAAAGAACTTGTACAGGTGGGTGATCCGGTCACACTGGTGCGTGACTTTGCGCAGATCGGGGATTTTGTCTGTGGGCAGGCTATGGACAATCGGGCGGCGGTGTGGACGGCGGTGCGGGCGATTCAGCGGCTGAAAAAATCGAGTTATGATATTTATGTGGTCTTTACGGTGCAGGAAGAAGTCGGCCTGCGCGGAGCCGGTCCGGCGACGTTCGGTCTGGAACCGGATATCGCCATTGCTCTGGACACCACATTGGCCTGTGACACGCCGGGGATTCCTGATGACCAGACTGTCACACATGCGGGCAAGGGCGTGGGCATTAAAATCATGGATGGGGCTTCTATCAGCGATCGACCGCTGGTCGACAGCTTTGTTCAAACCGCCAAGAAAGAGAAAATCGCGTATCAATTGGAATTGCTGCCGCTCGGCGGGACCGACGCGGGTGCCATGCAACGCAGCCGCACCGGCTATCGCACCATCACGTTGAGCATTCCCACACGGTACATCCATACCGTCACAGAGATGGTACACCGCGATGATCTCCATGCCGCGCGCGATCTGTTGGCGGCGTGGCTGGGAGCTTAACTTAGCGTCCGCTGGATGCCGAGGGGTTGCCCACGATGGCGTTGACAAATATTTCCTTGATCGCGGTTCCCAGATTCTTAAACACCACCGGCGTGGTGGTCGGATGCGCCCAGGTGCCCGCCACCTGTACGGTGCTGACACTGGATTCCAGGGCATTAAGAATGGATTTGGCCTGAGGGATAAATGGAATATGCAGGTTCTTAAATGGCCGCACCGTGCCGATCACGTATCCCTTTAGTGTGCTCTGGGGCATACTCCATATATTGTCCAGTTCACCCGCCCCCAGAATTTCCACGCCCCGATCAAAATAATGCAGATAGGTAATTTGCGCGTTGCCGCCGTCAATGCGCCAGCGTGCTTCGCCCGTGCCACTGGGCTTTTGGGCCGCCAGCCGAACGTGCATGAGTCGATATACGGATGCCATAATAGTTGAGCCTGTTAAATTCGACTGCGAAATTTTCAAATCGCCAGAACCAATAGCGTTGCGCCAGTTATTGGATAAGGCCACAGCCGTAAGATGTCCCGACAGCAGCCCCGGTGTCGGCTGCGCTTTGGTAATCACGGTGCGGGTAAGTTGATCGAGATTAATGTTGTTAAAGGTCAAGCTGGTATCCGAAGAAAGAAGGCCCGCCTGATGCCGGGAAACCCGGGCCCACAGGTGCATCGTGCCACCCGCGAACGCCAATTGAGATCGATCCAGCAATATCGCATGATCGCTGATAAATGCATGCACGTTCAGTGAACCCAGTTCAATAGCGTCGAGCATGGCTTTCTGTGCAGTGAGATTCACCTGCAATTCCAGCGGTGCCAGCGGATGCGCGCCGGTCGTTGGCCCCAGAACAATATTGCCGGAAAATGTTCCCGTTAATCCCTTCGCCCAGGAATAGCCCAGCAGCAATGGTTTAGGGTTCGGCAGGCGGCATTGAAATACGCCGGAACTTTTTAAGGGCATATCTATATTCCAACTCCCCTGCCCTTTGAGGGTATTGCCCATTAAATCCAACGACGTATGCAGGATGGAAATGGTCCGCCCCGTTGCGATCACATGCGTTGCCGCCAAGCCCACGGGTAGCAGATGTTGAAATATCGTCGCATGCAAATCACCGGTGCCATGGATGCCGGAGTTGCGCCAGTTATAGCTTCCTGTTAGCGCACCGGAGACCAGCGTATCAAGCTGCACGGATGGAATATCCGCCGGCCAATCCGCGAGTTGTAATGTCATATCAATATCCGCCGGATTGAACTGGCTCCAGTGCGCGCTGGCGGTTGCGGTTGCACCGGCACCCATAAGTTTGATCGGCTTGAGTGACAATATCCCGTTGCTATAGCTAAGCGTTGCGCTGCCGTGGAGAATATCAATCGGAGCGATCAGCGCTTTGGGAACCGGTATAACCAGGTGATCCACCGATACTTCACCCTGCACGCTGGTCCTTTGCAGATCGCGACCAGGTACGCTGATTTTCAGGTTCATGCCGGCGTACCCGCTCAAACCCACCGGCGGCGCAGGCAAAAGCAGACCCGCCACGGCCGCTGCGGAAATGTGTTGGGTTTTCAAGGTCAGCCCCGCAAGCTGACCAGCCGTATTGGCATCAAAACGCACGGCAACTTGGCCGCCGAGTACCGCTACCGGATCGGCAGCGAGTATAATTTTTTTCTTGGTCAGTTCGCCTACCACGTGTACCGGCGGCAGCGCCAGCAGGTGATGATTCACCGTAAAATGCGTGCCCGCCAGCCGACCATCCAGATGCAACGCCAGCGGCATAACCCCGCCGTCCGCCAGGAGTTTCCCGGAAATCAGCCCGCCTAATGACCAACCCGCGTTGGCTTTGGTTGCATGATTCACCAGCGGAATACCTGTGACCGTGAGAATTAGATGCGTTGGGTAATTCCCGGAAAATATACAGTTGCCGCTGGCGGCCAAACTCCACACCGGACTTTTCACCAGCAGATTTTCCAACTGCATCCCTCCCGAATTACCGTATGCGCTGATATGCACATGCACGTTGGCCGGCAACTTCAGCACGGGAATGCTCGCGGCACTGGCCCGCAGGTGCAGCCGCCAAAGCCCCACCACCGGGTTGTATAATCCGTGCAGATCCAAATACGGATCTGAAGCCAGGGTGCTGCGGGTAACGGTTACCTGGCCAGAGTTAAATGTTCCTGCAGCGTGTAACCCCTTGAGTGTGACAAGTCTGGTATTTAGCCAGGAAAGCTGGGGTGCCTCAAGCTGCCAATTCATAAGGCCGTGGAATTTTCCCTGGGCGGAGACCGTTGCCGCGGTATTCCACGCGCCATAACGGGACTGCCCACTGCTGGTGATATGCACCCCCACCACGCGCCTGCCCGGCCAGGGAGAGCTTAATGATCCGCTCAAGGTGCCGCTTTGCATTTCCGTTCCAAATAGGGAAATACCGTGCCACGCCGCCGTTACCGATGCCGCCGCCTCCGCGGGGTTGAACACGCCTGACAGATGTAAACCACCACCGGCTAAATCCGCCCGCAGGGATTTAACATGAAACCCGCGGCTATCCGCCCAGATTTGCCCCCGATAAATATTCACCGGGACACTTAAATAACCCACCCGAATGCCAACATTTTCCGGATTAATCTGCCAATGATCTCCGGCATACTGAACTTGGGCATTGCCATGAAGGCCGAATTGTCCGATATCAATACGGACGTCATTGAGTCGCTCACTGAGCGTATTGTTTAACACCCGCCCGCGCAATTGGGCACTCACCGAAGCCGCACCGCTCCAAGTTGGCCACACTCGTTTGAGCCACGGCCCCAAGCCCGTGGCCTGCACATGGATGCTGTGCAGCCAGGATTGCCCGGGTACCAATACGCCCTTTGCCAGCAAATGCGACTGGGGCAATTGCGTCGACGCCGCCTTTAAGAAAAACCGCCACGTCAGGGCACTCGTAGGCACGCCCTTAAATTCAATATTATCAATGGCCATTTCCGGTTGGCGCGTTAATTCCACCAAGAGCGTGCCGTGATGAATCACGACGCGCGGCAGACCCACGGACGCCAAATCTCCACCGGGGTGTCGCAGTTTCCAGCTCTGCCAAGCCAGACGCAAGTCCTGCCATGCCGCCGGCAAGTTCCATCGGCCTTCATCCCCCTGATGCAGAATTACTCGCGGGTCATGGAGAGAAATATTGGTAATCCCCAACTGCCCGGTCAGCAGCAGCCAGACAACGGCATGACTATTTATGGTCACTTTGGGAATTCGGGCGAACGGCCAATGGCGCAAGGGCAAGCCAATGCGCACATCAGTCATCGTGGTTTTACCACCCAGGCCGATGTGCATGGCTTTGACATCCATCCGCAGGCCGAGGCGCGATTGGATTTTACCCAAAACATACGTATGCACGGTAGCGCTGTTCAGGATCCGCGGCGCGGCAATCCATACCCCGGCCACCCCGAGCGCCGCCAAGACCAAAAAGCTGATCAAGAACATCCGCATAGGATGCGTTCGGCGTGGGGTCGCAGGGTGCGAAGTTTCAGAACTTTTTAACGGATCCGTCATTGTAATGCTCACAAAGAGCCGGTCATCACATTACATGATGATTCGCGGACTTGCCGCGTCCGGTATCGTTTACCGCCGCAGGGCCGGCGGCATATTACCCGACGTTTCCGGCCCAAAGCCCAAGAACCACCAATCGTGGCGATACGTTTTCCCGATAAAAGGCCCTGAACTGGCTACAATTTCGCCGGTTTTTTTCCAGTACGCCACATAGCCCAAACTGACATAACCCTTTTGCGTGGTATTTTGCAAAATGGAAATTTGCGGAAGTGCCACCGGCAGATCGAAATTGGAACCTGCGTTATAACCCCCAAACGCAATCGCGGGAATCCCAATGAATGAATTGGCCTGATTAATCCCCAATGCCCCGCAGCGCACCTCCATCACAATTTGCGCCTTGACACGCGTATTGGTCAACCGCACGCCGCTTTTAAGCAGGTGAGAACGCAAATCCGCCTCCAAGTAGTTGTGGCCGGGTAGTCCAGCGTTGACGAAACGAATGCTCACATAGACCCGCCGGTCGCGCAAATTAGCTACGGAAATTTTGCTGATCGCCAGCGAGGCCGCTTCAGACAACAAAAACTGCTCATCGGCCGTTTCCGGTGGCTGCGTAACACGTAGCGTGGCGCAGCCGCCGGCGGCAAGCAGCAGGCATAATAAAAATGCTCCGCCTGCGCGTGCGTAGTATTTCCGAAATTCTATTCGCATTCGTCGAAAACTTTCTCATCCGTCCGCGCTCCGTGCGCGGTGTACAAGCTTTAACGCCTGTAGGTCTATGATATTACCGGATTTTGAGATTTTCCCCATCTGCGACTGGTACGCGCTGCGCCAAGCGAGCTTGGGGTTAATTGCGACTGGCAATGCAAGCGAATTCCGCCGAAAATTCAACGCCGCCACATTGGGCTAATGCTCGCTCAGGCGGGAGACGAAAATGCCATCACTGGATAAGTCCGCACCCTAAGCCACCACGCGATGCGCCAATCGCGCCGGGGTAATTGCGTCTGACAATGCAAACGCATCTCGCCGAGAACTCAACGCTTCCGCATTGAGCTAATGGGCGGTATGGTTGGACGCCGGACAATTTCGCCCAGGGAAAACGCTTGATATTATGATACCTGATTTTACCAGGCAAAATGGGCAAAGGCACGGTTGGCTTCGGCCATCTTGTGGACATTTTCGCGGGTTTGCATGGCCGTGCCTTCACGTCGGCTGGCCGCCAGCACTTCATCCGCGAACCGTTCACTCATCGGCTTGCCCGACTTGGCGCGAACCGCTTCCAGCAGCCAGCGAATCGCCAGACTCTGCTGCCGCTTGCGGCTTACGGACATGGGCACTTGATAGTTCTGTCCACCGACCCGGCGTGACCGGGTTTCAATGTTGGGTTTGATGTTGTTCAGAGCGGCTTCAAAAACTTCATTGGGCTTGGCGTCTTTGACCCGCTGGCCGATGATGTCCATAGCACCGTAAAATACGCGCTTGGCTGTGGCTTTTTTGCCATCATACATCAGGCAGTTGATAAATTTTGAAATCAACAGTGAGTTATAAATGGCATCGGGTTTAAGCTGTGTGCTACTAACGGTAAATGATTTTGCGCCCATGGCGATTTCCTTTCGTTTCTCCGTATCGAATCACCAGGATTCGGGATACTTCAAGGTACGATAAAAACTGTTTCCCGCGCTTAAGCCGGCGGCTTAATCCGCGGTAACAGTAACTGTTACTTAGGTTTCTTGGCTCCATACTTGGAACGGCTGCGGCGGCGAGCTTCCACGCCCGAGGCGTCAAGAACGCCGCGGACAATGTGATACCGCACGCCGGGCAAATCGCGTACTCGCCCGCCGCGAACCAGAACAATGCTGTGTTCCTGAAGATTATGATCAATACCCGGAATATAAGCAGTCACTTCCTTGCCGTTGGAAAGCCGCACACGGGCCACTTTACGCAACGCGGAGTTAGGCTTCTTGGGGGTCATGGTCTTTACCAGCAGACACACCCCACGACGTTGCGGTGACGCTTCAAGGTCTTTAACCTTGTTGATGCGCTTAAGGCTGCGTCGCGGATTACGGAGCAATTGATTAATTGTCGGCATAATATACCTTACTTCATTTCACCAAACACAAGCCCGGTAGTGTAGCGGGAATCCCCGAATCATGCAAACCAACGCGACTGGACGAAAGTGCTGACTGCAACGCTGATGGATGTCCGATCATCAATCGGTTGCCCCGCCGGCCTACCAATATCTCGACAAATCCTGGCGACAGTCAGCCGCCCACCCCCACTTAACGCGTCAATGCGATAGGAAACCCAAACCGCGACAGCCAAGGGTAAAGTGGTAACCGCCGAATGCCGTGAACTTAAACCCAAGGCTACTTCAGGCCGGTTTTTCCTGCATCTGGCGGGGTGCCCTTTGGGTCGTCTTGGGGGACCGGCTTTGCAATCGGAAGCCGCCAGCCATGTTTGATCGCCATAAACCGCAGGCCAAAACAAAGAATCGCCCCCCCGACGGTTGTCGCAATGGGCGGAAGGTGCAACAGGCTGCCAACCACGACAACCGACGCGCCGGCAAGCGCGGCGACAGCGTAAAGATCGGCACGAAGTACCGTGGGGATTTCCGCCAAAAGAATGTCGCGCATGACCCCGCCGCCAATGCCGGTGAGCATCCCCAACAGCGCGGCCATAACCGGGCCTAGTCCGCATGCCATCGCCTTCTGCGCACCAGAGACCGCGAAGAGTGACAGGCCCGCTGCGTCGAACAGCAGCACGGGAAGACGCAGGTGCTCAACTCCGGAATACCAGTAGAATGTGACCACCCCAGCGAGAACCGAAACCCCCAGATAGCGCCAATCGCGGATCGCGCCGGGAGGAATTGATCCGATCAGCACATCGCGGGTGATACCACCAAAATTTCCGGCGACAAATGAAAGCACGAGAATTCCAAACAGGTCAAGCCGCCGAGCTACGCCTGCAGCAGCACCGCTGATTGCGAAGACAAAAGTACCGATGAGATTCAGCGCAAATAGCAAGGTCATCGCCAGCCTCTTTTCCGGAACTTCATTATTATCCTGTACCCTGCGGTGCCGCTCATCACTGGGGCGCCCCTAACGCCGCAACCCAGGCCTGCGCCGCGACCACCAGAGCTTCAACGCCCGTGCGCAACGTTGGGTGAATAACCGGTGCGAACAGCGGACTATGATTGACCGGTAAGTCGTTTATTCGGCCCGCTTGCTGGGCCTTTGCGTAGGTTGCCGGATCGGTACCCCCCACGAACCAGAACACGGAAGGAACGTGCCATTGGACGCCAAAACATCCGAAATCCTCACTGGCAGGCGCGGGCCCCGTGTGCCGGACACGATCGGGAGTAAAGTACGCGCGGAACGCACTGGCGATCCGCTGACTTGCCGGCGCGTCATTAACATTCAGAGGATAACGGTCCAGCGGCGTTATTTCCGGTGCTCTGGGCGCGCCTGACGCCGCTGCCTCAGCGTTGACAATGCGCTCAATCGCGGAAAGCACGCGACTGCGCACAGCTTCATCAAATGTGCGAACATTCAGCTTGATCACGGCTTCATCAGGGATAACGTTCTCCTTGGTTCCCGCCTGCAGTACGCCAATAGTGACTACGGCCGCTTCAGCGGCGGCGACTTCGCGCGAAACAATCGTTTGCAGGCGCATGACAGTCGCTGCCGCCATCACTACAGGATCGATACTGGCCTGCGGCATTGAGCCATGAGCACCGCGGCCGAAAAGGCGAATTTGCAAACTATCAGCCGCCGATGTGATAGGACCGGCGCTTCCGGCAACCGTTCCCGCTGGCCCGACCATGACATGCTGACCGAGAACAACCACTGGCTTGGGAAAGCGTTTGAGCAGGCCGTCGTTAATCATGGCCTGCGCACCTTGCGCGGTCTCTTCACCAGGTTGGAACACCACAATGAGGGTTCCTTTCCACGCATCACGTTGCTGCGCGAACAGGGTAGCCGCTCCTGCCAGCCATGCGACGTGCATGTCATGACCACACATGTGCCCGACCGGCACAATCTGTCCCGTCTGATCCTTGGCCGTGACCTTGCTGGCATAGTCCAAGCCCGTCGCCTCCTCCACGGGCAGAGCGTCCATGTCGGCACGGAGCATCACAGTCGGACCATCGCCGTTGCGCAATAGACCGACAACGCCGGTCTGACCGATCCCCGTCGTCACATCGTAGCCCGCGGCGCGCAGTCGTTCAGCGGCCAAATGGGCTGTCTGTGTTTCTTGCATGGAGAGTTCCGGATGCGCATGGACTTGTTTGTACAACGCCTCGAGCGTGGGGATCAACTGATCAAGGTTTTTTAAAACTGCTTCCGAGGCATTTTCCGACCTTGTGCTCATAGCGGCCACCGTTCCAACTGTTGATCAACGTGCATAGTTTTTATCCGGTATCTTCCGCGATGTCAATAAACATTTCAGCAACCACGGGGCACGCTACCGCACGGCGATTGCCCGACCGGCTGGCGTTCCCGCCATTGCTGCCACCACCGTAGCGTGTGATACACCCAATGGCAGGTGGAGGCGGCCCGCCGACGCACCCATCGCCGCGCCCAGCGTTCAGGCGCATGACGCAACGGGGGGGGTGCGGTTATCGCTGGCACGGCCTGGGAGAAGCTGATTCACACTCCGGATAGATTAAGTTCAAAGTGAATAATGGGGGACTGGACATCGGATGTTACTTTAAAGCCCAGTTTGCCGGCCAGCAGGTGTTGGATTTCCATGTTTTCCGGTAACGCGGAGGCGAAGACGCGCGATACGCCTTCCATGCGGGCAATTTTGATCGCCTCTTCCAACAGTGCTGTGCCGATGCCCCGGTTTTGCCATACGTCCGATACAATCACCGCCGCTTCCGCTTCGGGTGTGCCGCGGATTTTTGACAGGCGACTTACACCGACAATTTCCGCTATACCATCCGGTCGTGTGTTTTGGGCCACCAGGGCAATTTCCCGGTCGTAATCATTCATGCACACGCGTACCAGTCGCTCGTGGGAAATGCGATCCTCCAATTTCATGATGTTGTAAAAACGATGACGCACCGTTTCATTGGATAACGAATGATGGAACTGAATCATCAGAGGCTCATCCTGCGGCATAATGGGCCGCAGAAGTATGGACTGGCCATCGTCGGTAATCACCGTGTGAACGTATTGCGTGGGATACGGGCGAATCGCCGGGCGCGGCAATGCCGAATCAGCGACATCAGCGCCATGCAATATCACACGGGCATCCAGCGCGATCAACTTATCCGCACTGACCAGCAGAGGATTGATATCAATTTCCTTGATGCGCGGATTTTCAATCACCAGCATGCTGAACCGCACCAGAATGCGCTCCAGCTCGGTAACATCCACCGCCGCCCGGCCGCGAATGCCTGTCAGAGCCTTGCTGATTTTCGTCTGGTTAATCATCTGCCGGGCCAAGGTGGAATTCAGCGGCGGCAACCCCAATGCGCGGTCGCGGAATAATTCAACCATTTGGCCGCCGGCACCGAACAAAAGCACCGGGCCGAATTGTGCGTCAATGGAAGACCCGAGAATTAATTCATAAGCATCCGTGAAGCGGACCATCGGTTGGACGGTAACGCCCTGAAATTGTGCGGCGCTGGCGCGGGCGGTGACCGAGATCTGAATTTTTTCAAATGCCTGTTTCACCGCAGCCGCCGTGGTCAGATTCAGTAGTACGCCGCCGACATCGGTTTTATGGGAAATGGTTTTGGAGAATACTTTTACCACTACGGGATAGCCGATTTTTTCCGCAGCCGCCACCGCCTCCTGGGAAGTGGCAGCGATCAGGGTGGGCGTAACGGGAATGCCGTAAGCTTCCAGCAGTCGCTTGGATTCCGGCTCAGTTAACGTGGTGCGCTGTTCGGCTTGGGCGTCAGAAAATATCGCTTCAATGCTCATGCGGCTTTGCGAATCCAGAGACTTTTCGCCGCCGGACCGGGGAGTTTGATAGAGCGCTTTAAGGGTGCGATCATACTGCCAAAGATAGTTAAACGCGGTGGCGGCGGCATCCGGGTAGGCGAAGGTGGGAATGCCCGCGCGGTTAAGAATTTCTTCGCCGGCTCGCACCATCGGGCCGCCCATCCAGCTTGCCAGCACCGGCTTGGACTGGGCCTGGGCGGCGGTAATCAAGGCTTCGGCGGAGCGGGTGGCATCGGTCATATCCTGCGGCGTGAGGATTACCAGCATACCGTCGGCATTGGGATCGCGCGCGGCGATTTCCAGGGACTTGGCGTAACGCTCGGGCGAGGCATCGCCCAGAATATCCACAGGGTTACCATGCGACCATGGTCCCGGCAGCAGCGCGTTGAGTTCCTTCATCGCTGGTTCAGAAAGTTTGGTCAATTCGCCACCCCCCTGAATGAGTGCGTCCGTCGCCAGCACGCCGGGACCGCCGGCATTGGTGAGAATGGTCAGATGGCGGCCTTTGGGCCGGGATTGATGGGCCAGAACTTCAGCTAAATCAAACAACTCGCTGATTTCATTGACGCGTTGCACACCCACGCGACGGAATACCGCATCCAGCACTTCATCTGAGCCGGTCATGGAACCGGTGTGGCTTGCGGCCGCGGCAGCCGCGGCGGCGGTGCGCCCAGCTTTGATGACAATGATGGGTTTGGTCAAAGCCACTTCGCGCGCGGCGGAAATAAATTGGCGGGGGTTGCCGATGCTTTCCATATAAATCAAGATGGCTCTGGTGCGTGGATCATCGCCGAGATGGTCAATAAGATCCCCAAAACCGACATCCAACATAGACCCCAATGACACAAAGGAGCTAAAGCCAATCTGTTCGCGCAATGACCAATCCAGAATGGCGGTCAGCAGCGCGCCGGACTGTGATAAAAATGCGATGGAGCCGGGACGGGCGATGCCATGCGCAAATGAGGCGTTTAAGCCGATCAGGGGATTTTGCACGCCCAGACAATTTGGCCCGATGATGCGCATGGAATAGCGCCGGGCATGCACGGCAATTTGCTGTTCCAAGGCAACGCCGGGAGCGCCGAGTTCCTTGAAACCCGCGGAAATAATGATCGCTCCTGGAATGCCCGCGATTCCACATTGTTCAACCAAATCCGGCACGGTTTGGGCGGGCGTGCAGATAATGGCCAGATCAACGCGTTCCGGCACGTCATGAATGGTTGGATAAGCTTTAATTCCCAACACGCTGGGGCGTTTAAGATTCACCGGGAAAACCGTTCCCCCGAATGGCGATGAAATTAAATTCCACAGCAGCGTGCGGCCCACTGAACCGGGCGTTTCCGTGGCACCGATGACCGCAATATTCTGAGGATTCAACAGCGGCTGCAAGGGCCGCCGAACATGGCTGGAACCGGCATCGTTCACTTTTTTTGCGGCAAGTACTGTCACAGCGGACTCCTTATAACAATCACAGTAAGGCTCAAATGCCTAACCGTGAGGACAAGCAAAAGCATACTATTTTGCAGGTCCGTGTGATATAAGGGACTTGCTGAATCGGCAATAGGGAATTCACCGATTCATGTGCAAATAGGTTACGACCAACCGGATGTAATCATAAGAAACGGTCTGATCAAGAGCCACAAAAATGGGTTTTAAGCGGTCCATGCCATGCTGCTGACAGGCATCCGCAACGCGTCGCAATGTGGCGTCCGGCACCCATGCGGCGATGGACGCGGGCTTTTCAATGGTGATATACTCCGCCAGATACTCCACAACCGTGCTCTCCGTACGGTCCAGTGCTTCCGTGACCTGCTTAATGGATTGGCCTTGCGCAAATAGCTGAAATGCTTTATCTTTGGCGGCATTGGGGCGATTGCTTGCTGGCGGCTTGGCCGCAACTGGTGGGCGGGGGCTGGCTACATCTGTCGGGATGTTATGAATGCGGCAATAATCTGTAATAAGCGGAATAATGGTATCGCCCAGTGATTGAAGCTTCGCTTCACCAATGCCGTAAATCAGCCGCAGGGCGTCAAGTGTGGTGGGCCGGACGCGCGCTAATTCACGCAACGTCGCATCCGAAAGGATCACGTAGGGCGGCACACCGCGCTGGGCTGCGATATGTTTGCGCATGGCGCGCAAGGAATCAAACAGCGCATGATCCACGCCCTGCCAGGACACTTCTTTACTGCGGGACTTGCTGGATTCCTCGGCCGATTTTTGCACCAGTTGAATCAGCCGCACCTGCCGGCGGCCTTTCATAACGTCCACCGACGCATGATTCAATTTCAGAATCGGTGCCGATCGGCCCTCCCGCAGGATCATATTTTCCTGCGTCAGCACGCCTTGTCCGACCAACTGATAGACGAAATTGCGCAGATCCGCCTTGGCGTGATCCTTCAACAGGCCGTGCACCGAAAGTTGATCATGTTTAAGCTGGCGGATTCTTTCCGTGTTTTCGCCCCGCAGGATCGCCAGGATGTGCCCCACACCAAAACGCTGATCAGTGCGGGCTACCGTTGAAAGAATTTTTTGTGCAATTACCAACGCATCGGCCACCGGCTCGGTATCTCCCAGACAATGATCACAGGCCTGACAGGAAAGGTCCATGTCCGAGGCGGCTTCGGAATCCTGCGTGGGCGGTACATAGCACTGACCAAAGTATTCCACCAGTGCCTTGTGCCGGCACGCCGCCCCCCGCGCGAAGCGATCCAGATCATCAAGATGGCGTAAGGCGGTGGGAACGTAATCCGCGCTGACCGGAGTACCCGCAAGTTTTGCTTCGGCGGCTGAGTTTTCAATCAGGGATTTCCAGGTCATGACATCCTGCCCGGAATAAAGCAGCACACATTCCGCCTCCAGGCCGTCGCGGCCGGCACGTCCGGTTTCCTGCTGATAAGCTTCAATGGATTTAGGCATGCCGGTATGGAGTACAAAACGGATGTTGGAGCGATCGATGCCCATGCCAAATGCGATGGTCGCCACAATAAGATCGCATTGCTCCCGGGCAAATTCTTCCTGCACTTTGCGGCGAATTTCGGCCGTCATACCGGCGTGATATCCCAGTGCCTTCGGGCCGCCGCCCTTGTTACGAACATTCAATGCAGCGACAACATCATCTACATCCCGACGGCGCAGACAATAAATAATACCCGCCTCATCCTTATGGCGATCCAGCACTTCCTGGATCTGGCCCATCATGTCCTTCCGCGGTAGTACACGATAGATCAGATTGGGGCGGTCAAAATTTCCCACCAGGCGCACCGGATCATCCAGTTGCAACTGCTGGGCAATATCCGCCCGGACCGGTTCAGTGGCAGTGGCGGTGAAAGCATGAATGGAACAACCCGGAAATAATGTTTTGAGATTGGAAAGGCGGCGATACTCCGGGCGGAAATCATGCCCCCAATGGCTGACGCAATGCGCTTCATCAATGGCGAATGTCTGCACGCCTGAGTCGCGAAGCAGTTGCACAAAGGCCCCGCCATCCAATGATCCGCCGCCGCTTTGCTGCCCCACAAGTTTTTCCGGCGAAACAAACAGCATATCCAACTGGCCGCTGCGCAACTGCGATGCGGTTTGCCGGCGCTGGTCAGCATTCAGCGAAGAATCCATTTGCGCCGCCGCCACGCCCAACGTACGAAGCGAATCCACCTGATCCTTCATCAGGGCAATCAGCGGTGAAACCACCACCGTAGGCCCCCGGCCACAGCGGGCCAGATGAATGGCCGGAGCCTGATAACATAGCGATTTTCCGCCGCCGGTTGGCATAACCACCACCGAATCACGCTTGGCCAGCACCGCTTCCATGGCCTGCTGCTGCAACGGGCGCAGTTGGCGGTATCCCCAGATTTCTTCAATGAGCGACAGTAAATCCGGAAGCGAAACAGTGGCGGTATCAGACATCACAGCCCTCCAAAGCGGAAATTTTAACGTTTATGGAAGCCCAACGCCAGACGGTGCGTTATTTTGCGCTTACGAATTCTGCCAGGGGAATCACATCGACATTCTCTGCCAGTGCATAACGGCGTGTACCCGGATACACCACGTGCAGGTGATCTAATTTAAGATCTGTCAAAGCATGGCGAATGGAGGGCGTCATGGCGGGGGCGTCCATACGCTTGCACTCCACGCCAATGCGTTTGCCACCTTTGAATAAAAGCAAATCCAGCTCTGCCCCATTATGTGTAGCCCAAAAATATGCCTCTCCGGGATGAAAACATTTGATTATCTCCTCCATGGCATACCCCTCCCAGGAGGCCCCAACCTTGGGATGCTCCTCCAAATCGCGCTGATTGCTGACATTTAACAGTGCGTGCAATAAGCCCGAATCGCGCACGTATACCTTCGGAGCCTTAACCTGCCTTTTGCCAAGGTTCTCAAACCATGGCCGCACCTGCCGCACCATAAATACGTCGCTCATCAGATCCAGATAACGGCGCACCGTGGTCTCGTTAATCGCCAAAGCCCGGCCAATTTCCGCCGAATTCCAAATCTGCCCGTGGTAATGCGCCACCATCATCCAAAAACGCCGCAGGGTTGCCGCGGGAATGCTCACCCCCAACTGCGGCATATCGCGCTCAAGAAACGTCTGCAGAAACTGCGCCCGCCACGTCAGTGAATCCGCGTTGCCACGCGCCGTGAAAGATAGCGGAAAGCCGCCCCGCAACCAGTGCTTCCCCATGGCCCAGGCACCGACATCCGAGAGCCGAAAACCCTCCATGGCGATCGTCTCCAGCCGCCCCGCCAGCGACTCCGAAGACTGCCGCAGCAGATCCGGTGACGCACTGCCAAGAATGAGAAACCGCGCGGCCAGTGGCCGACGGTCCGCCAGTACGCGTAGCAGCGGAAAAATTTCGGGTCTACGCTGAATCTCGTCAATTACCACCAGCCCCTTCAGCGGCCGCAGGGCCAAATCGGGCTGTGCCAAGCGAGCCACGCTCTGCGGATCCTCCAGATCAAAATAATTCAGCGACTCCGCCGGCACAAACTTCCGTGCCAGGGTGGTCTTGCCGCATTGCCTTGGCCCCAGCAACGCCACCACGCGGCTGCGTTTCAGTGCCGTGCGAATCAGTGCAATATCGGTCTTACGCTCAATCATGGCAGCATCATACACCATGAAAATCCTGCTGTCAATACCGTATTTTCATGGTAAATTATAGCTTCGCCGAAACCGGTAACTGTTGGCTCATCGCGGCACAAAGTTGCACGCCCTGCCCCCACAGCGCCCATCGCGACGGATCGGAACGCACCGCGTCGGCAGATCCACTTTTCGCGATCAACTCAACGCTGCCGCATTGAGCTAACGGACGCACCTCTAACATTGATTAGCCTGACGCGGAAGCGTCACGGTTGGATGCGAAAGGCCGTCGCGAAAAAACAGCCATCATCTCGACGCGGTAAACACGAGGCCAAATTAACCCATCGCCCATCCTGATGCGGCAGCAACACGGTTTGATGTGAAACCCGCTCACGGAAAAAGTCCAGGCTGCGCCTCTTTGGCTTGGTCATCGATAACCCATCGCCTATTATTGATACTTATGAAGATGGATGGCTCACTCACAGACCGTTTGATGCGGCAAATGAAATCCGTGTCAGGGGGCTTTAACCAGAGCGATACGACGATATGCTCAGCTCCAGCGCGGATGGATGTGTTAGGCGGACTATCCTTGGAAGCGGGCGGGGTGGTGGCGCAGATGGCGTTGCCCAGCCGAGCGGGGGTGGCACTGCTTTGGCGCGATGACGGCAAAATGATCTTCATGGGGCAGCAGCATGGTCAAAAGCATCAGCCGGTTATTTTGCCGGGAGCCGCTGTTTTCTCTCCGGGCAACCAATCCCGCGACCATGTCGTCCCAACGGCAGACGATCTGCCCGCCGCCTGGACCGCCCCATTACTTCATGTGTTTCATTCGCTGATCAACAAGGGGCTTCCTATTTCACCGAAGCCAGGTGCCGGCCGTGCGACAGGAGTGACGGTGGTGGTGGACTCCGATATACGTGCGGGAGCCGGGCAGGCGGCCTCTACAGCCATTACCGCGGCTCTGCTGCAGGCGGTGAGCATAAGTTGCAGTTTGTCTCTAAGCGCCATTCAAAAAGCGGGGATTATCAGCGATGCGCAGCGCGCGGCGGACGGCAACCACGGCCATGTCGTGGATGCATTGACTGTATTATCCGCGCAAGATGGGCCGCCGTCGCATCTGTTGCGTTATAGTGCGCAGCCACACTCCTTGCTGGGGCAGATACCACTTTCGAAAGACATTCGGATACTGGCCTTGGATACGGGGGTGACCAGGCCTACGAACCGGGATATTTCTGGGGAATTTCATCTGACCGGAGCCATGGGCGCAAAAATTATTGAAACCATTTATCGTGATCTGGGCCAGCGGCACAACCCGATTCACGGATATTTAGGGAATGTTTCACCGGAGCTATATCGCAGATACTTCCGATCCATGTTGCCTCGGCGCGTACGCGGTGCGGATTTTCTTAGAACGTATGGAGTGATTGATGCCGCGGCCGGAGAAATTATTCCGAACAATATGTACGCCATTCGCACCACGCTGGACCATTTAATCAACGAATATGAACATGCGGAGCATTTTCTTCAGGCGATGGAGGAATTATCCGAATCACCGACCGACACGCCATTAACTGCGCAACGGAAACTCATCATGCAGCGGGCGGGCCGACTGCTGCTGGCGTCCCACCACAGTTATCGTTTGCGGTTGCAATTATCCTGTCCACAGGCGGATTGGCTGGTGGATCAGTTTTCAACAGCAGGCCCCAAGGCCGGCGCGTATGGCGCGCGGATTACCGATTGCGGTGGCGGTGGAACCGTCGCAGTCTTGCTGGATACTTCGGCTCATGCAATGGATGGGTTATTATCCATTATCAGCCGATACAAAGATGAAATGGGAATGGAAGTGATTGTACGAGAGGCGGGGATCGCCGGCAGCGCCGGAGCATTGATATGACAACGGCGGATTGCAACGTACCTGCCGTAAGCAGCGGGCGGGAATTAGCAGTCCGTCTGCTCGCCGCTTTTGGCTACGAAACGGTTTGCTTTCAGACCCTGCAGGCCGGAATGAATCTCTGGTTTTCGAAACGCGGTTTGGGGATGGTAGGATTCGTAGAGTCCGGCAGACACCTGATTACAGTGGGAAGCCCCGTTGCCGATAGCGATAGAATTGGCGAAATTGCTGAAGAATTTGAAGGCTTCGCGCACCAAAGGCTGCGGCGGGTGTGTTATATGTGCGTGGAAAGCAGAAACATTCAGGGCTTGGCCGCCGCGGGCCGGGGGCAATTAATTATTGGCGCGATCCCAAGCTGGAATCCGGCCCGCTGGCCCGAGATGATCGCCCATCATGCGCGGCTGCGCTATCAGATTGCCCGCGCAAAACGAAAATGCGATGAGGTAACTGAAATTATCCCATCGCACGCGGCCAGATCAGTAGCTATCGGTAACCTTATTGAGGAATGGCTCTCCCACCCGCGGCTTATGCCGATGCGCTTTCTGGCTGATCCATTTATTATTTCGGATGCCGGCGAGCATCGGAGGATATTCTGTTTGCATGGCCGCAATGGGCCGTTGGTCGGATTACTTGCGGCTTCACCCATTCCGGCACGGCGAGGCATGTTTATTGAGCAGATTGTCCGCGCACCGCATGCGCCCAATGGGGCAGTGGAATTAATGATTGACCATGCCATGAGAGAATTTGCGTTAAGCTGCCGACACGTAACCCTGGGGCTGGTAGCCGGCAGTCAATTTGCATCCGATCATGAAAATCCGTGGTGGGCAAGGATGGCCCGTTATTCCGCACGTCGGTGGGGTGGGGAATTGTATCGCTTTGGTTCTCTGGAGCAATTTCGTGCGGCCCTGCAACCGGAGATGTGGGAGCCGGTTTACGCCGTATCTGACCGATCGCGTATCGCTATCCGGGATATACTGGCTGCATGCCGGGCGATGTTCCGATTCCCGTATTTTCGATTGAGCCGGGGCGGGCAGACTCCATATCCATACTCTTTTTAAGCAGGTTCGGATGAGTTCCAGAACCCGGAGCTTGGTCCGGCAGTCAGAGCTTTTTCATAAGCATAAGGTAATTAAAACCGCGGAGGAAAAAATTTCCTTCGACTGCCGCGGAGTGCCAATTTCCGCGTTTGAGTTTCTGGTTATGCCGCACCACTGCGATAATATCGACAGGTGTAAAATTCCGCCGCAGCAGGGCAAAAAGATCAAATCCGATGGGGATGAAAGGCTTGCCTTTTTTGAAGGAATCGCTGACATAAACCGCCAGGTACCGCCGGGGCTTAATCACGCGGTGACATTGCGCGAAAACCTCGCGCATCGAAAGGTAATACGCATTGAGTTTTCCGTCCTGCGATAACTCGCCCGCGTCGAGTTTACCGATGCACTTGGGATCGTCAGAATAATCCACATGCGTGCTGTATGGCGGATCAATAAAAACAAAATCAACGCATTGATCCGGTAAGGGAATGTGCCGCGCGTCGGCTTGCTGAATGTCAGGCCGGCGCGGCGCAAGATCAAAGCCGATGCCGAGCCGTCCGAGTTCGGCGGCCACGTCCAATGTGGTGCCGCTGCCGCACATAGGATCAAGAATTTTATCGCCTTGACGTGTATAGCGCTGCAGAAGATTCCATATAATCCACGCCGGGGTTGCGCCTACATAGTCTTTGTCACCATGCGCATCCCGGCCGTAATCCTGCGAGGGATATTCCCACAGCGTGGTAGTTTGAATGCGTAATGGCGGCTTGTTAGTCACTGGTTTCATAATTACAGAGCACTAACGACTTCCTTCGCCGCGAAGTAGCATTTCCAGCCGGGCGATATTACCCAGCGAAATAAGATGAGCCAAAATCAGCCCCAGAAATCCCGGACGATACAATTCAACAATCTGCGCATCGCTAAGAGCGTTGAGTTTGGTTTCATCGACCGCGAAAAACCCACGCAACGCAAGAGGCTGGTTGGCCGTGTCGCGGGCACGAATCTCACGACCCACCAGCAGATTCATTTCATTAAGCTTTTGCACAAACAGTTGCGTTTGACGAATATTACCTTGATATTGTCCCAAAAACTCCAGTACGTTTTTTAGAAACGGTGTCTCGGTTCCTTGCTCATCAAACAAGGCCTCGCCTTTTTCCGCGTCAGTCGAGCCGGGCGAGCCATTACCTGTAGCGCCTTTGGCACCAGGATCGGTCCAGCCGGTGAAAGCCGTGTCCACACACACGCTTAGATCCTGGGCGTTGTTGCGTTCCGCCAAAACGAACGGATACCGTCGGATAAATGCCGGAATATAAACGCCCGACCACTTGCCCTGAGCGTTGACAAACAAATTTTCTTCATTGCGCAGCCCGAGCACCACCACTGGCATAAGTCGATCCGGCGAGGGTCCGGCAAAGACAATCGGATACTCCGTAGCGGCCCGGCCAAACTCAAGGGCCGTTACGGGCACGGAATTGGTCTTCTTCGTGAACGCAAAATCAGCATTTCGCATGTTTACACGGGCATGGCGGTGCGCCACGCGATCAAGAAGCACCGGACGTTGATAAAACAATACCGTACCTGCACCGTTTGTCACATGATCCTCACGTAAAAATCCAACTCATGATTTTCTCAAAGCCATAATCATGACTGAAGACATACTATACGGCCCGCCTTACCCGACCGCAATAACACCGGACATAGCACCGAAGGATAAATCACCAACCATCATAAGCCGCCGCTTTTCGCCGTACGCAACTGTCGTTGACGCCCTTACGGATCGTAACTATGAATATCATCGGCAGTGCCCATGATTCCATCTTCACCGGCGCTGACAAAACAGGGGGCATGGGAATTATAAAACACGGTTGGTAAAAACTGAATGGCATTTCCCCACGCATCATTGACTTGTGTAATCATCAACATGTTGCCATTATTTGGCATGGGCACCATGGAGCTTTTCACCATGGAGGTTGGCAGCCGCGTTAACATGGTTGAATGCTCCCGCCAAACACCATTCACATCTCGATACGCATGCAACTGTTGATATACCACCAGAAAGCTGTACATCGACTGCGGAACCACGCCCGCGGTTTCATGAACGACCGATTGCTCAGCGCCCAGGAGTGCGGTAAGCTCACTATGCGTCAGTTCACGCCGTGACGTGTTGAGCACCTGCCGCCCGACCGCCAGTGCAATGCCAACCAAAATGGCGATTACGGCCAGCGCCACCAACATTTCAATAACGGAAAAGCCCAAAGCACGTCTGTGATAAACTCTCACTCTCTATCTCCCTCGTAAATCAGGGCCTCTCAATACGGACGAACCATTCGCCGGTTATTTAACGTGCGGAGATAATTACCGATGACCTCCAATAAAACAAGAAAAAAATCGCCGGAATTCTCATTGCCAACGTGTGATAATATTGCGTCTTATAAAACGATTAAATTTAGCACGCGGTTACCAGCGTCTGCTTTCTTGAATCGCAACGCCGATATATCGCAGCCATTTGCCGTGCCACAGCTTCCCAACTGAATTCCCTGTGCACACGTTCAAAACCCCGCCGTCCCATTTCCGCTGCGCTGGTGCGGTCCGCGTTGAGTTGATTGATCGCAGCCGCCAGAGCACCGGGATCGCTCTCCGGCACCACCAGTCCGGCATCCCCTACCACATCAGCAATGGCACCCGAATTGCTGCCAATCACCGGTACCGCACACGCATGCGCTTCAATAATCACGCGGCCAAACTGTTCCTTCCACGTGGCGGTGGTGCGCGACGGCAGCGCAAACACATTCATCGAATTCATTAACATGGGAAGCTTTTGCAGCGGCACGGCTGGAATAATGCGAGTACGATCGGCTAAATTCAGTTGCTTAATTTGCAGTTCCAAAGCCGCCTTGAAGGGGCCGTCACCGACAAAAAGTAATTTCACCGCACGCGGGCACTGCGCCACCGCCGCCACAAGGTCCGCAAGACCCTTCTCCTCCACCAGCCTCCCGGCATAGCCCACCAGAAAATCGTCGGCCTGGCACCAGTCTGCCAAGCCCGTTTCCTGCCGACATGCCCCACGGTCCATCGGCACAAACAACTTCGCATCCACCGCGTTGGGCACGACTTCACCAGGTCCGCGATAGCCTTTGTCATGCGTGATCGCCAACGCCTCCCGGCTGCGGCCAATGACAAAATCAGCACGTTTGAGCGTGTAACGGCGAAACTGCTCAAACGGCGGCGGCAGGATGCGATTAATATTCTGCTCAGTTTCTGAAATGATTTTGGCCTGCGGCAACATCCGATCCCGCAGCCAGACCGCATGCGCACTGACTAAACCCCACGGCTCTTCCCAAAGATCAATAATGTCCGGCTGAAAGTCACGCAATATTTTCGGCAATTCAGGATAATAATGCAGATAACACTGCGCAGGACCAACCCACGGCCAGCGCACAGCGCCAACGTGGTATTGTGCAGCAGCCTGTTCAACAAATTTCACAGGGCGCCACGTGCCGTAATGCTTCCACCGATCTGGGATTAGCACGCGCAAATCCAAATCCGGCATCGCGTGGAGCAATTCCGCCTTAGGTTGTCCCTCCGAGGGAGATTGGCAGGTGTGTGAAATTAATAAAATTTTCATGTTGATCCAAGGGCATAGAATGCTAATACCGACTTCGTGAGGAAATCGCCAGGCACCGGAGAGCTCAGCGAATTGATCCCGATATACGCTGACGAATTCATTACCCCGCCGAGCCGCTCAATCGGCGGCCGACATTTGGCAGCAGCTCCGTGTTTCGTTCAAAGCGTCATTAAGGAGCGGTCTCGTTAAAACAGTGAAACGCCGGGCTCCGGATCGGGCGGTGGCGGAGGGACTATTACTTTTAGTGCGACAACTAATTCTGGCAGATGAATTTTTAGAACTCGCCAGATAATCTCGTCCTGAATATCTCCGTAATCATGAGCCAGTTTATGGCGCTGACGAATTATTTTTTGCCACGGAATATTCGCGTGCGCGGCCTTGAGTTCCGCCGACACACGCCGTGCAGCTTCTCCAATAATTTCGATTTCACGTTCCACGGCGCGCCGTGTGCGACGATCGGCGGCGTATTGCTCCAGGGTTAAATCAGCAACCATGTCTAAAGCGGACTGCGCCGACTCAAGCATGTCCCAAAGGCAAGCCGCGTCTCCACGCTCACCGTGCATAGATCACCTGGCGCGTGGTCAAGATCTCATGCCGACGGAATGGATTGCGAAGCGCGCCTTTCGCCACTAAATCGACCGTCCGTCCCAGCAATGCGGAGAGTTCATCCTGCATGTCCAGCAGGTCAAACAGGCTCCATGGATGCTCCGGCTGAAAGCTCACCAAAACGTCCACATCGCTATCGGGCCGAAAATCATCGCGCAGCACTGATCCGAACAGCGAGAACTCGCTTACCATCCATTTACGGCAGAACGACTGAAGCTGCTCGGATGGCAAATGGATCGGCAACAATGCGTTGCATGTTTCCGGATTAATGGCAATTTGTTTCATGACAATATTCTACCTTGTTCCGCAGGGGCGACGCAACGATAAGTTCAGGGGGTAAGTCCAGGGGTGTGGGGGCACGCCAGTTCATTCGCCGCTGGGCTGTGTCAGCACCGCCACAATCTCATCCACACGTGAACGCCAGGAATGCTTCCCGGCTTCCGCCCGGCGTAATTCGCTTTTCTCAGTACCCTCCGCCACCGCCGCCTGGCACTGAGCCAAAAACTCGTCAGCGGTCCGGGCGGTCCGCACCAGATGGGGGTAATCTCGGAAGCCCGCAACATCCGTGGACACAATCGGCTTGCCCGCCGCCAGATATTCCCACAATTTTATGGGGTTAAGACTCTCTACAAATGCCGTCATACAGTGCGGCACAATGCACACATCAAACGCCCGCATATACTGCGGCAAATCCCGGTACGCCATCGGCCCCGTAAATATCACCCGGCCCGTGGCCTCCAGGCGCTGCCGGTCATGGATCGGCAGCATCACCGGGCCAATAAGCACAACGGTCCCCGGCATATTTTGCGCTTTCATCGCCACGGTCATCGCTTCAACGAGCTTTACATCCACCCGGTCGCCATGAATACTGCCCGTGTAGCCGAAAACGGGCCGCGGCCACTTCCGGCACGCTTCCGGCAGGGGACCATGATCATCAAGCACACAACGATAATGTGCGGCATCCACGCCGTTAGGAATCAGGTGGATGTCCCTGGCCAACGTTTTGCGGGATTCATAAAGTGATTTGGAACACACAATTACCGCGTCCGCCTTGCGGCAAAGCAACGCGTCTTCCGCAATGGTGCGATCTAGCAACGCCGGGCGATCTGTGAAGTGCGTGAACTGCGTCCAGTCATCGGTGATGTCGTAAATCAGCCGGGTTTCACCCATGCGGCCCACCATGTGAACCGCATCGTGCGGGTTTAGCCACAGCACCACGCGCTGCGAGGAGTTAGGAGTTAGGAGATAGGAGTTAGAATCTTCAGTACATGCGGTAATTGCAGTATTGGCCGTACATTCAATATTTTCCGCCTCCGTTACCTCCCCTACCTCTGTGGTGAATTTCCCCGCGTCGTCAATCTGTGTAATCCGCGTAATCTGTGGATCTTCCCCCCGTCCTTCGTGTCTTTGCGCCTTTGTGGTAGGTTCCCCCGCGTCGCCCTCTTCTAACTCCCAACTCCTAACTCCTAACTTCCCGTCACCTTTGATCCGTGATCCGTGATCCGTGAGCCGCAGCATTCCGCGAACATGCACCCGGGCCATGAAATCATTAACCCAGCGGCCCACCGCCAATGTGCTGGGCAAGAGCTTAAGCGGCCTGGTCACCGTAATATTGGGAAAACCCTCCGGATGCCAATTGTTCGGCCCGCGCAGTGAATCAAGCCGGCGCGTGCGGAGTGCATTGGAAACATCCCGCGGCGGACACACAAACAATATCTGCATATCCGGATACCGCCGCGCCAACTCCGCACAAACAAACTGATTGCGCCGCCAGATGTCGTCCCAGTTTTCCAGAGAAACGAAAATCACGAGCGGCTAGGAGCCTGGGATACGGGCGCACTGGGCAGG
>DAHXLH010000218.1:0-5901 GCA_027366115.1 Phycisphaerales bacterium
CCAACTGCGCGCCTTGGCCGAATGCTACGCCACCGCGGATGCCCAGGAAAAGTTCATCCACGATTTCATCGCCGCCTGGAACAAAGTAATGAACTTGGATCGCTTTGATCTGGCGTAGCCTGTCCAAGTACAAATAATGGGTCCCAAATAGCTTCCCCAATACCCGATGTGCCCTCCCGCGTAGAAGAGCCTGTCCAGGTAATGGCCCGGATCGCCACGGTGCCGTATATGGCGCTCATCCGAAGCGAAGCGGGGATGCATCGAGATGCTTCATCTTGGGCCTCCGTATTGAGCCTGTCTGGGCCGCCCTTTGGAGCATATTAAGCGTGTTGTATGCGCCACCTTTAAGCCTTGCTGTGCCAAAGCGCTGGCAGCCGCTGATTAAATTTTGTCATTATTATTGTTTGGTTCCATAAGCCGTTGCCGATAATATGAAGAAAAGTGTTTCGATGCTCTCCGTAACCGATCTGGCGGCGACATTCCTGAGGCTCTCGCGGCTGGGGAGCAGAAAAGGCGAGGTTCACATGTTTTCGATTCACGCATCAATCCGGGGACAAAGCTCTGCCATAATTCACCAGTATCCAGAGAGACCAGGACCATTGCGTACCGCCGCATCGGGCAATCTCCGGCGAATTATTTTATGGGCATTGGCCTCAGTGCTGATACCCATGACCGCAGCGCAGGGTATTAATTCCATGCCGGTTTTGACCGTGCAGCAGTTGAAGGCGAAAGTTTTAGCCACCAAGCAGCGTTGCAGATCCATGAGCTATACCTCGCGCACGCGCTACTACATTGCCCCGGCAGCGCGCCATCCGCTGCCGAAAAAGCCCACTATTACCAAAACTTCGCAATGGAAATGGACGGCCCGCCAACAATACCACCGCTGGACATTCTTGCATGCCGGACCAGGCGCTATCATGCAGGCGACTTGGGCGTTTGACGGGCAGCGCACGCGTGCCTATGAAGTTTTTTCGCCCAAGGCAGGCGAAGCACAGCGAATCACGGGCACGAATGTTCGGGGGCGCGTTGGTTCTTCGGGGTCCCCATTGTCGGACGAACTATGGCCAGCGGATATGTGGTCGAACGCCAATTTGAATTTTTATAAAGCCACAGTGACATGGGTCGCCGCTAAACAGTTATATCTTTTATCAATGGATTTCGGTACGGTCAGGAAATTATCTCTTCAACAGGCGTGGGTGGACCCGGCGAAGGGGTATCTGCCGGTACGATACCGAACCGGAAATTGGACCGTCACCTTTGGCGACTGGCATACGTTCGCCGGTGGATTGCTGTTCCCGCAACGGGTTACTCAGCAGCAGCCGGGGTACAGAATGACATCGGATATTATCGGGCTGCGGATTAATAACGCGCTCCGCCAGGCCGATTTTGTTCCGGTGTTTCCTGACGGCACCCTTATTCAATTGACCATGGCGCAGAGCATCCGGCATGACCAGAGGTTGATCGTGACGCTTAATATCATGGTAGTTACGGCCGCACTGGTCTGTCTGATGGTGATCATCAAAGGCCTGTGGCCATGGTTAACCCGCGCCGGGACGCTGCCGAAACCTGCCACTGGAACACCCGCAGCACCCTGAGGCGGTCAATTCACGGATGAGCGGCCATTGCCGAGCTTGTTGCTTAGCGATCAACCGTCGCCATCAGTTTTTCGTTATAACGCGGCCCCGCCACTTTGCCTGGGGCCAGTGCGGCGTCGAGAGCCTGCATCTGCGCCGGTGTAAGCGTGATGGCCGCGGCCGCCAGGTTTTCTTCCAGATACTTACGGCGTTTGGTGCCGGGGATCGGCACGATATCCTGACCTTTGTGCAACAGCCACGCCAAGGCGATCTGTCCCCCCGTGGCGTGTGTGGCGGCGGCGATATGATGCACAGTCTGCACCGCGGCCATATTGGCGTCAAAATTCTGGCCTTGATAGCGCGGATCATTACGCCGAAAGTCATCCGGCGGATATTCTTCCGCACGCTTGACCGCACCAGTTAAAAAGCCTCGACCCAGGGGAGAAAATGGCACCAGCCCAATACCAAGCTCACGGAGAACCGGAATGATGTCCCCTTCCAAGTTCCGTTCCCACAGCGAATATTCGCTTTGCAGCGCGGAAACCGGATGGACGGCGTGGGCGCGGCGAATCGTAGTGGCACCAGCCTCGGAAAGACCGAAAAACCGTACCTTACCCTGTTTGACCAGATCCCCAACCGTACGGGCCACGTCCTCTATGGGAACCTTGCGGTCAACCCGATGCTGATAAAGCAGGTCGATGTGATCCGTCCGCAACCGTTTGAGCGAACCTTCCACAGCCTCCCGAATGTGCGCAGGTTGGCTGTTGGTTGCTCGGGCGTTCTTATTCTCTTGAATGTCGAACCCAAATTTGGTGGCGATGATAACCTTTTCACGCACGCCCGAGAGTGCACGCCCCAGAAGTTCCTCATTGACATAGGGGCCATAGACTTCGGCGGTATCAAAAAAATTGCATCCCAAAGCCATGGCGCGATGAATCGTGGCAATAGACTCTTGCTCATCCGCCGCGCCATAGGACTGACTCATCCCCATACAACCCAGCCCTATCGCCGAGACCTCCAAGCCTTGCTTACCAAGTTTACGTCTGCTCAATGTCATAAATATCTCCTGAAACATACGAGCCTCCATCGACAGGCTCCCATATTATTGCATGCGCAGATTCTATGATACTAATACCGCGTCTCCTCCACCATAGGCGAAAACTTCCGGCCATTGACTTAGATTTGTTGGGCGCGGCACTTTTTTTCTCCGGGCAGCGCCGAAATAACGCTGAATCAGTGGCAGAGCACCATTTTTTACCGGCGCGCCGAGAGTCGTCCAAGGGTTCCTATATATTGCGTTCCACCACCGGCAAAGCCGGCGGCTATGTGAAGGAGTTACTTGTGGCCCGTTGCTTATCCGAATTGGCCGGTGACATACGCCAAGGTTTGCTGGTGTTCGGGGTTGTGGAAGATTTTATCGGTGGCACCGACTTCAATCAGGTTGCCCATATAAAAAAACGCGGTCTGATGGGCCACGCGCACGGCCTGGTGCATATTGTGCGTGACAATCACGATGGTCATGGTTTTGCTTAAATCATTGATCAGCGATTCAATGGTTTTCGTGGCGATGGGATCAAGCGCCGAACACGGCTCATCCATCAGCAGCACTTCAGGGTCTACCGCGATGGCCCGGGCAATGCAAAGACGCTGCTGCTGGCCCCCTGAAAGAGACAACGCGGAAATATGCAGGCGGTCTTTTACCTCGTCCCAAAGTCCGGCAGCGCGTAAAGATTTCTCAACTTTGTCGGCAATCACTGTCTTTCCGCGAATGCCATGAATCCGCAGCGGATAGGCCACATTTTCAAAAATGCTTTTGGGAAATGGATTGGGCTTCTGAAATACCATGCCCGTGCGTTTGCGTAATTCCATCACATCCACCCGGCGGTCATAAATATCGGCACCATGGATTTTGATGCTGCCACGGACTTGGCAATGGCGGATCAGATCATTCATACGGTTAAAGCAGCGCAGAATCGTTGATTTGCCGCAGCCTGACGGCCCGATGAACGCGGTCACTTCGCCATGGGCGATGTGCAGATTCACGCCATGAACCGCCCGGCCTTTGCCGTAAAATACTTCGAGGTTGTTAATTTCTATGGCCTGCCGCTTGACGTGCGGATCCCGAGCCACGGGTATCAGGCGTGGCGGGTTTGCGGCATGACCGTTATGTTGCGAAGCGTGCGAGCGTGAAGCGGACTCAGTTGTAATTGGCGGTGTCATGGTAAATACCTCCGCGATTTTCAGTCGCCTGCTTTTGGCTTGTCTGCCCGGCATACGCCAAAGCAAAGGTTCATCAAGCCTGTGAGATAACAGTATGACATTGGTAGGGACGGGAGCAAGGGTTTTCCAGTGAAAAAGCCCATATTAGCGCAACATTATCCATTGGATGACGCAGTGTTAGCGCAATGCTAATATATTTATAATAATGAATATCCGCAGGTGGCCTTACGAAACTGCACGTGGGGCAGGGCACGCCGTCATCACTGCTGACGAGCGGCAAAAATCGCCCTGCTCGTAAGGCTACCTTTAATTGGATGGACTCCTGGTAAAGAATCACAGGCACCTATCGGATCACCCGATCGTGACATTGTCGTCGGTCTGTCGGCTATTGAATGTCAGCAAGCCCACAGCAGTTCGGAGCATTGATTTTCTGCAGGCCGTGGATATTTTGCGCGAAACCACCGGCAAACGCCGGGATCGTGTCTACGCGTACCATCATTACCTCAAAATCCTCACACCGGATACCCAGTAACATTAGCCGTTGTAAGCTGTTGCCACCGCCGGCTTTTTTGGGTCGGCCACGCATATTCATCAAAAACTAACACAAAATAATCCGAATTAAAACATTCATCGCGTAAAAGTTATATCGGTTGTGGTCCGTTGGTCCTCTGAAAGTCCGTGTGGAGTTTCTGGGTCCTGCGGGTTTTTGAGGAGTCACTATCATGGCAATAAACAATGATCTTCACGCGGCGGAAGTTTCGGAGGCGCTAAACGAAGTAAAATTCAGCGGCTTTCACCTGCGGGCCATCATCACGGCGGGCATGGGATTTTTTACCTCGGCCTATGACCTGGCGGTCATCGGTACGGCGATCGCCCTGTTCGCCGGGCCGTGGATGACTAAAATGTACGGGGCGCATCCGACGGCCCATCAGAAAATTGAGTTTGCATTTCTGATCGGCTTGATTGGTTCCATTTCTC
Source organism: Phycisphaerales bacterium (assembly GCA_027366115.1). Lineage (GTDB taxonomy): Bacteria > Planctomycetota > Phycisphaerae > WQYP01 > WQYP01 > JAMDCX01. The sequence continues at coordinate 4,773 of DAHXLH010000218.1, forward strand.
TGTTTGCAACATTCCTCGGCGCTCTGTTCTTTGGAACCATCGCCGACAAATTTGGTCGCAAGCGGATTTACGGCATTGAAGCGGCACTGATGGCGATTGGCGCTATCGGCAGCGCTTTTGCGGGTGGACCGATCGCCATGCTGCTCTGGCGTACCGTCATGGGCTTTGGAATCGGCGGGGATTATCCGCTTTCCGCCGTGATTATGAGCGAATACGCCAACCGCACCGATCGCGGCAAGATGGTAGGCATGGTGTTCTCCGGCCAGGCCCTGGGTTTTCTCGCCGGCCCGGTGATCGCCTTGACCATGCTGGCGGCGGGCGTTAATCACGAATTGACTTGGCGCATCCTTTTGGGCATTGGGGCAATACCGGCGGCGGCGGTTATTCTGCTGCGGCGCACCATGCCCGAATCCCCGCGCTGGCAGGCGCGGGCCATGGGGCAGGGGGCCAAGGCTTCCGCGGATCTTGCCGCTTATTCCGACAACATCGCCCGCTCCGCGGGCCGTGATACGGTCATTAAAGAACCTTTATCCAAATATATTCCCACGCTGATCGGCACGGCGGGAGCCTGGTTCCTGCTGGATTATGTGTACTACGGCAATACCGTGTGCATGCCGCAGATTATCAAACAGGTGGCCCCGCACGCCAATATTCTCACCAGCACCGCATGGAATGTACTGATCTTCGGACTTTTTGCGGTGGTTGGTTATGTAACAGCTTTCATGACCTGCGATAAGCTGGGGCGTAAATTTATACAACTTTTAGGCTTCGCGATGATGGCGGTCACCTTTGGCCTTATCGGTCTGGTACCGCAATTGAGCACCATGGTTGTGCCATTTATTCTGGTGTTTGGAATCAGCTATTTCTTCACCGAATTCGGCCCCAATGTGACCACGTTCATACTCGCGGCGGAACTCTATCCGGTGAATCTGCGGACCACAGGCCACGGCATTTCGGCGGGCTTGGGCAAGTTTGGAGCTTTTCTCGGAGTATTTCTGTTCCCCGTTATCAGCACAACGATGGGGTTCCGCGGATCGCTGCTGCTTTCCTCCGGATTGGCGGTGCTTGGCGTGGTTGTCACAGCGGTGTTTGTCAAAGAACCCGCGGGTAAATCATTGGAAGAAGCGGG
>DAHXLH010000230.1:0-4990 GCA_027366115.1 Phycisphaerales bacterium
GGCCCCACCCGTACATCGTAGCCATAACTGGAAACGCCGTAACTTACGGCCCCGGGACGCTTGATTGCCTTTTCAAATGGCTCAATCTTGACGGATGCTTCAATCTGAGAGTCTGCGAGAATTGCCATGTTACCTGCCTGCACTTAACCGCAAAACGGTTCGGTTTTTGTTAGCGTATCACAACCCCGGCTGAAACTCAAGAGAAAGGAACTTCGCCCCTGAATCATCTCAACCAAGATTTTCGGCCTTATTTTGCTCCCATTCATCACGCTTTCGCGATTATTAAGAACTCAATAAGACTCACACGGGTTACTTTAACACTATATCTTGTGGTGTCAATCATTTTCTTCACTAAATATTGACGGACAGGTTTTCCACATCACTAACCCATTATATCCACAAGACTTGTGTCAATTAAAAAAAATTCTACCAGATGTTGTGGTGCGGAAAATATACCGGTGGATAACGCAGAATGACCCCTTGAAAAACGACACCTTGGCAGTCAGATACACAGCGTTGCTGATTACAGAGGTACGGGTAAAATCCCGCAGATGAAGTCACCAGACCCAGCCGACGTTCCATCTGCCCTGAAAAATCAAATCCATAAGCGCCTTATCCCATGGTTTCAACGGTATAAAAGACCCATGCCATGGCGAAATACCACTGATCCGTATGCCATCTGGCTGTCGGAAGTGATGCTCCAACAGACCCAGGTTTCCACCGTGGAGCCTTATTATCTCCGCTTTTTACAACGTTTTCCCGATATTGAGTCTCTGGCTGCCGCGCCGCTGGAAGAGGTGCTGAAACTCTGGGCGGGTCTGGGCTATTACCGCAGGGCCAAAAGCCTGCACCGGGCGGCACACTTCGTCGCATCAACATATCACGGCGTGTTTCCATCAAAATATGATGACATCTTGCAACTTCCCGGCATCGGCCCGTATACCGCCGGCGCTATTGCCAGTATCGCTTTCCATGAAAATGTGCCGGTGCTCGATGGCAACGTCATGCGGGTGCTGACGCGACTGCTGCTGATTCAGCACGACATTGCCAAACCGCAAACCCGAAAGCTCCTTTGGAAATTAGCCGGTTTGCTGGTTCCGCACCAGAACCCCGGCGATTTTAATCAAGCCATGATGGAACTCGGTGCCACCGTCTGCACGCCGAATAATCCGCACTGCAAACGTTGTCCGCTGGAAACACTCTGCGCCGCCCGACGTGAAGAACTGCAGCACCAAATCCCTGTAAAACAAATCAAAGCCGCCACGCCCCGCATCACACTCGCCGCGGTAATTATCAGTTCTCCGCAAGGGCGCCTGTTGGCACGGCGAAAACCGGGCGGCCTTTGGGAACATCTTTGGGAATTCCCGGCGTTTGAACTCCCACGCCCTACCGCGGCAACCGTAAGCAGTCGCTTGCTGGCTCTCACGGGCATGCGCATAAAATTAAAACGCCATCATGCCGCCATCACGCATCAACTCACCCATCGACGCATGGAATATACCGTTTTCATGGGTCAAAGCATGACCAAGGCAGCCGCACAAATCAATAAGAAAATCGCATCTCAATACGATACAATCCGCTGGATTACCGATATGAAAACTGTACCAAAATCCCGGTTAACCGAAAAAATATCCGCCGTGTTAACCCCAGTCCCGGTTATTCCACCGTGACACTCTTGGCCAGATTCCTTGGCTTATCAACATTGCACCCGCGGGCCATCGCGGCGTGATAGGCCAGAAGTTGCAGCGGCAGCACTGTCAGCAGTGGTTGTAGGGGTTCAATGGTATCCGGGACGGTAAAGACGTGATCGGCGATTTTGGTGATGTGATCATCACCTTCACTGGCCACAGCGATAATTTTTCCGCCACGGGCTTTGACTTCCTGAATGTTACCCAGGAGTTTTTCATATTGGCTGCCACGCGTGGCAATAAACACCGCCGGCATTCCGGGGTTAATCAGGGCTATCGGGCCATGCTTCATTTCCGCAGCGGGCAGGCCCTCCGCATGAATATAGCTGATTTCCTTGAGCTTTAACGCTCCTTCCAGCGCCACAGGATAATTGAAGCCACGGCCCAGAAACAACCAGTTTTCCCGCTGTACGTATTGGGTTGTAACCTGACGAATCAATTCGCTTTGTTCCAATATATGTCGCATCTGATCCGGAATGCGATCCAACGCAGTTAAAAATTCCTGCAGCACGGTTTGCGACATGTATTTACGTCGGGCAATGCTTAATGCCAGAAGCGCTTCGACCACAATTTGCCCGCAGAAGGCTTTCGTACTTGCTACGCCCACCTCAGGCCCAACATGCAGATACACACCGGCATCGGTTTCCCGGGCAATGGTGCTGCCGACAACATTAACCACGCCGAGGCTCAACGCCCCGCGATCCTTCGCTTCCCGCAATGCGGCCAGCGTCTCGGCGGTTTCCCCGGATTGGCTGATGGCAATGACGATTGTGCCATCTTCCACAATGGGATTGCGGTACCGGAATTCACTGGCGTATTCCACTTCCGTCGGAATTTTGGCCAGTTCCTCAAACAAAAATTCGCCCACCAAACCGGCATGCCACGCAGTGCCACAGGCAGTGATAATAATGCGCCGCGCCCGGACAATATCCCGGCTGTATTGGGCGATGCCGCCGAGAACCACGCGCCCCTCATGGCGATCCACGCGACCACGCAGGCAATTGGCAATGGCTTCCGGCTGCTCAAAAATTTCCTTGAGCATGAAATGTTCATAACCGCCGAGTTCAATTTGCTCCAGCGAAAACTCAACCGCGGTGACATCCTTGGTCACTGGAACATCATCAATGGTCATGGTGCGGAAGCCTTTGGGTGTGATAACCGCCATTTCATTGTCATTAAGATAAATGACCTGCGTGGTGTGCTCGACCACGGCGGCGGCGTCGGAGGCGACAATATATTCATCCTTGCCCACGCCAATGATCAGCGGTGATCCGCGCCGGGCCACCACCAGCACATCAGGCTCCGAAGCCGCCATCACCGCCAGGCCGTAGGTGCCGCGAATTTCGTGCAGAGCCAACTGCACCGCTTTGGCTAAATCTCCGTCATAAAAATGACCGATCAAAACCGCCAGCGATTCGGTATCCGTATCGCTGACAAAGCTGTGCCCTTTGGCGGTCAGAAATTGCCGAATCGCGGAATAATTTTCAATAATCCCATTGTGCACAATGGCAATCTGTTTTTTGTCATCAACATGCGGATGCGCGTTGCATTCCGTTGGTGCGCCGTGGGTAGCCCAGCGGGTATGCGCCATGCCGACATGGCTGGCGGGAATCGCTTTTTCATCATCGAGAATAGATTCCAAAACGCTGATCCGCCCGGCGGCTTTCCGTATGAAAAAGCCGTCTTTTCCCCCAATACATACACCGGACGAGTCGTAACCGCGATATTCCAGGCGTTTTAAGCCTTCCACAAGTACTGGCCGAACATCTTTATTTCCCACATATGCCACAATTCCGCACATACGACAATACCTCGGCCAAACAACTACATCCGGTATAGGTTATCGGAGTAACCAATGCCATTACTATAGCAAAGTTTACACCAACAAAGCCAACACCCCTGCGGGCGTCAACCAACCATGGCGGTGGCTTCAATTTCAATCAGCGCTGCGTCATCAATAAGTTTGGCGACTTCCACCATAACTGTGGCGGGGCGGATTTCGCCGAATATTTCGCCGTGCACCATGGCTACCTGTTCCCAGTGTTTAATATTGGTCAGATACATGCGGGTCATCACCACATCGCCGGCCGAGGCACCCAGCGCTTCCAGCGCCGCCTGAATGATCGCCAGAGATCGCCGCGCCTGTTGCCCCACATCCGGTGAAAAGGTTTTATCCGGCTCCATGCCCACGCAGCCGCTGACAAAAATCATATTGCCCTTTTTTACCGCGCGGCTGTATCCGATTTTAGGTTCCCACGCGCTTCCGGAACTGACCGTCAGCTTGCCGGAGCGTTGCGCTACGGTAAACGGATTGTTTTGACGGGTTTGACTCATTGATTCATCCTTCCATAATCACATTTATAACGGCTAATGCCGCTTCGCAAACTCAACCCACAAATTCCACCGGTGTACATGGCGGAATGAGTTGGGCTTTGGCTCCGGCATCTAAAATGGCATTGACCGCTTTACGCCCTTCCGGGCCAAAATCCAGCGTCCAATGATTGACATACATGCCCACAAATTCATCGGCAAGTTTTTCATTCATATCCCGCGCATATTGCAGGGCATGCCGCACCGCTTCCGTCCGGTGCGCCAGCGAAAATTCAATGCTGCGCTTCAAAATGCCCGTAACTTCCTGCATAGCCGCAGAGCCCATATCCCGGCGAATAACATTGACTCCCAGCGGCAGCGGCAAGCCGGTCTTTTCCTTCCACCACTTACCCAGATCCACGCAGCAGACCAGCCCATTATTCTGATAGGTCAACTGCCCTTCATGAATAATCAAGCCCACATCGGCATGGCCGGCCTGAACGTATTCCAGAATCTGATCAAAGGGTCTGACCACCGTATGAACACCCTTGCCCAGCAGCAACTGCATGGTTAGAAACGCCGTGGTCAGCGTGCCGGGAATGGCGATACGTTTGGTTTTTAATTCCTCAATGGTAAAGGGTTTCTTGGACACCAGCATGGGGCCATAATCTTCCCCCATCGAGCAACCGCTGGCCATCAGCGCGTATTTGTCTTTTACATACGGATACGCATGCAGACTGATCGCTGTAATTTCCAATTCGCCTTTCATTGCCCGAACATTCAGGGTTTGAATATCCTGCAGGATATGCTCGAATTCGTAGTTACCGGAATCCATTTTTCCGGTAGCCAGGCCGTAAAACATAAATGCATCATCCGGATCCGGTGAATGTCCGAGCCGCAATTTTTTCTTTTCCGCCATGGTTAACCTTTCCAGTTTAAGGCGCAATACCAGAACGGAATTCTAGCGTAATATTCAGAAATTGTCCGCGCGC
>DAHXLH010000234.1:0-24481 GCA_027366115.1 Phycisphaerales bacterium
TCAATGATTAATTCGGCCTGAACGGTGTTGACGACATGCGGCCCGACGTAGCCTATGACAAATCCTGCAGCTCGGGCGGTAACTTCATCGGCAAGTTCCACGGGGCCGGCGACGCGACGAATTTTCGCTTCATTAATTTCATGGTCCCCGCGGACGCAGGCGACAATCCATTTTCCGGTTTTGGCGTCGCCGGCGCGAAAGACCATGGTCTTGATCATTTGCGTGCCCAGGATGTTCAGCAGCTTGCAGACCGCATCAATCGCGGCCGCGTCGGGAGTATGGACTTTATTTAGTTTCGCCTCGGGCATGTCCGGAGCGGAAGAAAACGCCGGTAACGCTGCGCTACGGCCTGCGCGCTCCAGATTGGCCGCCCAGGAATTGTCCGCGGCCCGCACAACAATATCTTCACCGGCTTCGCACGGGCAGATAAATTCATGGCTGGCATCGCCGCCAATAGGGCCGCTTTCGGCTTCCACGGGAATGGCGGGAATGCCGCAGCGCTGGAAAATTTTTACATACGCCTCGTACATATCATGGTAGGTGCGATCCAGGCTCTCCAGCGAAGTGTGAAAGCTATAGGCATCTTTCATGAAAAACTCCCGCACGCGTAACATACCATTGCGCGGCCGAGCCTCATCACGGAATTTGGTTTGAATTTGATAAAGCGTGATAGGAAGTTGTTTATGGCTGCTGATGTAGGCTTTAACAAGTTCGGTAACGCATTCTTCATGCGTGGGGCCTAGAATCATTTCCGTGCCTTTTCGATCTTTGAGCTTAAATAGCAACGCGCCGTAGTCAAAATAGCGGCCGGTCTGTTTCCATAAGTCCGCCGGCAGCAGGGCGGGCATGTGGATTTCCTCGGCATTAATGGCGTTCATTTCCTGGCGGATAATGGCGTTTATTTTCTGCATGGCCCGCCATCCCAACGGCAGCCAGTCATACACGCCCGCACTGATGCGGCGGATCAAGCCCGCGCGGATCATAAGTTTATGCGAGAGAATATCCGCGTCGGTCGGGGCTTCGCGGCTCGTGGGAATTAAGGTGCGGGACCAATACATCTGGCAGTACTCCAAAAACATCCAAAGAACCACAATCGGCAAGCCGATAAGGACTGCCGCCGATTACGGCGTCAGCAGTTTGTATAAGCACAGCCATTTAATTGCAAGCGGCGCAGTATTGTGTGATGCCGGAAAGCCTGCGTCCATTTCCGCACCAGACTGTCGCTCGGGAATACGTCACCCGGGGCCTGTGCGGGTAATCGCCGGATTGCAGCGGCGTGATTTTTGGCTTCTTGAGGGGGCATCGTATCATAGAGCACCGTGGTGTTAACCCGGTGGTCGGTTGGCGGCACTTGATCAACCACCGGATTATCATCCGGTGCTCTTGGGTTTGTGGCATTCATTTTCCGGTTGCACAGGTCAATGTGACCTCGCGCCGCGCGGCAGCCTTTTCCAGCACCAGTCTCACGCGCAGCGGCGAGCGGCCGGATTCATCAAAAACTTTTAGCGTATTAGCGCCACGTTTCAAATAACAGGAAGGAATATACAAGCCCTGCGCCATCACCGGATCGGGGTACCGGCCCAGATTATGGCCGTTAAGCCACATATAACCGCCGCCGCAATAACCCCATGCCGCCCGCAGCACAGGATGCTCGCCCTGGTCATAGCGCGGCAGCGTGAACGTGCTACGGTAGTAGCAAGGAGCATCAGGAGCATGGGTAAACGCGTGCCAGTGCGAGCCGGTATCCACGCGTCCCCCGTGCATACGCCAAGAGGTGATCAGACCCTTATCTTTAATGGCTGATTCGTATTGATAATGCTCAAAGCCTAATATGGGAAATGCCTTTAAGGGCTTACCATGCGTGGGTACCAGCACGCTTAAGACGTTGCCTGATTGGTGATGCCAGAATTGTGCGGCCCGGTGCCCGGAACGGGTTGTAGTCCGGGTGACGGCGAGGCGCGCAGAGTTAAAGACTATGACAGAACCGCGTGGGAGATTTTTCCAACGCAGCACCAGATGATCGGCGGAAATTTCGGGCAATGCGACGCGAAACCAGAGCGGTCCCTTGCCCGAAGGAATTAAGCCCGGCGTTTCGGGTAGGGCTTTGAATTTTGCCATGTTGCCGCGGTCTTCCATGACCTGCATCATGGCGTTAATGCGCGGGCCGGTGAGGCGGCGGTATGACCAGCCGGTAATGCCGCCGAGCGTGATGGTTTCAAACTTGGTGGTGAAGTGCGTCAGCCGCACGGGTCCCCAGAGGCCTTTTTGAGCAATGGCATTAAAAGGTCCCGAATAGGTCCAGTGCTTGCGACGGCCGTCACAGACCGTCAGAATCGCCAGCGTATTAAGTCCCGCCTTTAATTTAATATTGGCAATATGACCGGAAATATCGGTTTGCAATCGGCCATTGGCAAATACTTCGCCCCAGTCTTTGACGAATTTGATTTTCAATGCATAGGCACCCGCGGCGGGAACAGTAATCTGCGTGCGGTACCATTCATAAGAGCCGGGATAATCATCGGCACCCATAGGCAGAGGATTCGTCACTGCCAGCCAATTCCCGGCGTTAAAGTCGGCGCGGGCGGGCGTATCGGCCAAGCGCATTTGCCAATGCTCCAACGTCGGTGCGATTGACTGCACAGGCACGCCCGCATCGGGCGAGGCGGTGAAGATCAGCGGTGCATTGGAGGCAGTGTATAACTTTGCCGTAGATATCGACGCGTTAAGAGGTTCGGTCGTCCACAAACGCAGATTATTCTTCCGGCGTGTCAGCGCGCCCGCGTAACGGGGGCCAAAAATAATCACGCGTTTACCTGCTGCATGCAGAAACCAGGTGCGACGTGCCAAATCGCGGCGCACCACAAAGATTCGCAAACTTCGCTGGCGCACCGTCAAGTTATAAATTTTAACCCCATGCGCGGGGATGTTGGTACGGAGAGAATATTGATGGGTAAAAAACCCTGCTTCTTTAAATCCCGGTGATGCGGTTGTCGGGCCTCCAGCCTGTTGATTAAATCGCAGAAGTATCGGTGAATCAGGTGGGCCGTAGGTAATCAGGCTGGTGACGCTTCCCTGATGCACGATCCGCAGAATCCGCGCACAGCCGTGCTGGAGAACAAAGTAACGATTTACTACAAACTTGCTGACCATGGGAAACAGATGTTGCGGCAAAATGGAAATCGGACATCCGCCGGGAGGGGTGCAAGTGACCGTGCGTGGAGAAAGATTTTGAAAAAAATCGATGCGTCCATGTGGGCTGACCCGGCTGAAGGTGCGCATGCCCCAAGGCAGGCCTGAAATATGCACGCCGACATTGATGCTGGTTTCCAGAATTTCCTGAAATGAACGGGCGAAATCGTTGGTGAATTTATAGTGGTAATACAACGGGCGCAAATCACCGGCCTGGCCGATGGGGGCGGCAAAATCATAGCTGGCTTTATTAATATTGTCATAAAAATGCGATGGAGTCGTGCCGCCCACGGCCAAATACACGTCGTACCCGTTCCCGCCGTAGCCAATAACGTGCCATGGCGCTTGATAAGTCAATACATGCCGTCCCGGAGCGCGATGGCGATAATCGGTATACCATCCGCACCACATTTCCGTGGTGTACCAGGGGCTGCTGCGGTTCTGCGAAGGCCATGGTCCGACGCCCGCGGGGCTGGCTCCGTGGTGCTGGCCGCTGAAAAACATGGGCACAGTGATGCCCAGGGAAATGGCTTTGTGATAAAGATACTGGTAATAAGGGGTAGGTAGCACCGCGCCCCAGCCGGCGCTATCTTCATTTTCCAACTGCACCATAATCACCGGGCCGCCATGGCTAATCTGATTGGCGGCAACGATGGGCAATAGTTTGTCAAAATACCCGCCCACGGCCTGCAGGAATGGCGCATCACCCTGGCGGATGTTTAAGCCGGGGATAAATTTCAGCCAGATCGGCAGGCCGCCGCTGTTCCATTCACCGTTACTGTACGGCCCGACACGCAATATCGCATAGAAGCCCATTTTTTTAACCAGATGCAGAAAGGCCGCCAGATTTCTCCGGCCATGGAACTTGAACTGCCCCTTCCGCGGCTCCTGATAACTCCAAAAAATGTACGTTTGTACACAATTAAAACCATCACGTTTCATTTTCAACAGCCGATTTTTCCATAACGCCCGCGGCACACGCTCATAATGCAGGGAACCGGAAGCCAGAAAAACCCGTTTGCCGTTAATGATAAAACCGCGGCCGTCAAAGTTGATAAATTTGCCGGCATTACCGCGTGGCGGAAAAAATGAAGCATGTGCAGGATGGGGTGGCAATACGAGGATGGTAAAAACCAATATAATCAGCATCAGATGATTTAATGGGGCTTTTTCTCGTTTATGTGGGCATTTGGTTATTTGCTGTGTCATGGCGAGGTTTTATCCTTATATGAAGCGCACGGTTTGTACCGGCGATGCGGGGTGCCCGTCCGGGCATCTGTCAGGGGGGCCTCTGCTGATTTACCGCTGCCGTTGGTGGCGTTGGCTGCATGATCGCATCGAATGCTCGGCGATCGGTCGGCAGCCACACGCATAATTTCCATCGCCAGCGCGTCAGCAGCGTTTGGGGAAAATGGTGGGCTTGGGCGTAGCGGTAGGCCATGATGCGGTCCGGCCATTGCATGGCGATATCTTTTTCGCTGTAAGAATGGCGCTGATCGAGTAATTGCCAGAGATGATACGCTGCGCTGGCCGAGACCGCGGAGTCAGGTTTCACGGAAGGCGGTCTGTAATCGCTCAAAGTCAGGCCATCAAGATGGGCGTAGCCATTATCACTTTTCGGCCCGGCAACCGGATCAAGAAACATTCCTTGAACCGCCATATTAAGGCTACCATTGCGCGCCAGCCGCACCGGATAAACGCCGGGGCCTTTTAATAAAAAGGTGGTGTACATGCCGCCCCAAAACTGTTTAACTCGGTTTTGCGCCAGGGGCTTGCCTGTTTGCCACGCAATGGCCGGCGGCAGGCCCCGCGGAAATACTTGGACGGCAAAATCCCGCACCATATTAAATCCATGTTCGCCGTCTTTATTATGGAAATAAAAGGACAGGCGGTACAGGCCCTTGGGAATGGTCACCGCCAGCCACATGTCGGGGCCTTGAAAGAATCGGGAATAGTCCTGTCCATCATCATTCCATTCGCCTTCGACCCGCTGGCCCATATCCGGGTCATAGAGCGTGCGGCGTAATGTGGAATGGTCCCACGCAACATAGTAGCGCATATCCCCGGATTGCAGCATGTGCGGCGACGCCTGCTGGTCAATGCGGGCGTCGCCCAAGCCCCCAATAAACACATCCTGGCCGGTTTGAGAGTTCGGGCCGCCATCGCAAAGTATGGCATAGGCTACACCATAATGCCCCAGCCAGTCGCCCTCTGTACGCCAGTCCGAACCAAGGCTCGCGGCTGCGACCGCACGTCCTTGGCCCGCTTTTACCGAAGCAATCAGGGTTTTAAGCATAGCGGCCGTGGGAGCACGGGCACCGGCAGGCAACGGAGGTGCAAGCCTTAGCTTTGGTGACGGCTTAAATGCAGCTACCGCACCGGCCGGAAGATGCGTTTTAACTGCAAACAATCCGGATTCATAGCTCCCCACCAGCATTCCGCCGCTGGGCAGGGGGGCCATCGAAGCGATAAAATCATGCGCAGTTAAATTACCGGATGAATCCGCGACGGGGAAGATCCGAATATTATGCTGATTTAAGATCTCTAAGCCGCGCGTACGGTGGCCGATCCAGATGTTTCCATCGGCATCCACGGCCAATGAAGTGATGTAATCCGTTAACAGCAAATTCTGTTTAACTGTGGCAGATGGGGGGGGCCAGCGGGCGGGAACATGCCACAATCCCTGGACTTTGAGGACGTAATTTCGCCCACGAATAAACTGCCAGAGCCGGCCATTATCTTCGCCATAGGCCAATCCGGATTCTGTTCCAACGTAGACCCGGTAAGCCGGCTGGCCATGACGGAAACCGCGCGGCACCACGACCAGCGCATTGACGCGATCATCCGGCAGTCCGACACCCCAGGCTGTAGTTGGCGGCGTGACAGGGCCGGCAATATGCGTCCACGTCGCATATTGATCTTTTGGCGAGCCGATGGCCAGACCGTCACACTGCATACCGACAAAAAGTGTGCCATCGGGAGCAAAGGCCACGCAGGAAAGTTCATTGGCCGGCAGGCCATTAGCAAGAGTGTAGTATTGCCACGTGTTTTTATGAACGTGATAGCGCGCCAAACCTTTGGTTCCCGCGATCCAGACGTCGCCGTCCATGGGAGAAACAGCAATGGCAAAAATCCGCTGGCCCAACGGGCCTGCCCGACCGGTCGTGGGCGCATCCGGATCAGCAACAGCGTCCCCAGCCGAACCGGGGTTTCCCGCATTCACCAAGCCATAGCCCTGACCGGCAATGAGATCATAATCCCGCCATTGTTTGCCATTGTACACGCACACACCGTGCCGCAAACTACCCGCCCAAATTCGGCCCATGCCGTCACACGCCAGAGCATATACATTATTTGGAGCAAAATTCTTTTTATTAAACTGCCGACGGCGGTGTCCGCAGGGCTTTGACGGATCGTAACACGTAACCCCCTGCCCTTCCGTGCCCATCCACCATCGTCCCCGCTGATCGACGGCGAGGGCTGTTATCCAGGAGGAATTTACCGGCACATGGTGGATGGCCGAAATTGCCATGGGTGCCTGCACGCCAAGCTGCGCGTGGGGAAGTTTTTGGGGATACGTGATGGTCGGGGGAGTTGAAATTTCATGGGCCAACGACGCGATGGTGGATAGGGGCACAGGTGGAGAGGTAATTATCGCATTGGTTATGATCGCGGCAGGCGGGTTTCTCCCGGGAGCCGGTGGCGCGACTTTTACCGTGTTGGGCAAAACGATAGAATTGCGATCCAATACCGTCAGTAGAATCACAAACAGCACAACACCGCAGAGGGCGGCGGCCATGACCATCAGTCCCGTGAACAGGGGGTGCCGCATAAAAACCTTCCCGACCGAAGATCTGCCCGCCACGGAGAACAGTGGGGGCATCGCATATCAGCTCAAAGCTCGCGCCTATTTTTCAACCCTTTTTCCGGGCGATTTGGCGATTTCGCTCGGCCAGGGCAATTTTCCGATTAAAAGATTATCGTATCGTCGCGGGTACAGACAATAAAGTCAAATTGCGGAGTTAATTTACGATGCCCGATAGGCCGGCGCATTGAGAGGGTGACTCTCATGTGTGCTGCATTTACGACCCTGTGAATCGGGGCCAATTAAAGAATTTGAAATCTCAAATACCACGAGCTATCAGCAGACGCAAACTGTGGGAATGCCCAGCAACTTTCCAAGCTTACCGAGCTTTTCCGCAATATGCCCAACTCCCACCGCACAATGGTGTGCCGGGCCATGGGCGTTCCACGTTTCTACAAACGCGCGGGCACCGACCGGGAAGCGGTAGCGGCTGTTGGTATTGCCAATCTCCAGAATCGGCCCGGGCACCGATTCACCCTGAGCCGTCAGGAGTTTGAGTTTTCCATCGCCTGTTTCAACAACGGAAAGCAGCGTGACCGGACCGTGCTTGACGGACATTTCCACCGAAAGTCCCTGGCCGACTTTCCCGTGAAATACCTGCAAGGGTCTAACTTTGGTTTTGCCTTGGGCAATGGCAATATGACCAGGACCGTCATGGCCCATCAGGATGACGTCGTCGTTAAAATCCATGGCGTAATATTCAGTAAACGATCCGCCCACACCGAACGTGTCCATAATTTTCATAGCTTGGACGTTTTTTATTTCCATTTCTCCGGCCACGGGGATGCCCCGCGCGGTTAACAGGGAGTTGCCCAGAATAATAGAAGCGATAGCCTCTGCATTGGCCGAATGGCCGGTGCCCATATAGTAATAGGCCATAGAACCGAGGTTGTGTTTTTGTACCAGTTGATCCAGTGCCACACTGGTGCGGGCGGCGCGGCTCAACTCCTCCGGCGGGCAGTCGCTGTGTATATCAAATACGTCATGAAAATCCGCAATGCGGCGGCCAATATCTTCCAGCGATGCCTCCATCCGCAAAGCCGCAAGTTCGTCCACTTCCAGTATTTCAATATGGCCGCCAAACACAGCGCATTGGCGGGTTAAATCCGTATGGATATCCAACATGCCGCCGTAATAATGTCCCATGACGCCCAGCCGGTTATGTTCCATGACGTGCGCCACTCGCGCCGCGGAGAGCCACTGATCCACTTGTCGCCAGACTTCCGGATCACCTTCCAGCACGCCGGTAATCTGATGAAATGGGATGCCGCAGCGATTAAACACATTGGCGATTTCTGGCACCGGGCAGGCTTGGCACCACGCCAGCCATTCGCCGGTCATGGCGGTGCGGTCGCGCATGGCGTTGAATTTTGCATAGTCAATCGCCGCCGCTGGTGCCAAATTGAGAATAATCACCGGCACTTTCGCACGGCGAACCACCGGCAGCACGGTGGAGGATAGTGCATACGTGCTGACAAATAAAAATATCAGATCCACATCCGCGGAACGGAAACCATGGCCGGCATTGAGGGCTTTTTCAGGCGTGTCAATCAGGCCAAGGTTGGCAACCGTTATTTCCGGTCGTTTAAGCTGCTTCTCCACCACCGCCAGATATCCGTCCAAGCGTTGCTTCAGGCCGGGAAACTGCGGCCAATACGTATCCAGCCCGATGCCAAAAAGCCCGACTTTAAGAGAATGCGCTTTATCCGCCAATGTGGTCAACGTATCCATTTATAATTTAATATCCTGAATTACAGCAACCTGCAATTTCACCGGCCCGATCAATCCCGATTCTGCCAGCGTGTCATTTTTGTTCCATAGTTGCCAAGTGGTAAACGTGAAGCGGCCTGTTGGACTGGGTTTGCCATCCAGCAGCCATTGGGGCCATTTGAGCAAATTTCCGCCGGGGGCGCGATCACAATCTTCCGGCAATTGCTGGTCGCCAATCATTCGATTAATCCACAGATTGGTGACTTGGATACGAAGAGAATTACGCCCCCGTTCAAGCACGCTTGTGGCATCAAGCGTGAAGGGTGGTTTCCACAAGATGCCCATATCATGGTTGTTCAGCACGACCCGGGCCATCACGGCGACTTCGCCTAAATCAAGATATATTCGTCGATTTGCGGCCAGCAATTGAGCCGGAATCTCAAATTCCGCCTGATACTCGGCGGTACCCGAAAAATAACGTACCCCAGTGTCGGGATGCTTGTTCCAGGCGACCAGCTTTTCCAATGTTATTTCAGCCGGGGCACCCCAACCGGGGGGAAACTCTACACGCCATGGTCCGTTGATGGCAATGAACTTTGGAATATCTAACACACTGATCGTGGAATGTTCGCCGGAAGTCCAGACGCAGTCGTATCGGCCCGGCTTTGTGACAACAGCCTGGAGCCGCGCGGTATTTTTTACTTCCAATGTCAGAGGCGGGCGAGATGCCGGGCCGATTTCAGCAAATGATACCCAATTGCCATCCTGAAATTCGACGTGTCGTGCATGACCATTGACCACGCAGTGAATATCAAGCGTTTTAACCACGCCGAAGTCCGGATCGCCTCCGATGGCCGCAATTTGTATTACCGGGAAGCTCAATGTTCCATCATCCACGAGCTTCTGTACGATCCGCGTAACATTCTTGATATGCGTGGGAACACCATAAACGGCCCTGAGAATTTTGACATTCAGCGGTTTATGCGCTTGCGGATGATCGCCTGCGGAGAGAACGGTTTTTCCGTCCCGGCTTATGCTTCGGATGGCCGGCGCGGCCCGGACAGATTTGCCATGCCGAAATACGACAAATACAGACCCCTTTGGCTCGAAGAAAATCGGGATTTGTGTCCGACCGCCGGAAGTGCTGAACGCCGGAACCGGCGAAATCTTTCCGGTCTCCGGATCCCAGAATTCTGGTTGCGCACCGGCCGCCCGGAAAGTGCAATGGGCTAGCAACGGGCTTCCCGCATAAGGATACATTGCCGATACCTGTCCGTTGGCCACAAAATAAATATCCATGTCGGTGGTCTGCCGATGTATCCAGCGCACCAAGGGTTGATCGCATTGAAAACCAGGATTGACCCCTCGCGCCGCCAGTACTTGGGCGGCTGATTTTCCCGAGAGGATCTTGCCAGTACCCCATAATTCTTCGGCGAGTGTTTCCACTTCCCGGTCGCAATGAGGAAAATGGCTCAGGCTTGGCGATTTTTGGGGTCGTGGGCCGATGATGTTAGCGCCGGCATCGACGAGTATTTTTAATTTTTTGAGTAATTGCGGTGTCATGGTAGGGGAATCCGGCAATACCAGAATGCGGTACCTCATCCCCCCAGGCAGTACGAGCCTGCCATGCTTATATTCCATGTGGTTCAACACCGCTTCCGCCGGGCATCCGTCATAGTTGTAGCCGGGGCGCCGTGGTGGATTGCCCGGGCCGTTGTCGGGAGAATTGAATGCTTGCGGTGCGCCTTCCGGCTGCATATAGCAAACGTCCGCCACAAAATGTCCCTGCCGCAGCAGATAGCAGCAGCGGGCGACATAATCATGCCATGGCTTGGTTATGTGCCACCAAGTTTCAGTGCGTTCATAATGCAGACCCCATGGTCCCATGGACATGCCCGGCGCGTAATGTGGATTGGTCCAGGGTTGCATGGCGTAGCGGTGAAAAACAAAACGGTTGATTCCTTCACAAAAAGTCCAGTCTCCAATATCTTTCACGACCGCTGGATGCCCCTGCCATTTTTCATTGCTGTCGGCCGTGAACGTTTCCTGGCCGATGATGTTGTGGCCAAAGACATGCCCCGCGGAAGTCATCTCGGTAACAGTGGAGCTGCTGCCAAAACGCCCCCAGGACCAACATTCTGACATTGGCTCCGTTGCCTGCCCGCCATAACGCACATCATTGGCAGGTTCGCCCGCGTATCCTTCAATGGACAACCGTAGCCCATGTTTTGCGGCAATCTCGCGCATGGCTCCGGCATAGTTTTCCACCACCAGATCACCAACCGTCGCCCGCAGATCCCATAAAAACCGCTCGGATGCTTCCAGGCTTTCAACCACTTGTCCAGTGAACACCGGGAAATAGGGCATTAAATCGTACCCGCGCAGGCGTTTGAAATCCGCACGAAAACCCGGTGTCCAATTCTGCGATCCTGTTTCCCAGCTATCAATATGTGTGGATACAAGTGTTTTCCCCGCCAACGGACCAATTTGCCTAACGATCCGCTCCATGAGCGAATTAAACTGGAAAACAGTAGCCGCTCGGCTGAGCTTATCAGTTTCCAAGCCCAGGCCGCCCGCAGGTGCCGGATGATTAACCACCCCGGTGGTGGTATGGCCGAAGCGCAAGACGATCCATTGTCCTGGCGGGGCATCCCACTTCAGATGGCCGGTGGTATCCATGTGAGCGGAAATATCCTGCACAGAATTGGCCGCAACGCCCTGATCGGCCTGAAGTATCGGCCATTTTTCCGGCGCGGGAATGTTGTCTTGTGCGGTCACGTCGGTCTGGTTATTGAGGTCCGTAATTGCGTAGGCCTTGGTGGGTGCTGGAAAAGCCAAGACCGCAATATCGCGGTAAAAATTTAGATTCGCTGGGGGCTGTGGCAGCACGACGTCAATGGTCTTGCCGCCCGCAACGGTCATGCTGCTATATACCACCCGTTGCATTGAAAGCTCGGGAGTTATCCAAGGTCCGCCGCTGCCGCACCAGCCCGCATCATTGGTCATGTTAATGTGCATCCCCAATCGGTGGGCTTCGGCACAGGCAAACTTGAAAAGCTCATACCATTTTGAATCGCCAAATTTTGCCCCATTGAAACTCGCCGGCGTACCCTGGTCCACATCCATAATCAGTACGCCGGCGATTCCCACGGCCTTCATGGCCTCGAGGTCAGCGGTAATACCGTCGCGGGTCACATTCACATCCAGCCAGAACCAGTAAACCCACGGCCCGCATTCAAATGGTGGATTGGCGAATGCGGACGCCAAGTCGCCGGGCGATGCGGAGGTCATGCGGTCGTCTGCTTTGATCGCCGGCGCTGCCGAACTGCCCGATTGCAGCATCAGTACACCGGCTGCGGAAAGCCCGATTTGACCGATAAAGTCCCGGCGGCTTAATGAATTCATGGTTTTACACTCCTTGCTTGCCGCTTTAAGTCTTACCAGGCAAGCGCCATACGCAATGTTGGCTGTTTTCTCCACTGTTGTGCCAGGCCGCGTTTCCGCCTTCAATGCGTTGCTGCCATCGTTATTACCTCCACGCCCAAGCCGCCCAAACGCAGATGGTTGTGTTTCAGCGTCCGCTGCGCAGGTGGCTTCTCAGCAGTGTGCTGATCGACCCATTGCAGCACAGATCCTTTAGCTTCCGGAACGTTCAGCACGAGGCCTTTATCGCGTTTGTTAATCAGCAGAAGTTTTCTGACGCCGGCGGGTGTTACAAACGCTTGCGCAAAAATACCGGGCGAGCTGGCGTGCGTGGCGATGATTTTATCACCTGGGCCGAAATTATCGTGCAACAATTGCAGCACTCGAAACCGCGCATTGGGAACGCCTGTTGTCCAGTTGACCATGGAGACACTGGGGAACTGACTGGGATAACCAATGAGCTGGCTTTCACCGGCAATTTGAATACCTTGGCTCGCCAGATGGGCAAACAGATAGGCATACATGGCTCCGCTTAAGTTCCAGTACATATTGGGGATCGGCCGCATCAGTTTCGGCGCGGTGTCATAAGGCAGGATCGATCCGATTTCGTCAATATCAGTTTTCGTTTCTGGTGAAAGCTTTTGGCGAATGGCTTGAATCTTGCGCACGGTATTGAGAAATCCTTTCGCCTGGGAAAAGAAGATCTTGGGCCAGTCGCTGGGTTTACTGGTTGCCGACGGCGTGGCATAAAAATGATAGGAAATCATATTCAGCGGCGTGCCGGGAGCATGGTTGCGGGGATTAAGAAAATACTTGAACCACGCCAGATCATTGCTCGGAGCGGCCAGTGCCAGACCCACGAATTTGGTCTGCGGCGAAACCTTATGAATGGCTGATGTTATGGCATCATATAGTTGTGTGTATGTTTTTACGTTTGTACGGTGCTCAAAATCCACCTCATTGAGCACTTCCCACCACGCAAAGTGATAGTGATAAGGCGATTTATGCCAATGACCATATTCATCACGAAATCCACCTCGGGTGTACCAGCTTACAAGACGCGCATAATAATCGGCGACTTTCTTGAGGCTATGCCTGCGCAGCTGCGTGCCCTGCTCATAACCCCAAAACACTTGATTCGGGTTTGCAGGCCACGTGACGGCCTTAGGGGTCTTATAAAGCCATTCCGGAATGGTGCTGAAATTCATAATCACCGGGCGCCCGGCGGCACCACGCATAAAATCCTGAACCATGGGGTCGATGAGCTTAAAGTTCCAGAATGTCCCGCCATCCGCCGGCGGCTTGAGTTCCGCCACGCCCAATTGTGGGTAGGGGAGCCACGGTACAAAACGCACAAAATTTGCCTTCAACCTAGACAGTGCCTGAACGGCCCGGTGGCTAATGGGGGATTCGGGCCGAAGCATCGGGTTTACCACCACCTGCAACGTGGGCGTGGTCGGGGAGGTGCCCATTACCTTGGACCACGTCACCGATACGCGCGCCGGCACAGCCGCTGCATAACGTGTCGCGGCTGGAATTGATAATAAAGTCATTGCTGCCCACACGGCCATACCCCGCCGGTGATATCCAACCTGTTGCATAAAAACTCCTCAATGCATCTTGCGAAACTTGTACAGAATTGTACGGCTTAATTTAAAAGCCACGCAAGATTATTCACTATCGAATTCGCGACGAGTATGTGGTGCGGAAAATGTTACAAAGTCTGTTATAATTTCAAAGTATGCCGGATTGTCATGGAAGTCAATATATGAAAAGCGACACATCCTTCGGTTATTTTCCGGTGAACCCCACTGCAATTGCAACGGGTTTCTATCTTACCGGCGCAGGCGTTGAACGGATCGCTCCGCACGCCGGTTATCCGTTGCCCGACCATCCGGAAATGTATCAGTTCTCCTGGAAAACAGGCCGCGTGCTGCCGGAGTACCAATGGGTCTTTTTAAGTGCCGGTCATGGTGAATTTGAATCGCATGAAACCGGGGTGGTCCAGGTGCAGGCCGGCTCGGCCTTGATGATTTTGCCGGATGTATGGCATCGCTATCGACCCAAATCTAATACAGGGTGGACGGTATATTGGCTATCGTTTAACGGCCAGGTGCCGCATTTTTGGCAGCAGGCGGGACTGCTAACTTCCGCCTCGGCCGTCTATTCCCAGAAAAGCAATCCCTTACTTGCCGGCGCGCTGGAGCAAATTGTTCAAAGCGCCGTTAAATCACCCCAAGATCCCGGATCGGCTTCGCTTTCATCACTGGCGCTGATCGCAGGAATGTTGGCCGCTAGCCCGCGGGAGGGACGATCAGATGGTCCCAATGACCGCCCCCCGCGCCCGGCCAAATCCGCCGACCCGGTCTTGCAAGGCGCAATGGAAATGATTTGGAATCACAGCCATCGTGACTTATCGGTAAAAGCAATCGCCCGGCAGCTCGGCGTAAGCACCCGAACGATTGAACGGGGTTTCCGCAAAGCCCTCGGGAGAACGGTTCTGGAAGAACTCACCGCGTGTCGCGTAGCCCGTGCTCAACTCATGCTGCGCAACACCCGCCTGCCTGTTAAACGCATTGCTTATGCCGCCGGGTTCTCCTCCCCAACGCACATGGCAGTCGTGTTTCGGCGCGAGCTGGGGCAAACGCCCAGACAACTCCGCAGAGGGGAGGCTCCCTCCTGGTCTGCAGCGGATATTAATCAGGAACACGTAAAACAGGCGAAAAATTCCATGCGCGGTTAAAATAGGAGCTATGAGCGTGTCTGCGTGCAAAATACGCAAGGTTGCGTTGTTTTCCGGTCGCGTGCAAGGCGTAGGCTTCCGGCATACAACCGTCGCCCTCGCTGGAGCGTATAAGATAAGCGGAACGGTGCGTAATTTGCCCGATGGATCAGTGGAACTGATTCTGGAAGCGGCACCTGAGCAGATTGAAAAGATTCTGCACGACATTGAAAAGAGGTTTGCCGGGTTTATCACGTCGATAAGCCTGCAAACCCAGGCGGCGCAGGGGTTGCTCCCAGGCGTGCGAATAATATGGTAATATCCGACGTAATATCCGGACTCGACTGGTAGAATAAAGAGGATTATGTGACAAAGCTTACCAAAGCCTACCTTATCGTAATGGCCATCCTGATTGCGTTGACGCTCGTGGTTGCAGTCTGGCATTCCCATGAAGTTACTGCGGCCCAAACCGCAGTGAACTACGCGGGTCACGCCGGAAAAGGCAACGGTGGCGTGGCATCCAATTATGCCAACCTTACGGCCACCAACGCCAATAATCTGCGATTTTTTCTGCTGCTTTGCGGATCAGTTACCGCTGCGGCGGGAATTTGGGGGCTGGTGGAATATATCATTCTCCCGCTTATTAATTTAAGCCGCATCGGTGCTATTACGCAGGTAACCTATCACGAGGCGCTGTACCAACCCTTCACGTTGATTGTCTTTGCGATGTGTATCGCGGCCATTGTGATTACCGCCTTTGTGCCGTTTAATACCTTTGGCGAAGACACCAAGATGTACCGCGATGTGGCCATGTCCTTTGTGCTGATGTTTATTCTAATCATCATGGTTTTTGCCACAGCCAAAGTTATTGATGAAGAAATTGAAAATCGCACCATGCTGACCCTGATGAGCAAGCCGGTAGCACGCTGGCAGGTCATCATTGGAAAGTATCTTGGCATTGCCTGTCTGATGTTTGTCACGATGGCCATCTGCACCATCGCTGTGGCGGCCTGTGCGTGGATGCGGTATTTTTCGGACCAGCGGATTGACTTATCGGTGGCATCTTACGCCGGTCAACAAGCTTTATATTGGGCCAATGATATGGCTATTATCGCGCTGATTCCGGCATTTATATTGCAATTTATGGAATTGGCAACCTTGGCCGCCATAAGCACTGCCATCGCTACCCGTTACAGCCTGGCTTTGAATATGACCGTTATTGTCGTTTTGTATATCGGAGCCAACCTTACCCGGTTCGCGCCGCTATTGCATTTAGGGGAGCCTTGGCAGGCCCTGGTGGATGGTGGCAGCTATTTTCTGCCCTATCTGACGAATTTTGACATTAATCAGGCCCTGATCTACCGTCCTATTTCCATGCCCGGCCACTATCAGGGGCCGGATGCGCCAACCATCGGCGAAGTCGTCGGTTATGTCAGCATGGCCTCGGCATACGGGCTGATGTACATCGGTGCAGCCCTTAGCATCGCGGTAGCACTGTTCCGTAATCGGGAACTCACTTAACAGAGCTATGGTGTAACGGGAAGCATTCAGGCGTAAGAACTTGCAACCCGGGGTTTAATCTATCCCCCTGCTTCTTATTATTTCAGGTGGGGTAATTCATGTAGGTACTGGCATCGAACCGGGAAGTTGGAGGGGCTGCCCTGTAAACGCAAAGTACGGCGGTTATCCAAAGGCGATGCTGTGTTCGGTCTTGCTACGCGTTGAGTCGTTAAATTTGGTCAGGGTAACAGAATTTCCTGAGGGGCTGAAAACGACGTTATTCATAAAGGCCCGCATCAGAAGAATCCCCCGGCCGTGCGTGCATTCAATATGCTGGTCCAAGGTCGGGTCGGGCAGGCTCGCTGGGTTAAATCCCGGGCCTTCATCTTCCACGACCACATCCGCCCGGCGGGGCGTTACACGATATTTAATGCGGACGTGCTTATCACAATCGCACTGGTTGCCGTGCTTCACCGCATTGGCAAAAGCTTCATCGATGGCCAGTTTAAGGGCAAATAAATCGCGGTCGGTAAATGAATAGCGTTGACATTGGGATAATATGGTTTCTTCAACTTCTTCCACTCGCTTGGGGTCGCTGGGAATTTCCAGCCGACACCACAATCCGTGGGAAGTGGAAGACGGACCGACCGTCCGACGGGTGGCAGTTGTTTTTTCCAGTCGCATTCGTCCCATAATGACGCCCGTTCTGAATTATGCTTGCAAGTGTTTACCAATCCATGCGATTCACGGGCATCCATACCCTCTTGCGTGACACACCAAACTAATCTTTCCGCACCGGCTACACACCGGAAAAAGCCTGCCTCAACCCCGCGTTATGTGACGCTCTGTTTGCTTTGAGACTCAAAGCTTTCTTTCGCTTCCTTTATTGTCGGATAGATGCGAAAGAGTTTATTAAGTTTTGTGATAACAAAAACTTCAAATATCTGCGGATGAATGTTACAGAGCCGTAATTGGCCGTCATGATTGCGAACTTTGTTATTCACCGTGATAAGCGTTCCTAAAGCCGCCGATGAAAGATGATCGACCCCGGCGAATGAAATGATGACCTTGGGGCGGTGCTCATTTTCGACCAACGCGACAAGCTGATCCCCGATTTCGGCAATATTTGCCTCATCCAGTATTTTCCGGTGGGTAAATTCCACCAGAACGATTTCACCGTCACGGGTGATTTTCAGTCTTGCCGCATCTTGAAGCATGCTTGCCTCCATAACTGCGCGGGAAAGGACCGTTCCTGCCGAGCAATTTGCCTGTATAACACCTTTTATCATACGCGCCCAGAGCGCTGTGTCAATATTTTACTGTGCGCTTTGTGGAATTCCAAACTTACTTGCGCGCCGATAACGTATATAATTATGCCACGGCGGGTTAACGGATGCGTTGGTGAGGTTGTTAATTTGGACAAGAACCTGATCGGTATTTTCGAGTGGGGGGCGGCGTTGGTGGCCGCGGTTATTGTCGGATGGATAGTGATCCGGGCCGTTCGCAGACGTGTGGCCAACCCACCGGCGGAGATGACGGGCTTTGGCTTTTCACTTAAACAAATTGAAGCGATGTATCAAAGCGGCGAACTGACCGAGGAGGAATACAAGGCCCTGAAGCGGCGCAAGGCCGAGCAGGCCGCCCGCGTAGCGGAAAAATTCTTGGCTGGGCCGACTCGCAAAGGGCCTAATTTCCCTAAAAAATAATGCAACTCCCTGAATTTTTGTATACTGTTGCGCAAGCACCGGCGGGAAAGCTCGTTGCAGCCGGGATAGCTGGTAAAATTATTCACAGCGCGTTCGGGAAGTGCTTTCGTGGCGGATCATCAACCATCCAAAGATAAGCAGCATACGGCGTGGGTATCGCTGATGGCCAGTCTGGCGATGACGATCTTAAAGCTGCTTATGGCGCTGTTAACAGGCAGCTTGGCTATTCTTTCAGATGCTCTGCACAACGCGGTGGATGTGCTGGCCACCATTATCACCCTTGTCGCGGTGCATATCAGCGACCGCCCCGCGGATCAAACGCATAACTATGGTCACGGCAAAGTGGAAAACCTCTCGGCTTTCGCGGAGAGCATTATTCTGGCGTTGACGGCCTTATGGATTCTCTGGCGGGCCATGATGGATTTCGGTCATCCGCGCACCTTGCCGACCATTCCAACCATTGTCGCAATTATGGTGTTGTGTGCGGCCATTGGCGTCGATATCTGGCGCACGCTGCAACTGGTCAGAACCGCGAAAAAGTTTGGCAGTGAAGCACTGCGCGCCAGCAGCGTGCATTTCCGTATGGATCTCATCAGTGCCGCCGTCGTACTTATTGCTTTGCTGTTGTCTCTATTAAGCCGCGGCCGGCTGGCATGGATGGATAATCTCGGAGCCGTAACAGTGGCGATCTTGATGATTGGAGCTGCGATCCGTCTGGCGCTGCACTCGGTGGATGCGCTGGTGGATCGAGCGCCTGAAGGCGTGGATACGCAACTTCAGGAAATTATCCGTCGCGTGCCCGGAGTCATGGATGTGCCGCGCATTCGCGTGCGGCAGGGCGGCAATCGGCGCTTTGTGGATACCACCATCCGCGTGAATCCTACTGCTACATTGGAAGAAGGTCATCGAATTGCGACTTCTGTGGAACTGGCAGCTTCCAATGAGCATCCCAGCATAGATATCACTGTGCATGTGGAACCTGGCGACGCCGAGCCAAGCTTGGCGGCCGTTGTGCGAAGCCTGGCTGAGGCTATGGAATTGTCGGTTCATGCTGTACACGCCCATACCATCAACGAACGAGTTTACTTAAGTTTTCACGTCGAATTTGGAGCGGATATTACCGTGGCCGATGCCCATGGCAAGGTGACGGAACTGGAAAAACGCATTCGTATGCGTCTGCCCCAAGTGGCGGAAATCGCCAGTCACATTGAACCCATGTCGGCCGGTGCGGAATAATAAAAGGCGAACAGGACTCCGTGATGGAATCATCTTTGAATATGGCACTGAAGGAATGGTCGATTGTTTGCGACGCCGTACTGGCAGGCCAACAGGCGATATTGTTGCGCAAGGGAGGGATATATGAAGCGGCCGGGGAATTTGAACTCGAGCATTCCCAATTTGTGCTCTTTCCCACCGTCTTACATCAGAAGCCGGAATCGGTAAAAGCGGCTTGGCGAGACGGGATAAAAACGGTGGATCGCGAACCGGAGGAAATTACCATCCGCGGCTGGGCGGAAGTTTTTTTTATTGCCCGCGTACCGGATCGCTCCGCATTTGATTTGCTGGCCGATTTGCATTTATGGGATAAACCGTTAATTGATATGCGATTTAATTATCGACCGGATTATCCGTTGTATATCATTGTGTTGCGGGCCTGGAAATTACCCCAGCCGCTTACAATGGCGCTTGATCCGCAATATGCCGGATGCAAAAGCTGGGTGCCGTTACGCGAGCCTGTTTCGGTTCATGGCAGCAAGCCCGTAAAGTCCGATGTTAATTTGCTGGAAATCAAGCAACGCGTTGTCGCAGCGTTTGATCGCACGGCTCATTGATATACCCGTAAGAACATCCCCGACCGGCCAACCTGATCTCTTCAATCGCGCCGGCGGGAACAATGTTGGGCGATCACATCACATCCCGCTTCCAGCTCAACGCTTCCGCATTGAGCTAAGGGCACACTTCACGTTGCGCGCCACGGAAGAGTTGCTGCGGTTTACGCCGGCACCATCACCGAACCGGAATGTTGTATTTTTTCCCCGCCTGTCAGGTACTGCGCGGGCTTTTCCCAGTTCAAATTTTCAATCAGGCACTCTACATAATCCGCGCGATGGTGGCCGAAGTCATAAAAATAGGCGTGATCGCATAGATCGAGTGTTAAAATGGGGTGTGCATCCCAGAAGGGGAACATTCCATTGTGCTGTCCGGACAAGTTCCATAGTCGGCCGGTGACGTGATCCATGACGGTCCAAGTCCATCCCCGCGTCCCTAAGGCGGCGCGACGAAGATCTTCAATATAATTTTCGACGGAGCCGAAGTTCAAGCTGATGCGCTGCTTTAATATTGCTGGAATGGAAGTTTTATGGTCACCCAGAACATCAAAATACCGTTCATGATTACGCACGGCCGCCAAGGCAAAGCACAGATCCCCCTTAATATTGACAATATCCCCCGCGTTGGCCAACTGGGGCGTATTTTGAATGGCGACAAGACGATCGGAAAGTGCATTGGCTTTTCGCACATAACCGCAATAAAGTTGATGATGTTCATCCAGGGTGGTGCGACTTAAGCCCGCCACCGAGCTGAGATTGGCAAAATTACGCGGTTCCAAAACACTTTCCATGACATTTCCTCCGAAGCAAAATACCGCACACCCATCCTTGCACTGCCTGATTTCGTAACCGTTCCATCGGCTTGCCGCATTTCCCTAATTTGGAGTGTAAACCTCTTGAGCTTGGGTTACAAGGTGCGATAACATATTTGGAACAATGAAAAGGCTGGAATCTGGAACCTGGAATTTCAAATTTCAAATCTGCCGTCGCCCGCCCAATTACGTCGTGCCTTTCACCACCGGCAAAGCCAGCGGCTTTATGAAAAGCATGAACTCAGCGTCGTTTCCATTCATTATTCACCGACCCCTTCTAACTCCTAACTCCTGGCTGCGCCGCAGCCCCGACACCCAGCACATCGCTCATGCTATAGCGGCCCGGTGGTTTCCCTGCCATATAGGCCGCGGCTCGTAAGGCTCCGCGTGCAAATGTATCGCGCGTGCTGGCGGTGTGCTTGACTTCTATCCGTTCCCCGGATGTTGCGAAATAAACGGTATGTTCTCCAACAACATCCCCCATGCGTACCGCGTGCATGCCAATGTCGCCGGCTTTACGCAATGTATCTCCGCCATGGCGGCCATGTACCATCGCCTGATCAATTTCTCGGCCTGTGGCCTGGCAGATGGCCTGGGCCAGTGAAAGTGCCGTGCCGGAAGGGGAATCTTTTTTCTGATTATGGTGCGCTTCAACAATCTCAATGTCGTACGCCGCGCCAAGTTGCTGTGCGGTTTGGGCGACGATCGCCAGTAATACATTTATTCCCAGACTGGTGTTGGTAGCCTGCAAAATGGGAATGGTTTTTGAGGCTTGGTCAATCAAGGCGTGGTCGGCTGCGGTCAGCCCGGTGGTACCAATGACCATGGCGGTTTTGTATTTCACGCATGAAGCGATCATGGCGCGGGTAGCCGCCGGGGCGGAAAAATCAATCAGCACATCCACCCCTGGCGGCAAATCGGCCACGATTTCCGGCGAGTTTTTCGCGGCATTCGCTGTGACGCGATCAATATGGACGATGGTCTTGAAAAGCTCCGGCGATTCCAGGGCCAAGGCGGAAATTCTGTTCCCCATGCGGCCGGATGAGCCGCAGATCGCTATTTTAATTGGTTGATGTGTCATATTGATGTTCCAAAGCAGTCTTGCAATAACGTTTTATATTTGCCTGAAAGTTTAGCAGGCTCACTGCCGCTTGAAAACTGTGATAAATCCGCCGTCGCATCTTTCTTCCGGAATTCCTGCCGCGGGCAACTGGAATTCCCGCCGCATATTACCCCATTGCTCGCCCGGCCGGCCACGCAGAAAATCATTAACGGCGACGGTGTTTTCATCCGGATCAATACTGCACGTGCTGTATACCAGAAGCCCCGCAGGTTTGAGATGTTCCGCCGCATCGTCCATGAGTCTGGTTTGCAATTCCCGCACCGCGGCCAGATCAAACAACGGCCAGCGCCACCGCACTTGCAGCCGCCGGGCGATCACGCCGGTATTCGAGCACGGGGCATCCACCAGCACGGCATCAAATAAGGGGGGCTTTTGCGCGCGGAACGTCAACATGTCGATGGTGCGGATATTGCTGACGGCAGCTTCTCGAGCGCGGCGTTCTATGGCGGCTAATTTTTCATCCGCAATATCCGTTGCGGTAATCAGGGCTTGCGGTAAGGCCCGCGCCAGTTGGATGGTCTTGGTTCCCAGTCCCGCGCATAAATCCAAAATCCTCAACGGCTCCGCGGGACTTTTGCTTTCGGCCTGCAATACCGCTACTAGCGCCCTTATTGCCCGCGCTGCGGTGGGATCCTGCGGAGAGAGTTTGCCCTGGGCAATCAGCGATTCGATGACGGTATTCCATCCGGCGGCCACGAAAAAATCCGGAGCCTTGTGCGGTGACAGCCCGGCTTCAGACGGCGGAAGATAGCCCTTTTGATCACACCGCAGTGTTACCATCGGCGGAATGTTATCCGATATTAACACGGCGCGAATGTGTTTCTCGCCGATCCATTGCATCATCGCTGAAACCAGTTCGCGCGGGTGGCTGGTGGTTACCGCCAGATGATCAATAAATTGCCGTTGTGGATCCGGAAAAATAGCTCGAGTGAATTTCACCTGCCGCCGGCTATCCAGCGGAAAGGCGTGAACATCGGGTGCTCCCAAGGGTTCCACCGCGCCTCCGAGCCGTTGGATATTGCGCAAGACCGCGTTGACAAACCCCGCCGCTCGGACAGCTCCAAGCCGCCGCACGACTTCTACGCTGGTAGCAATAGCCGCATGATCGGCAATGCCCTGCGCGACCACAAGTTGATAAGCCCCTATTCGCAGAACCGCCAGGACATCCGGCTCAATATTGTCCAGGGGTGTTTTGGAAACCGCGTGAATCATGGCGTCCAGCGTCAGGCGGCGGCGAATGACGCCGCAGATCAGGTCAAAGGCCAACGCCCGATCCCGCGTCGCCAGTGCCTGCCATTCAGGTGAATCCCGTGATTCAATCCGCGGCGGATCATGTATTTGCGTCCAGGTGGAAAGAATTTGTGCGGCCAATAATCTGGGGTCATTGTTCATGCTTCTGATGATAGCAGAACCTCTGTGAACAACTACCGTAAGTGCGATATAATACTGCCTATGATCTATCTGGATAACAATGCGACAACCCAAATAGCGCCTGAAGTTCTACAGGCGATGATGCCATATCTTGAAAAGGCTTATGGTAATCCTTCCAGCGTGCATCAGGCCGGGCAGGAAGCTCGCCATGCCGTTGAAGAAGCCCGTTATCAGGTGGCAGAATTTATGGGATGTCGGCCTGCGGAAATCCTATTTACCAGCGGCGGCACGGAGGCAGATAATGCAGCACTTATGGGCGTGCTGCCCGGGCGTGTCGGCAAAAAAACAATTATTACATCCAGTGTGGAGCATAGCGCTGTGCGTGCGCCGCTGTCCTATCTGGCAAAACAGGGCTATCGCATTATTGAAATCGGCGTGGATACAATGGGCAGATTGGACATGCCCGCTTTGCGCACCGCGCTGGCGGACCCGGACGTGGCGCTTTTAAGCCTGATCTGGGCGAATAATGAAACCGGTGTTGTTCTTGATATTGACGCGGTCGCGGCTCTGGCACGGGAGCATCGCGTGATATTTCACGTCGATGCAGTGCAGGCTGCCGGGAAAATTCCTTTGCAATTCTCCAGGCGGGGCGTGGATTTGCTTTCAATCAGCGCTCATAAATTCCATGGCCCAAAAGGTGTGGGGGTTCTGGCGGTGCGGCGGGGAGTAGCCTTTTATCCGTTTATTCGCGGTGGGCCGCAGGAACGCGATCGGCGGGGCGGCACGGAAAATGTTGCGGGCATTGTGGGTTTGGGTGCCGCGGCGGCAAGGGCCGCAGGCCGGCTGGCGGATTCGGGAAATACTCAACGCATTGCAAGCCTGCGCGATAAGCTGGAAGTGGGAATTCTCCGAAGTGTGCCCGAAAGTTTTGTCAATGGCGATCCGGTGAGCCGCACGTGCAACACCACCAACATCGGCTTTTCATCCCTGGAAGCCGAGGCCATTTTGATACTTCTGAATCAGCATGAAATTTGCGCCAGCGCCGGAGCGGCCTGTTCCAGCGGCTCACTGGAACCGTCACACGTTCTCAAGGCAATGGGGATCGCGGAAAAAATCGCCCATGGCTCCGTGCGATTTTCGCTCTCGGAATTTACCACCGAGGCGGAAATTGACCAGACCCTGCACGTGATCCCGCAAGTGATCGCCCGCCTCCGGCAGGTGCTGCCGGTGG
>DAHXLH010000241.1:0-10219 GCA_027366115.1 Phycisphaerales bacterium
TGTGGATGAGCCTACCTATCGTGTATGGAGATTGTATATGGCCGGTGCCGCATACAACTTTGCAACCTGGGCGGTCAATGTATACCAGTCGCTGCTTGTGAAGCCCGACCGCTTGGGACGCTCCGGCCTGCCGCTGACACGCGAGGACTGGTACGCCAGCAATGCCTCACAGGCTGACCGGAGTGGTTGACTAAAGTAAAAGGCAGGGGTATTGTTGAACATATTGCAGGTGGTGGAGTCCGCCTTGAAACCGCTTCAGTTCCGGAAGCCAATGACTCCTGAGGCACAGTTGAGCTGTGCTCGGGTGGATGGCTTTTTAACAGGGAAACGCGATGCGGATTCTGCTGATATCTGATGTTCATGCCAATCCTTGGGCGCTGACAGCCGTCGCTAACGATGCTGGTGAAGTGGACCATATTCTGTGCGCCGGAGATTCTGTCAGCTATGGTACGCGCCCGATTGCAGTCATTACCTGGCTACAGTCCCATGGTGCTGTGAGCGTGCGGGGAAATCACGACGATTCCGTGGCATTTCATCATCATCCGCGAGCGGCGCCTGCCAAAGCCCATCTGGCGCTGGCCATGCGCGACTGGACACAAAAGCAGCTCCCGCCCGAACAGATTCAATGGCTGGCACGGCTGCCGCTGACCATAACGTGGGAAATTTCCGGTGCACGGTTTGTAATGGTCCATGGTAGTCCGCCAGATCCATTGTACGACTATCGTATCACACCCGGCGCACCTCATTATATTTTGGCTGAAACGCTTACAGGTTTTGAAGCGGATGTTGTCGTATTGGGCCACACGCATCTGCCTTTTGTACGAAAACACAACAGGATGACGGTGGTGAATCCCGGATCGGTCGGGCAGCCGCTGGATGGTGATCCACGCGCGGCGTACGCCATCTGGGAAGATGGTGAAATTACCCTGCATCGCGCCGGGTATGATCAGCGGGAATTGCTGGGCACGCTGGATGAACTGGCCTTAATGGACGATCTCTATTGCAGTCTGCGGAGATCGTTTGAATTGGGGAAAATGGTTTAACCTCGTTTTTGCAAGGAGTACCTGCCATGGCCGGAAAAATAAAATCCGCACACGCAATTGAGATTCTTGACTCTCGCGGCAACCCCACCTTGAAAGCCTATGTTACGCTTGCGTCAGGTGCCACCGGAGCCGCGGCTGTGCCGTCGGGGGCGTCTACCGGAGAACACGAGGCCGTCGAACGGCGTGACGGCGATGCGCGTCGTTATGGCGGCAAGGGTGTTTTGACGGCGGCCGAAAATATCAATGTCCAGATCTCTCCCGCGATTGCAGGCCTCGACGCACATGATCAGGCGAGGCTGGATCGGACGCTTCGGGCACTGGATGGCACTGATAACTACAGCCGTCTCGGTGCCAACGCGGTATTGGGTGTTTCCATGGCTGTGGCGCGAGCGGCGGCGGCGGAATCCGGGCAGCCGCTGTACCGGCACCTTGGCGGGGAAAATGCCTGCATTCTGCCTGTGCCGATGATGAATGTGCTCAATGGCGGCAAGCATGCTGCGAACAGCGTTGATTTCCAAGAATTCATGATTGTTCCATTGGGAGCTCCCAACTTTGCCGAGGCGTTGCGTTTTGGTGCGGAGACGTATCATTCCCTTGCGGGCATTCTGCGGAATAGGGGGTATGCCACGGCAGTTGGCGATGAGGGTGGTTTCGCGCCTGACCTTAAAAGCAACGAGGAAGCCTGCGAAGTACTGGTGGAAGCGATCACGCAAGCGGGTTACGAACCAGGAACGGACTTGGCGATTGCCATTGACCCGGCCGCGAGCTCATTTTACGTCAACGGAGAATACGACCTGCGCCGCTCTGGGCAGGGCCGACGCACATCCGATGAGATGTGCCGACTTTATGAATTATGGGCCAAGAAGTATCCGCTGGTTTCAATCGAAGACGGCCTCGCGGAAACTGATTGGAAGGGATTTGAGGCGCATACCGCGTCGTTGGGGGAGAAAATACAAATTGTCGGCGATGACAATTATGTGACGAATACCAGATTTATCCAGCGTGGCATTGATACCAAAGCCAGTAACGCGGTGCTCATTAAGCTCAATCAGATTGGCACGGTGTCGCAGACCATTGAAGCAGTTAATCTGTGTAAAAAAGCGGGCTGGAATTTTGTTATCTCGCACCGGTCAGGTGAAACGGAGGATGCCTTTATTGCGGACTTCGCAGTGGCTATGGGCGGCGGACAAATTAAGGCCGGTGCGCCGTGCCGCAGTGAGCGGGTGGCAAAATATAACCGTCTTCTGGAGGTGGAACTGGATTTGGGTTCCAAAGCGGAATTTAGAAATCCATTCAAATGTGCCGCTGAGCCGGATGCATCGGACAGGATTTAAGCTCATATGCTGCGGATGATCGCTTTTAATCTTATCCAGGTTGCGGTGGTGATGTTTCTGTCCCCGCTGGCGGTGGGTATTTTGAACCGGCTCAAAGAACGCGTGGCGGGGAAAAAGGGTCCCAGTATTTTTCAGACTTACCGGGACATATGGAAGCTTTTTCATAAAGATCAGATTTTCTCCAGTGAAAGTACCTGGATATTCCGGCTGACACCCTATGTCTGTTTTGCGGCGCCGATTCTGGTGACCATGCTGATCCCGGTGCTCACAAGCTATCCGCTGTTTATGGCGTTTATGGGGGACATGATCGGTGGCGGATTTGTGCTGGCGCTGGGTGGATTTTTTGCCACTATCGCCGCGGTCGATACTGCCAATCCGTACGGCCCCATGGGGGCCAGCCGGACGCGCATGGTCGGATTTCTGGCCGAGCCGGTGTTTATGGTCGTATTTTTCACTGTCTGTTTCGTGGCCAATTCGACAATCCCTTACATTGTCCAGCAAAAATGGGTGCATCCGGAATCGAATTTCTTTGATCCGTCGCATATCCTCGTGGCGGTGGCCTTCTTCATGCTGATTCTGGCTGAGACCGGGAAAATACCCGTGGATAATCCATCCGGCCATTTTGAATTGGCCATGATTGACGAATCCAAGTCCCTGGAATATTCCGGATCCGGTGCCGCATTGATGAAATGGGCCGGTTGTATGAAGTTCTTTGTGCTGCTGTGCATTTTTCTGAATGTTCTTATCGCGCCATGGGGCTTGGCATCCGGAACCGGACTGGACGATGTCCTTTTGGCTATCCCGGTCATATTTGCCAAGATTCTCATTGCCATCGGGTTGCTTGTGGTTGTGGAAAGTTCGCTGGCAAAACTGCGGCTATTTCGGATAACAGCGTTTTTAGGAGTAGCATTTGTCGTGGCGGTAGCAGCGGTGCTTACGCGGATGCTGACGGCTTGATCGGTTAAAGGAACAGCGATGACTCCGGATAAGGTTGCTTGGATTCGTGAAGTGAGCCTGCTGGATGCGGGATGTTTTCTGCTGTGCAGTTTTGGGCTGATCGCGGCAGCGCAGGTGCTTGGTTGCATGCGGATATATGTGATTCAATCGCTGCTACTGACCATCGATTGTGTCTTGCTGGCGCTGGATTACCACAGTTGGGACCTGCTGGCTGTGGCCGCAATTTACCTTATTGCAAAAGTACTGTTGATACCCTTTTTGCTGCGGCGCACCGCCCGGCAGGCCATGATTGCCAGGCGTGAGTTGCAGCAGGTTATTAACGTACCGATGTCGCTGCTGATAGCGCTGGCGCTGACGGTGCTGGCTTATTATCTGGTCGGTCCGATGCTGGTTCATACCGGGGTTATAATTCATGTCAATTTGCCTATTGGATTTGCCTCCGTACTTATAGCCGTCTACACCATCACGGTAAGGCGTGAAGCCCTACCACAGATGCTCGGTCTATTGGCGATCGAAAATGGCGCTTTTTTTGCTGGTATTGCCGTTGCCCCAACCTTTCCCCTGGTCGGGGAGTTGGCCGCGGCTTTTGATATATTGATCATCGTAATGATCCTGGGGGTTCTGAGCACACAGATACACCACCTTTCCGGCAGCACCGAGGTCGGTATGCTGTCTGAACTTACGGAGGATTAGTCGCCATGCTGATTTGGCTGATACTTATCTTGCCTCTTCTGGCGCTGGTGATCGCCGCAATGCCGATAAGCATTGCGCTGGCGGGATGGATTTCCGTATTGACGGCCCTTTTGGATGTGGTCATTGCAGTCATTTTGGCCGGAGAGGCAAGCCATGGCCGCGCCGTGGTGGCCGTGGCGCATTGGGTGGGGATCGACTCTTTTGGCTCGTTGATCCTGCTGGTGGAAACAGTCGGGGCGCTTACGGCGCTTATATTTTCGACAGGTTTTCTGAGTAATCATGCCGCTCCGACGGGCCGCAAACGCCGCTACCTGCTGTGGTTTAACCTTTTTCTCTTCGCGCTGTACGCCGTGCCGTTATTGCGGGAAATTGCGCTGATCTGGCTGGCGTTGACGCTTACTACGTTGTTCTCGGTTTTTCTGGTGAGTTTTGAGCACACGCCCGCGGCCTTGGAGGCCGCTTGGAAATATGCGTTGCTGACGATATTGGGCGCTGCGATTGCAATCTTGGGAATCCTGCTGCTTTACTGGGCGCAAAGCCGGGTCGGACTCACGTTGTTTACCTGGAGCCAATTGAAAGCGTCGGCCCCTCAATTGTCGCCCGCAATTTTGAATGTCGCATTTCTGCTGATCCTAATCGGCTTTGGCACCAAAGCGGCGTTGATCCCGTTTCATGCCTGGCTGCCCGACACCTATAGCCGGGCACCATTTCCAATATGCGCGATGCTCTCCATTCTCGAAAGTGCGGCCATTCCGTATGTGCTTCTGCGCATCGCGGCGGCCGTTGAACCCGCGCCCGGCGCGCGAGTGGATCAATGGCTTATACTGTTCGGACTCGTGTCGGCTGGCGGTGCGAGTCTTCTGATATTGCAAACCCACGAATACAAGCGATTATTTGCGTATTCCACCATCGAAAACGCTGGTATCATTCTGACCGCCGGTGCCATGGGTTCACGTGCCATTGAACGCGCGGCGATATGGCAGATCATCAGCCACAGCCTTACCAAGCCGCTGGTATTTTACGCCGCCGGGGTTGTCTTTTTCCTTACCGGTAGCCTGCGAATCAGCGAGGTGCGCGGCCTGTTAAGCCGGTCGGTGTGGATCGGGGCGGCGATGATGGGTGCCGGACTGGCCATCGCGGGCGCACCGCCCTTTGACATATTTCCCAGTGAACTTGCGATCTTGAAGGCAGGGATGGCCAGCCCAAAGCTGTGGCCGGCCGCTTTACTGGCGTGTTTTATGATCATTTCATTCTGTGCCATCACATATCATTTGTTTCGGATGGTGTTGGGCAAACCCGGTGCCGAAGAGCCCTCCCTGGGTGGCTCGCCGGCGGCCATCCCGCGCAGTTGTATCATCGCGCTTGTTGTTGCGGCACTTCCGGTGGTGGTGCTGGGGTTGTATATTCCCGCGCCGCTGGCCCATTGGCTGGCTGCCGCGACTGCGTCATTAGGAGGCGGTCGGCCATGAATCAGCGAACGCACCCAACCGATGACAACATAATGATCTCCATGCTCAAGGAACTGGGGGATATCGTATCGAATATCCTTGAGTCGGAATCCGGGCGGCTGCTTGCAGCGGCGTGTCGCGCCGACACACTTTCCAGCGCGGTGGCGTGGTTGGTGGACCGGAGAAAATATCGCTTTGCAACGCTGGTTGTTCAGGCGTTGCCATCGGGTGATTTACTGGATTATTGGTTTTACAAACCGGACGCCGGCCCATGGGTAAAGTTGTCCGTGCGCCTTTCGGGGCAGGCCAGAACCGTACCTTCCATCAGCGAACACGTCCACGCCGTTGACTGGCATGAGCGGCAGGCAGAGGATTTATTCGGCATGACTTTTACCGGCCACCCGAAATTAGGCGATTTTGTATTGCATGAGGAATGGCGCGAAGGGGTCAATCCGATGCGCCCGGAATTTGACGCCGTGAAGCCCATGGTGGAAAAAGAGGTGGATCCGCGATGGCATCCGGAGAAAATACTGCGCACCCCCGGGGCATTTCTTATGCCCATTGGTCCGGTCTATTCAGATTGCGCCGAGTCGGCGCAGTTCTTCCTTGAGACTGTCGGCGAAGATGTCGTGCGCATGATTCCTCGCTTTTTTTTCAAATATCGCGGGGTGGAAAAGCTGGCCGAGCATCGCAGTATCCTCGATGTGCTGCTGATGGTGGAGCGCTTTTCTGGCACGTCGGCAGTGGCGCACGCAACGGCATTCTGCCGGGCCGTTGAGACCATCGGGCTCGTTGCAGTCCCGCCGCGTGGTGAGGCATTGCGGCTTATTGGGGCAGAACTTGAGCGAATTCGCCATCATTTCTCGCTGCTTTCGGATATCTGCCATTCTACCGGTATGGTTGTCCCCTCGGCTGACATCGACGTCATGGAGGAAGAATCCTTACGTCTCAGCGCCCAATGGTCCGGACACCGATATCTTTATGGACTTGTATCGCCCGGTGGTGTTGCTCGCGATTTTTCAACATCGGAGTTGGCATTGCTGAGCAATGGAATAACCGGCCTGGCGCATGCGGCGCGACGGCTTTACGAACGGCTGCAGTTTACCAGCAGCTTTCTGGACCGCTTTGAGGGAGTTGGTGTTGTGCCGATGCTCAATGCCCGGCGGCTGGGGCTGGTAGGGCCGATTGCCCGTGCGTCGAGTTTTAAGACCGACTTGCGAATCCATGCGCCGTATGGGTTCTACCGCCATTGTCCGCTGGCAGTCGAGGCGTTGGAAAGTGAAGGCGATGGTTATGCGCGTATCCGGGTGCTGTTTGCCGAGGTTTTTGCTTCTGCGGACATAATCAAGAGGGCATTGGCCAATCTGCCCGATGGGCCAGTGATGCTCCCGGAACAGGCCGTGCCCGCCGGGGAGGCTCTGGGATATGTGGAAGCGCCCAAGGGAGCGGCATTTCACTACGTACGAATCGGTGAAAATGGCGGTGTGGAGAGATTGCAACTCACCACACCATCATTCACCAACTGGCACGGATTTCATCTGGCGGCGGAGAACTTTGCATTCCAGGATTTTCCGATCATGATGGCAAGCTTCGGTTTGTCCATTGCTGAGTCTGATCGATAGAGACTTTTTACTGAAATACATTGGAGTACTCAAGATGTTTGGATGGTTTCTCAGGGGTGCCGCCTCGCGAATAAGAACGACTACCTATCCGCATCAATCAGATTCCAGCCCCGGCACTACACCCGGCCGACCCGTGGCCACGGCGTTTGCCGACGGCCAGGAGGCGCAGCGTGCCGCCGACATGTGTCCAGTGCGGGCCATCAGGGCTGTTGACAGCACGGCAGAAGTGGATCTATCGCGATGTGTGCACTGCTTGTCGTGCGTACGGGGAACAGCGGCGATGAAGTGGAAGAATGATTATAACTGGGCCGTATCAGGCTGCGGCGGCACCACGACCACCGGGCGGGCATTCCGGAAATCACTATCCATTCGCCTCATCGACACCGGCTCCTGCGACGCGGTTATTCAAGAAGTCAAGCAACTCGCAAAACCGTATTACAACATGCACAAATTGGGATTCTTTATAACACCTACACCGCGCCAGGCCGACGTGTTGATGGTCACCGGACCGGTCACCAGTCATATGCGACTGGCGTTAAAAAAAACCTATGACGCCATGCCCGACCCTAAATGGGTGATTGCCGTGGGTAATTGTGCTATTTCCGGGTGTGTCTTTGCGCCGAGCTTTATGTCAGGGGGGGCTGTATCAAACATTATTCCGGTGGATGTCCAAGTGCCGGGATGTCCGCCACCGCCGTTGGCTATTCTTCATGGATTACTGGTGTTGACGGGTCGTGAACAGGAAATAGATGAGGCTCGTGCGACGACTGGCGTGGAGGAAAAAAAATGAATGTTGCGGAAGAACTGTTTCTGGTCTCGCTGCTGCTGTGCGTTGCGGGCGCGGTCGCATCGGTGTTATTGCCGGGTCAGTGGACCGGTCGGGTTCTGGCTGTTTTCGGTTCCCCCGCCACGGCGGCAATGTTGACTGCCGCCAGCCTGGTGCTTTTTGGTCACCGAAGCATTGAATTACACCTGTGGCGGTTTCCGGTGCTTGGTATGCTGCGCCTGCATGTGGATGGCGTATCAGCCTTATTTCTTCTGGCACTGGGCATTTCATTCCTTCCAGCGTTTCTGTTTTCCGACGGATATATGCTCCGATATCAGTCGCACCATGATCCGCGGGCATTTGGCATGTTTTTTCATCTGTTGTTTGCGGTGTGTTCCCTGGTTCTCGCCGCCGGTGATGTAATCAGCTTTTTGTTGCTGTGGCGCGTTATGTCCGCTCTGGCAAGTTTTCCAATTGCATTGGAACACAAGCTGAATGAGAACCGTCGTGCAAGCTACCTGTTTCTGGCGATGAATGAGGCGGGCATTATCACCGCTACAGTTGGAATTCTCTGGATGGTCGCCCTGGCCGGAGGCCATATCGGCTTTAGGCTCCTGCACGCCTCATTAGGCCAAATATCCCCGACCGAGCACTGGGTTTTGTTTCTGATTTTATTTTTCGGATTTTCCGTAAAAGCTGGTCTCGTACCCTTAAGTTCATGGTTGCCGCGGGCTCATCCGGTGGCCCCGGCGAATATGTCGGCGGTTTTATCCGGCTGCCTGCTGAACTTCGGTGTCTATGGCATAATTCGCTTCGACGCCATCATTATGCCCCCAATTTCCGCTGGTCCGGGGCTGGTGGTGCTGGTCGTTGGTGCTGCATCGGCTTTGATCGGGATATTGTATGCCACCATCGACAATGACCTCAAGAAGATGCTGGCGCACAGCTCCACCGAAAATCTCGGAATTATTATTGCCAATGTGGGTATGGGAATGGTTTTCACAACCTGCAAACTGCCCGTGCTCGCTGCGATCGCGTACGTTGTTGCCATGTACCACATGATCAATCACAGCACCTATAAGACGTTATTATTTCTCGGTGCCGGTGCTGTAGACCAACAAACCGGAACGCGTGATCTGAACCAGTTGGGCGGACTGCTTAAGCGCATGCCCATGTTGGCGGCGCTGTTTCTGCTTGGCTGTCTGGCCATTGCGGCTTTGCCGCCGTTGAATGGCTTCGTCAGTGAATGGCTGACATTGCAGACGATTCTCCGAAGCGAAGCCTTTACATCTCACTTAAACCGTGTGATTTTCGCGCTCTGCGGAGCCGGTCTGGCTCTGACCGCGGCATTGGCGGTAACCTGTTTCGTCAAGGCCTTCGCCATGAGCTTCCTGGGCCCGGCCCGTAGCGAAAAATCCGCCCGTGCCGTGGAACCGGTAAACTCTACGCGAATTTCTATGGGCCTGCTGGTGGCTCTCTGCATTTTTCTGGGTATTGGCCCGACTTGGGTCATCCCCGAACTCGATCAAGCCATGGAACCGCTGACGCACGGCCTTGCCACTGATGCACTGGTACCTCCCTTTTTTTCGCACCCGCACGGCGATAAGCAATTCACATCCGGCTTTATGAAGGGCTTTGATAAAATTGGAGCTGGTGCCGGAGAGAAAGCGATTCCTGCGCGTGGGCTGGTCGTGCTCCACCAGGGAGGCCGCAGCAACCCGGTGGTTTATGCCATGTCAACGTTTTACATGTTTGGCGTGCTGGCTCTGATCATTTTTCTCACCTGGCTTGTGGTGCGGGTGGGAACACGCAAACGAATTTCCACAGTTTCTGAACCATGGGCAGGAGGTTTGCGGCACCTCGCACCGGATATGACCTACAGCGCCACAGGATTCTCCAATCCGGTGCGCGTGATCTTCCGGTCGATTTTCGGGCCGGCGGTGCGTGAGGATTCCGATACCGAGGTGGCTGGCCATTTTCGCACGGCTATCACCAGACAAAGAGATGACGGCTATATCGTGGATCGGCTTTTTCTTCGCCCGCTGACAACCGCCGTTAATTACGCGGCAAAACTCCTGGCCATGATTCACAAGCCCGGCGTGGTCAACGCCTATGCCGCATGGGTATTTCTGATGCTGCTGGTACTGCTGGTGGTGAATCGATTGCTGTAATGTGAGAAAGTCCCTATATGTCTGATCTTAACGAGAATCATCGCCGCAAAGTACTGACAACATGTCAATATGTCGATGATTTACTGACCGAAGCGCTTGGGCGGATTGTGCCGAACAATCCAAAGTCACCGTTGCAGAGCTTTATCGCGGATGCGACACCCGAACAGGTTCAGGTACTGCGGCAA
>DAHXLH010000286.1:0-6113 GCA_027366115.1 Phycisphaerales bacterium
AATACACCTGCTTTGGGCAGGTAACCACCGGGTTGGATGTCGTTGATAAATTGGCTGCCACACCACTGAAGGATCCGCGGTCCGGCTCACCCGTAACGGCACCGAAAATCAAAAGCGTCACGGTCAGTTGACCGGCGCTTATGTGCCGCGGGAAAATCGCACTTTTGGCCCAGGCGTAGAAATGGCTTCGGCAATCACGTTGGAATTGCGTTGGCCTTGCTGCTCGGACCTGCCGATTGCGATGGAAACGTCATGGCGGCGTCATGCATCACGCGGGCGGCGGGTCGAACTCGTCCAGCCGGGCGTTGTCAAAGCATGGCTCGCAGAGCAGTCAACCGAAGTTTAGATCGATAATGTCGGGATCGATTAGTGATCGCGAGTTCACGCTTAGGAAAAATGGCAAGCTGTGAAATCATAAGATGTTATGATTTCAGGTTGCCGGAATCGTGCGCCGGCTTTGGAAGACATACGGGGTTTGGAAGCCTTCATCGGACTGCGGGCAAATGAAGAGAAATTCCCTGTAAGCCCTGATAGCCTTTCCTGAGTTCACATTATTCAAGGATGCGAGATGAAAATTATTACCTGCAACACGCGCAAAGAGCTTGGAAAAAAGGCTGCTGAAGCAGGTGCCTCTCTCATTCGGCAGGCCGTCAAAAAAGATGGCTGCGCGAATATCATCGTGGCCACCGGTGCCTCCCAATTTGAAATGCTCGACGCCCTTGTTACGCTGCCTGAGATCGCTTGGGAAAAAGTCGTTGGCTTCCACCTTGACGAATACATCGGTCTTGCCGTTACGCACCGGGCCTCTTTCCGTCATTACCTATGGCAGCGATTTGTCCGTCGGCTGCCCGTTCCTCCCGCGGCGTTCCATTTTATAGACGGTGAAAGTGATCCGGAGATGCAGTGCCTTCGGCTCAACAGAATAATCGCAAATAAAACCATCCATGTGGCTTTTGTGGGCATCGGCGAAAATGCGCATCTGGCATTCAACGACCCGCCCGCCGACTTCAAGACCAGCAAGCCCTACCATGTAGTCGCACTTGATCGAGCCTGTCGCAGCCAGCAGGTAGGGGAAGGATGGTTTGCATCTCTAAAGGCTGTGCCGTCGCGGGCGATTTCCATGTCGTGCCGCCAGATTCTCAAGGCTCAAACTCTGATTGTCAGCGTGCCGGGAAAACAAAAAGCTCGCGCCGTTAAGGCGAGTGTTGAAGGCCCCGTGACGCCGAGTGTACCCGCGTCTATCCTGCAAACGCATAAGGATATCCGACTGTTTCTGGACAAACAGTCCGCATCGTTGCTGGAGTGCGCGAACCCGTGACCGCGATAAACGAAGGATTTATTGATTTACAGGTTAATGGTTACGGAGGTATCGACTTCAATCAGGACCACCTGACTGCGGAACAACTTCACGCCGCCTGTGAACGCTTAACAGCCGATGGAACTACCGGCATTCTGGCTACCATTATCACGGAAAAATTGGACACCATGTGCCAGCGGCTTAAAAGGCTGGCCGAATTGAGGGCTGCCGATCCACTGGCGGCGAAAATCATCTTGGGCTTTCATGTGGAAGGGCCGTTCCTGAATCCCGCTACGGGTTTTCGTGGCGCTCACCCGGTCGATGCCATCCGCCTCGCCGACGAAGCTGATGCCCAGCATTTACTGGATGCCGGCGGAGGATTTATTCGTATAATCACCCTGGCACCGGAGCGGGACCCGGATTGCCGGGTAACGCGTATGCTCGTGAGACGCGGGATTATCGTCTCTGCCGGACATAGTGACGCAAGTCTGGACCAACTTAAGGCGGCCTGTGATGCCGGGGTAAGCATGTTTACTCACGTGGGCAACGGCTGCCCTAAGCGGTTGCACCGGCATGACAACATCGTTCAAAGGGCGTTGAGCCTGTATGAGCGGCTCTGGCTGTGTTTCATCGCTGATGGACACCATGTGCCGTTTCCGGCTTTGGGCAATTATCTGCGGGCGGCCTCACTGAGTCGTTGCATTGTGGTCACCGATGCAATTGCGCCGGCGGGATTGGGCCCCGGTTGCTATACGCTGGGGCGCTGGGCAGTGCGGGTCGATGCCGATATGGTTGCGCGATCGCCCGACGGCGAGCACTTTCTGGGTGCCGCGATCACCATGCGTCAAAGCCAATTCAACCTGACAACGGCCTTGGGGCTTTCAGAGGAACAATGTCGAACCTTACTGGTCGACAATCCACGGCGGGCATTGGCGGGCGCTTCTCCCAACAGGCAGATGTAAAGGGCTCCCCGCATTTTCTTTCTTCTCTCCATTGCACTGACTTGTCGGCTCAACAGGAAAAATGAAAGATAGCCTCAACGGCTTGATAATAGGTGACACGAGGCCACAGCAGAGAGGCCATTGAAAATGATGGTTCATCGCTTTCCGGAAACAGTCGATTGGTCCGGTTTCATGCCGGGCTTTTGGGTGAAATACCTTTCCGGCAGAAGCCACCAGACCAGCAGCATCGCGGTGGGATGAAGGATGCCGGCGCAGATGAAAATTGGCAGATAGGAAAAATGAGCAACCACCGAACCGGTGAACCAGTTGGCCAGCGCACTGCCAATGGCACCGCCCATCCCGGAAAGCCCGGCGACCGCGGCCACCTGGCTGGAAGAAAATAAATCGGTGGGCAGAGTCATAAGATTGGTGACCCAGATCGCATGACCAAGAACCACCACACACATGGCCGCGATGGCCAGCGCGGGAGAGGGAACCAACGGTGCGAGAATCGCACTGGGTAGCAGCAGAGCGCCAACCGTCATGGCGGTTTTTCGCGATTTGCCGATGTTCCATCCATTGCGCATCAGCCTGCCGGATAGCCACCCGCCAAAAGTATAACCCAAGCCGCCCACCGCCCAAGGTACCCACGCGTATTCGCCGATCATTGTGAGGTCAAAACCGCGCGCTTTTTCGAGATAAAATGGCAGCCAGAACATGACGAAATAAATCACCGGATCAGTCAAAAACCGCGCTAGAATCAGCATAATGCCAGGACGGGACTTCAAAATGTCCGACCAATGTGCCTTCTTTTCTGCAACCGGCGACTCACCGGCGACTGTTTCGGTGATGACACCTTCGCGGCGCAGTTCCGCCTCCTCCGCTGAACTTAACCAACGATTGTGTTGTGGACGCTGGTACAAGATAAGCCAGGCGACCAGCCAGATAAATCCGAGAATTCCGGTAACGACAAATGCGGTGCGCCACCCAAAGTGAAGTGTTACGAACGCCACCAGAGGTGATGCCACGGCAGCACCGATGATCGAGCCGGTATTGAAAATCCCAACCCCCAGTGCTCGCTGGCGTGCGGGAAACCATTCATCAACCGCCTTCGTGGCGGCCGGAAAACTTCCGGGTTCCGCCAAACCCAGACCAACTCGGCACGCGGCGAACGACCATTTGCCTATCGTCAAACCCTGAAGTACCTGGCAAACGGACCAGAAACCAACGAAAAGCGCCATGCCCAGTCTTGTTCCCAGCCAATCCACGATGTATCCCGATCCGGCATACATCACCGCATATGCGATCATAAACAACGCCACGATTTGACCGTAGTCGTTGACAGTGATGTGAAAATCCCCCATTAATCTGTTCACGATCACAGATATCGCCATTCGATCCACGTAATTAATCAAGGTTACGACCAGCAGCAGGCCAGCAATGATCCAGCGGAGTTTAGGAACAGTAACACGTCGGTTCATATTTACCTCCTGGACTCACTTCTCTGAAGCAGATCAAGGGAAAGGATCAGCGCTCGCGGCAAATGGAACGGATCTTTAACCGGTAGTGCAACAACGGTTGTTATCGGATTGCCCGTCCGATCCAACCGCTGCCGCCATTCGCCAACATCCGGCATGGAGAAATGGTCAAAGCTCCATTCGAACACCCGGTCAAACCATGTTTCGCACCACTTTTCGCCTGTCAAATCATGCGCCAGCAACAAGGCGTACAGCGCCTCGGTGTGTGGCCACCAGACCTTGGTCTCGGAATTCGATAGTAATGGCGGGCGGCCATCGGCATCCACGCCCAAAAAAATACCACCATGCTGCTTGTCCCAACCCAGTTCCAGATGCCATCGCAATACTTCCATCGCATCGCGGATT
Source organism: Phycisphaerales bacterium (assembly GCA_027366115.1). Taxonomy (GTDB): domain Bacteria; phylum Planctomycetota; class Phycisphaerae; order WQYP01; family WQYP01; genus JAMDCX01. The sequence continues at coordinate 4,122 of DAHXLH010000286.1, forward strand.
TGCTTTAGATCGTTCCGCGCCAGCGCGCGGTGCATCTGAAACCACATGGATTCAATGGCGTGGCCGGGCATGATGAACGTCCCTTCCGGCGGCGGCACTTCCTTATATTCACGGTCAAGGTATTCCAGCAGGCAACGCCGGTCCGGCCGAACAAAATGGTTCATCACCTTTTTGGCATACTCATCCGCCGCGCGGGCAATCGCCGGATCACCGGTGGTGAGTGCCAGTTCGCCGGCAACCTCGGTGAGGATCATCGGAACGCCGTGGTTGCGTCTGTTCGGTGGCAGCCGGTAGGGGGCCGTTTCGGCAAACTGGGGCGATTCAATCCGCTCTTGGATATCGGCAAAAGTGCTTTTGGCCAAGGCCAGCAGATCGTCATCCGGCACGGCACGGCAATATTCGCTCAAGGCGTAAACCACGAAACAGTCCGAATAAATGCTGATCGCGCCCTCGATGATCTGACCCTCGCGCGTTGTATGATAGACCCAACGGCCTTTCTCATCGCGTCCATGTTTGAGCAGGAAATCAATGGTGGCTCGTGCCCAAGTCAAAAACTCCGGACGCTGTTCGATCCGGTTGTAGAGAGCAGAGCAGGTCCAAACCCATCGCGCCTGCGACCAGAGATATTTGTCTTCGCTGACAATGGCACCATCTTCTTTGATACACGACAGCACACCGCCATGCTGCGAGTCCACCCCGTGGCGCGACCAGAAGGGCACGATGCCACCCAGCAGTAGTTCCGAATAAATCAGGCGCAATTGGCTCTTATTCATTTGCTATGGTTCTTTCCTTGCCATTCCAGTCCAATACTCGGTTTACCACGGGAATCACTCCTGAAGAATTTAATCTCCCATTTGGCTTCCGGTTTGGTCGGTATGCCAACCCATTGACATCAATCTGAAATGCGTTCCCGCCGGTGTCACAAACATTTTGCCCTCCACGTTCACGACGAATGCGGTTGCGTCATAAAACCCCAAAGAGACCATTCGAGAAGGATGATTCAATATCAAGATCAAGTCGCCGCTCTCGATAAAAATGGTCACCGAATGATCACAATTTCAATCATACAGGTCCTGCTCGAGCAACGCCAATTCGGGTGGAGCTGTTGAAACAAAGTAGAGAAGTCACCCTGATGACCGAGATGGGAATTTCGCCCGGACGTTGATATCCCGCCGGCGTGGCAGGACTGCCGAGGTGCGTGGAACCGTGAGGGCAACACGGTCCGGTGCCCCACAGCGTCCGCCATGTTCTGGCAGAGGGAATTGGTATTAAGAGCCTGTTTGGAAACTCCGCCGGGAGCGCCTTGGGGCGGCAAACGGCCGTCTGCGGCGTCCTCGATCCTCAACATATTCCGGAATATGCTTCGGATCTGCGTCCTTACATCCAACCATTTGCCAAGCCAATGAACCCGCATCGGACTTTTCGAACAGGCTCTATGAGAAAGTGCCGGAGAGGGTGCCATTTTGTAATTTATATTTGCATCTTTAGTGCAAGAGAGTATGCTGCCCGGGCGCGGGAAGTGTTCGTTGGGGTTTAGTCCAACTGGTTAAAAGACGGTGCAAGCGCAGGGTTTGTGTTGCTAATAGAAGCAAGTAAATGCGGTGATTGTAAACATCGCAGGTTCAAGTAGCTGTTTTCTGGAGAACGAATATGGTCAAGACACTAAAATTTATCGGGTTGGGGGCTGGGGTCGTGATTTCCGCCTTGGCATTCGGGCCATCGGTCCGGGCGGATGTGGTGAATTTCAGTTTCAGCGGGGCGGGCACAAGCGGATCGGGTTCGCTGACTGTGACCCCGGATACCGTCGTGGGCGATCCCACCGGAGCGTACACAATCACCAATATCAGTGGGACCTTTTCCGATTCAAATACCGGCGCGAATATTTCTAACGCGACAATTACCGGATTGGTGCCGATCAACAGCGCCGGTTCAAGCGTCGGCGCGCCGGCACCGGCGGTACTGAGCTACTATACGGTGACAAACCCACCGCCG
>DAHXLH010000293.1:0-6770 GCA_027366115.1 Phycisphaerales bacterium
AAACCAGTGCTCAACAGGATACCACGATGCAGGACTGCCTGCTACATACAGCCGTGGTCGTACGATCACAGCGAGCATAACGCGCACCGGTTTCGACAAAATGGAAGCCAATTGGCTCTATCGTGCCGACCCCGCTCCACAGCCAAAATAATCAATCAAAAAGCGGCACAGGTGCGACCCGTGCTGCGGCTGCCTGAACACTCGGCTGGTTGACATTAAGCCTCGCTAAACGCGGCACCGCCTCCTGCGCCATCTTGAAGTATTCGGCAAATCGCTCAATGCCAACCGCCTCCGCACCAATCGCCGCCGCCGCCGCCACCGTTGATCCGGAGCCGGCAAATGGATCTGCAATAATCCCCACGCCCAAGGGTAGCGATGCCCGAGCGATTTATTGCATCGCGTTTTTTTGCTATCTCTTTGCCGTGCCTTCTTCATGTACGGCGGAGCGCCTACTGAGGTACAAGTCAAAAATTACGCGCACGCGGTTGTGGCCGCGGATTAGGCCGAAGAATGCGGTGGGTGGAGTAACGCCGAAGTTGCGCATCCATACGGTTGACGTGGCGTGGATGCTGTACCGCCCGGCGGCGAGTTTTCGCACGTACATATTGGTGCGCAGGGCACGCGTGACGCCGGCCAGAGTCAGTTTTCCCAGAACCTGTAATTTGAGGCAGGGCGACGACGAAGTTTTGCTCCGGAATAAACTGGCGTGCAGCACACGCGTAAAGCTATACCGAATTGTGGGATGCCGCTTGGCTTTCAGCGCGTGCCACATGTCATGGTCCATGCCGGAACTGTTGCCATCCAGAGAGGTAGCCGGAATCGACAGTTCCCCTATCGCCGGCTTCCTCATCGGCAGACGCTTGGGCGGCGGATCAGAAATCTTCGCGTTGTGTATATGGGCAAATAGCTTTTGCAGTGCCTTGCGGTCCGTGGGAAGTATTAATCGTCCGGAGACCTTTTTACTTACACAGGACCAGCCACCGATGGTGGCGGTCCCTTTGAGTTTTAATCGGCTTTGCGCGGCCAGCACAAATTGCAGCGGCGCTGGTGAGGTAAAAACCGACTTGTGCCCGGTGCCGAGAGGTACATGTAGGTCGGCTGACGCCACGCCCCCCGCTAAAGCCAGAGCCGCCAGCAATACCGGCGGAACCAACCGACGCATTGAGGCAGCCAAGGCCCCTGCGTTGCGGACGAATTGTTGGTCCCGGACACAAGTCATAAAGAAACATCCTTCACTCATGCACCGGCTTTGACCGCCAGCGGCCAAGTGGCCGTGACGGTAATGGCATTGCCGGAGCGAATCACGCCGAACATGGCCGTCGGGGGCTTAACGCCAAACACGGTCATCTTCAGCTTGAGCTTCGTGGTGATAGTCAGGCCACCGTCGGGGGTCGGCGTGGCGGTCAGAACTAAGGGCACCGTTTTCGTTACGCCGTCAACTCGCAAGGTTCCAGTGGTGCTGAAGACCGCGGCGGCTGTGGCGCTTGTCGGCCGGGTCAGCAGGTGCGCCTTGGTAAGCTCGTACGTGATCAGAGCGTGGTGTTTAAGATCCAACGCGCTGTACATCGTATCATCCATGCCGCCGCCTTCGCTGCTTTTAATGGATTTAACCGCAATAACCAGATTAATGGATTGCAGCTTGAGGGCGGCCTTACCGCGACCCGTCCATTTTCCGGCGAGAACGGCGTTCCCCGTCAGGGCGGTGGTTTTGGCGGTCCAGTTGTGCAAGGTGGATGTGCCGTTGATAACCAGGTTTCCGCCAACTGCGGCAGTGTACTGCCGTGTTCCCGCGGCAGTTGCCGTACCGGCAGATATGGCCAGCATCAACGTGCCGAATATCAGGGCCATTCCAGCGTGCCAAAGGCCCCACCGGGCCGCCCGAAGGCGGCCCGGCGAAGCTAGAGACTTTTTATAAAACATAAACATGATTACACTCCAATTAAAATCCAAATGAAACTTCCATGACCACACCATTGAAGCCAGGCCCCATATTCGCTACAGCGCCGTCCACTACACCGGTGTTGGAACCAAAGGCGTGATACTGCTCCTGCACGTACTCGAGCTTGGTGAGGATGCTCTTGGTCAGCCAATATCCAGCGCCGACCTGTATGCGATCCACCCAGCCGTTGGTGTCTACGCCATTAACCGCTCCGGCAAAGGCGTAACTGTATTGGGCTGCCAGGTACAGAGCCGGATTAATGTGATACACCACATTGGATGAACCATACAGCCAGCGCTCCGCCGGCGTACCGATGCCGGTCTGGTTGGCCTCGCCATCCTGCGTCCAGCCGACGTAGCTATAGCTTTCAAACGGCCATTTCTCGTAGGTGATATCGCCCTGAGTGGCAAAAACGCGGTGGCCGGCCTGCGGAGCAATCTGCCCGTCATCGTCGGTGATAATGGTGTTGTTGGGGCCGTAGCCGAACAGGTTGTTGTACGGTTCCCCGCTCCGGGTGGCCGCATACAAGTCAATCTTATCAGTCGACGCGCCCATATCGGCGTAATAGATTGACGCCGACAGCCGCAGGTTCTTGGTAGGATAACCCCATATTTTTCCATGGAATCCTGGTCCTGCACCGTAATCATAGTGACCGGTGGTGCTACCGTTGGACAGGCCGAACAGCCAGTAAACCGGCCCTTTGACGCTGTACACTTCGCCGCCGATTTCTTCGGTGCTTGGGTCCACCAGCGGGTTGCCGATCAACGGGTTGTTCTGCACCCAGGCGTTCTTGGACCGGTGATAATTGTTATCACCAAAGTCAATGTCAAACGCCCCGACCTTCACGTTGATGTAATCCATAATCTCATTGATCGGGCTGTTATGCGAAACGCCGGGGAACTGTTTAAATACCAGCCAGCCTTCGTCGCCGTAGGTGGTGCTGGGGTGCCCCGGTGTGGCGATATAAAAATCAGCAAACATGTCGAATTCGTGCGGTATGGTGGCTAAGAACGACAAATTAGCGTACGGGGTCTGAAAATTTGGATTCAGGCCTCTGGACGGCTGAAGATTGTATTCCTGCAGCGCCTGAACACGTCCCAGCGTCCAGAAACCCATGTACAACTGCATATTCCCATACTGCGCGATCTGCATGTGCATGTCCGGCCGCATGTGGTCGGGATTTTCATCCTTAAATGGCGAGAGATATTCATCTTTGGTCGGCGGAGTAAAGAGATTGGCAACCGTGTCGTCGATGGTGTTTGACGAGCCGGCGCCTTGCGTGGCGGCCACGTTCTGGCTTTTGGCCACAACGTTGTTATACAAATGTTGCACCGCTTCATTAGTGGCCTGCTGACTTGTGGCATTGACTTTGGCCTGCGCGGCTTTGAGTTTGGCCTGGCGCTTTTTCAGGGCGGCCTGTTGTCTTTTTATGGCCGCCTCCTGCCGTTTCAGCCTCGCCTGTTGGCCTTTGATGGCCGCTACGTCCTTGGATACTGTCGACAACTCCTTCTGCACCTGTTGGTACTTCTGCTGAAGGTTTTGATAATCCTGGGCAGTCGGTGCGGTGGCGTCCGCTCCCCAGGTTGCCGCTACCGGCATCAGGGCCATGGCCGCCGCGATGGCGACCAACTTCCACGTTGTGTGTTCTCGTTTCATGGCTTGGTTCCTTTCCTAAAAAGCCACCCCGCCCGGAGCGGTGTACCTCCACCGCCACAACACATCGGGCGATATTGTGAAACTTTTCACAAACTCCGGCGGCAACCGCTGCACGCCAAAGCGTTCCACGGCCATAAGCATGACACAGAAGACGGGATGACAAAATCGGGAAAGTGCCGCAACACGCCATAGGAAAACTGACGTGTTGCGTACTAGCTGATTTGGTTATAATCGACTAGCTGTTTTAGCTATCTTTTATCGCCTGGAAGACTGGTTCGGCGTCGCTGATAACTCGCGTGGCCATGGCCAGGCGGACGATCCGCACGGTCTCAAGTAATTTTTCACGCGATATACCCTGCCCCGTCGCTTTTGCCACCGTGGCCCGTATGCACTCATGGCTGGAACTTGCCAGGGCCGCCGCCAGGTAGATCAGCGTGCGCGTTTCATCGTTCAGCGCCGGGGAGTCAGCGGGCATGGCATACGCCTGCGAGCGCAGATGCTCGTAAATCATCTCCGGGTCCACCCGGGCAAGTTGTTCCACCGTGGGCGGCAGTTCCCCGATGGCTTGGCGCATGCGACTGAGGATATCGTGCACGTTGGGGCGTTTGGGGGATCGCATGAGAACTCCTTGTTAACAAAAACCTCCGACATCGAGCGGGTTTTACTGTCGCTTGGTCGGTAGCGCTACTTTGGCCAAGGGCCGGAGCCATTCATCCCGGCTAATACCGGGCCGCGCTAGCGGCGGCTGCGGCGGGGCGGGGCCACCGGCTCGTGCGGGGCACTCCATGTTTCCGCCGCCTGCTGAGCGGCCATCTGCAGCAGCTTGCGGCTACCCGAGAGTCCGAGTTTGCTGATAATATGACCGCGGTGTGCCGCCACCGTATGGACGCTTACTTTCAACGACAGGGCAATATCACGCAGGCTTCTGCCCTCTCCAATGGCGCGAAAGATTTCCAGTTCACGGTCTGTAAGGACATCCACAGACGAATGCGTGGCGTGCGGCCCCTCCGCGACGAATTGCCGCAGCGCGCCGGCGGCGATGTTGTCGCTGACGTAAACTTCTCCTCCCAGAATCCGCCGAATGGCCGTAAGGATTTTTTCTTCCGTTTCGCGCTGCATGATGTAGCCCATGGCACCGGCGCGCAGCGCACGCCGGGCATAAATATGTTCTTCATACCGCGATATCACCAGAATCCCGGCCCCCGGACAGCGCGCTTTGATTTCCTTCAACAATATCAGCCCGGACTTTCCCGGCAGCGATACATCCAACACCACCAGATCAGGCTGTAATGTTTTCGCCTTCACCAGCGCTTCCTCGGCACCCGAGGCCTCTCCGCAGACCGCCAAATCCCCGCTGCCGACGATAAGATTCCGTATGCCGCGCCGCACGATGGCGTGCGCGTCCACGATCAGGATGCGAGGCACGCTCGGTGCCGAGGTAGAGGGAACTTCTGCGACGGTCGGTGCGTGCCGCAGCCCAGCGGCCTCTGCCAGATGCGCATCGGAAAATAGATGCGCGGTGCGGCACAGCAGAAAGCCCAGGCCTGCGGGCTTGGCCGTATCAGGTTTCTGGCGTTTGGCACCAGTACTTAAGGGAGCGCTGGAATTGCTGTTTTTTCCCCCTCGCCCGGCGGGTGCCGCATGCCGCTGTCTGCTTTGTGATTTTCTCATAAGCCTGCAAACCGTGTTCGATCAGATTTTACACCAATAATTATATCGTAAGGTGCCAGAAAATTCCGGCACCCCAGCGAGAGGGTCATGCTGTGCCGTCCGCCTTCCCGATGCGCTTTAGAAATTCCGCTTCATCGATTACTTCCACGCCGAGCTTGCGCGCTTTTTCCAGTTTGCTGCCGGCATCTTCCCCCGCTACCACCAGGTTGGTATTTTTGCTGACGCTCTCGCCGGCCTTTCCACCCAGGGATTCAATCAGGGCCTTGATCTCATGCCGGGCGTAACGTTGGAGTTTACCGGTTACCACCACCGTTTTTCCGCTCAACGGGCCATCGGTCTGCCGCACGCGGGCCGGTGTGGCCTTTACGCCCACCGATTCCAACTGCCGCAGCAACTCCACTCCGCCAAGTTCATGCAAGAAGCGGTGCAGGCTTTGTGCCACCACTTCTCCCACGCCTTCCACGGCCTGGAAATCAGCGACCGATGCTTTGGCCAGAGAATCCACAGATGGGAAATTTTCCGCAATATCCTCCGCCGTGCGCACGCCGACATGCAAAATTCCCAACCCCCCCAGCAGGCGTTCCAGTCCGCGAGTTTTGCTTTCCGCAATCGCCGCGATCAGAGTTGTCGCTGATTTTTCACCCATACGGTCCAAGCCGGTGAGATCCGCCAGAGTCAGGCGGTATAAGTCGGGCAGAGTTTTTACCAGACCTTTACCTATAAGCTGCTGCACCACCGCCGGTCCCAGATTTTCAATATCCATCTGGTCTCGAGCACCAAAAAACAGTAACCGCTCTTCCCGTTGCGCGGGGCAGGCCAGATTCGGGCAGCGAACAAATCCCCCATCCCGCACCGCGGATGATCCGCAGGAGGGGCAATGTGTCGGCGGGGCAATGACCTGTGCATCGGTGGGCCGTTTGGCGGTTACCACGCCGACCACATACGGAATGACTTCGCCAGCTTTCTGCACAATCACGCGATCATGGAGGTGGATATCCTTGCGGGCAATTTCATCAAAATTATGTAAACTCGCCCGGTACACCTGCGTGCCGCTGATAAACACCGGAGGTTCAAATTCCGCCACCGGCGTGATGGTGCCGGTTTTCCCCACCTGAAATACCACACGGGCCAGTTGTGTTTCCGCCTGTTCAGGCTGATATTTGAAGGCGATGCACCAGCGCGGAGCGCGCGACGTGGTGCCAAGCTGTTGGCGTTGCGCTAGTGAATCCAGCTTCACCACCACACCATCGGTGTCATAAGGCAGATTTTTCCGTAAACCGTCAAAGTGGCGAATAAATTCCAGCACCGCTTCAATATCTTTTGCCGGGGAAATATATTCCGATACCGGAAAGCCCACAGCCTTGAGATAATTCAGCCATTGCTGATAAGTGGAAAACGCAAATCCTTCCACCACGCCTTGGCCATGCGGAAGAAAACGTAATTTCCGTTCCGCCACCGTGCGGGAATCCAGGAGTTTCAACGTACCGGCGGCGGTATTGCGCGG
>DAHXLH010000298.1:0-11551 GCA_027366115.1 Phycisphaerales bacterium
TGGCGGCATTGGCCGAACCGGCATTAAATCCGTACCAGCCAAACCAGAGCAAGCCGGCACCGGTAAGAGTATTAAACAGTGAGTTGGGCTGAATCACATTCGGGAACCCTTTTCGTTTGCCGATCATAATCGCGGCAACCAAGCCCGATACACCGGATGAAATATGTACCACGGTACCACCGGCAAAGTCTACTGCGCCAAGCTGGGCTAACCAGCCGTTGCCCCAAATAAAGTGGGCCAGGGGGTCATACACCAGTGTGCCCCAGAGGAGAATAAATAGGCACCATGCCCCATATTTCATACGTTCGGCAATTGAACCGGCAATAAGAGCCGGGGTAATAACCGCGAACATAGCCTGAAACATGTTGAAAATGGTTTCGGGAACCGGAAACTGTCCGCCGCCGGGAGCACCCGCTACGCCCGTGATGGCGTTGATGGGGTCCAGTCCCAGCATCATCAATCGGCTGGGGTCCCAGCCGATAAATTTCTGCACCATGGGATTCGACGAGGTGCCGAAGGAGAGCATATATCCAAACAGGAACCACTGAACAATAATGACCCCCAATGCTGAATAGGAAGTCATCATGGTGGCCAGGAAGTTTTTCTTCCGGACAATGCCACCGTAATACAACGCCAGACCAGGCATCATGACCATCACCAGCGCGGTGGCTGCCAACATCCAGGCGGTGCTGCCTGTGTCATAGGTCTGCTGGGCCCAAGCTCCGGTTACCGGAGCCGGGGCTGTGGTCGTGGCTGTCGGAGCGGCGGCGGCTACCGCGGCCGTTGCTGCCGCAGTGGTGGCGGGTGCCGTCTGGGCAAATAACTGTCCGGCCATAGTCATTACGAGCACAACCGCGGCCAAGCCGAACATCCACCGGATTGTACTTGCTCTTGCGAGTCTGGTGAGTTTTGAAAAACCCATCAATAGTTCCTCCAAAGAACCTTTCCCAAAAAATCTGGACGGCTCTGTCGCACCGCACGACAGAGCGTTTTGTCTGATGAGGGACTCCATGCAATCTCCTTACAAGCTGGGCCAACGTACCGGACCTATTCCGGTGATGTTACTAAAGCAATTTCTATGCCAGAATGTTGACGGTCTACCTAAAATTTAGGCAAAAGGCTTAAAAATAAGGGATTTTCCGGCCAATGGGACTGCGATGGCTTGGGATGCGACCCAGCATTAAGCCTAATAAACAGTCACGGCTTGTTCTGCGAGGCAGGAAACCGTATCCGCCTGCATCAAAATCAGGCACTGATTTTTATAGGCCTTCGCGGTGTTTCAGTAGGTCGGGCAGTCTGCGGTTCCAGGCGATGAGCCGAATAGCAGCGACAGCGCCTCGGGATAGCGCCAGATGCGAAATGCCCGATGCGATATTCCCGACTCCAACTCCAAGTGGACTTGCCGCCCGTTTGTTGCCCGTTCTTTCACGATGCATCGTTACGCATTATAATAGAGGGTTTATACGGCAACGTGGATTTGCTGTGGTTCCGGGCTGTAGTGGCCTGCAGGAGAATAAATGATGATTTCCCGGCGGAAAACGCGACAGGTAATGGTTGGAAACGTTCCCATTGGTGGCGATGCCCCGGTGGTGGTGCAGTCCATGACCAGTGGCTATACCCATGATATTGATAATTGCGTCCGGGAGATCAACAAGCTCGCGGCCGCCGGAGCGGACATTGTCCGCGTGGCGGTGCCGGAGCGCAAAGACACTGAAGCCTTAAAAGAAATTATGAGACAGGTACATGTGCCGATCGTGGCCGATGTACACTTTCATTTTCAGCGGGCGTTGGAGGCCATTGAAGCGGGCGTGAGTAAAATTCGCCTTAATCCGGGTAATATCAATGATCGCCAGCAGGTAGAGCGGGTCATTGATGCCTGCAAAGAGCGGCAGTTGCCGATTCGCGTCGGAGTCAATGAAGGCTCCATTGTAGAACGAAAAGACAAGCAAAAACGCATGCGCGAACTGGGGGGCGTATTTAGTGATAATCGCCATGGTCACATCTTGGCGATCATGATTACCAAGTTGGAAGAATATCTCGATATATTCTATGAACGCAATTTTCATGACATTGTTATTTCCGCCAAATCCATCGACCCGATTTTAGTCATGGATGCGTACCGCGAAATTTCCAAACGCTTTGATCATCCCCTGCATCTGGGGGTTACCCACGCGGGCCCCAAGGAAACCGGCACCATCCGCAGCGTGGTGCCGCTGGGAACTCTGCTGGCCGGCGGCATTGGTGATACCATCCGGATCAGCTATGCTAATGATCCGATCTATGAAGTGCAGGACGGTCTCGAATTGCTGTATGTTCTGGGCCTGCGGCAACGTAAGGGCGCGGAACTTATCGCCTGCCCCACCTGCGGGCGAATTCAGGTAGATCTGTTCACGCTGGTGCAGCACGTCAACCGCAAGCTCAAAGAAGAAATTACCGTTCCTATTAAAGTCGCGGTCATGGGGTGCGTGGTCAACGGTCCCGGTGAATGCGAAGGTGCTGACGTGGCCATATTTGCCGGTGATAAGCGCGGCATTATTTATGTGCAGGGTGAAAAAGTCGCCAATGTGCCGGAAGAAAATATTCTCGATGCCCTGTTGGAAGAATGCAAAAAATTCCAAGCCAAAGTGCTGCGGGGCGAAGCAAAACTCGGCGAAAAAGTGGTCGATATTCTCCCGCCGGACCCTATTGGCGAACTGGGTTCGGGTTATGCCAAAATCGCGGCCTCCAAAGCCGAAAGCGGCACTGCGTTGCCGATATTGAATCAGTAAATACCGGCGCGTGAAGTTTGCCGCGCCAGGATATGGGCATAGCGCCTGTGAATAACGCCGGCCGGAAGACCGGTATAACACCTGCAGCTTGTGGATGATGTAAATGTTTGATCAGCTCTCTGAAAAATTTTCCACCATGTTCCGGAACCTGTCCGGCCGTGGACGCATCAGTGAAAGCAATGTTCGCGAATCTATGGGCACGGTGCGTACCGCGCTATTGGAGGCGGACGTTCAGTTTAATGTTGTTGAGGACTTCACGAACCGTGTGCTGCAAAAGGCCATCGGTACGGAAGTGCTTAATTCGGTGGAACCCGGCCAGCAGATGGTCAAAATCGTCTTCGATGAACTGGTCGCCCTGATGGGCCCGGTGGATACGCGGATCATGCTGGTTGATCCACCACCCACGATCATCATGATGTGCGGTTTGCAGGGATCCGGCAAAACCACGACCTGCGGCAAACTTGGGTTATATCTGAAAGCCAAGGGAAAAAATCCGCTGCTGGTCGCCGCCGACACCCAGCGCCCTGCCGCCATGGAACAGTTGGCCACCCTGGGGCAGCAGACGGATATTGCGGTATACCGTGAAGATCCCGGCGCCAATCCGGTGGCGATATGTCGCCGTTCCATTGATTTCGCCCGGCAAAATGGCCGCGATGTGGTCATTCTTGATACCGCGGGCCGCCTGCATATTGATGATCAACTCATGGCGGAATTGCAGCAGATCGGGCAGGTTGTCAAACCGCACCAGGTGTTTCTGGTGGTTGATGCCATGGTCGGGCAGGACGCCGTTAATTCCGCTAAAGCATTTAACGAAAAGCTGGAACTCGATGGCATTATCCTGACCAAGTTTGATTCTGACACCCGCGGTGGAGCGGCGATTTCGGTTAAGGCCGTTACGGGCAAGCCGATTAAATTTCTGGGCGTCGGCGAAAAACTTCAGGCCCTGGAGGAATTTCACCCTGACCGCATCGCCCAGCGCATTTTGGGTATGGGCGATATTTTAACGCTCGTTGAAAAAGCCCAGATGCACGTGGATGAAGCCAAAGCCGCGGAAATGCAGGATAAGCTGGCCAAGGACACCTTCACCCTGGATGATTTCCTGGATCAGATGCGGTCCATACGAAAAATGGGGCCGCTGAAACAACTTCTGGGAATGTTGCCCGGTATTGGTGGCGCTTTGAAAGATGTGGAGTTGCCGGAAGAGGAACTTAACCGCGTGGAAGCCATTATCCAAAGTATGACCGCCAAAGAGCGCCAGGCACCGGAACACGTGGATGCCTCGCGTCGGCGACGGATCTCCCGCGGCTCGGGAACTATGCCGGATGAAGTATCCCGGTTGATTAAGAGCTTTTCCCAAGCGCGGGATATGTTCAAAAAGATGAACAACATGTCCTTAAAAGGCCGGTATAAAGCGATGAAGGAACTTCAGGATATCAGTCCCGGCACACTGGCGTCGGGAAATATGGGCAGCCTGGTGCGGGCGCTTCCATCGCGCATGTCGCCGGAGCAGAAGCGTCGTGCTCGTGAAAAGCGCCGCCGCGGAAAATAAACGATTTGTGGAGACGCCATGCCTGCCGGTCTGAAATCGTTAGCGGGAAAATTCATTGTCTTTGACGGTCTGGACGGCTGTGGAAAAACCACGCAGATGGACCGCCTTGAAAAAAAACTCGCCCAGCAAAATGTCCCCGCGGTGCGGGTACGCGAGCCGGGCAGCACGCCGGTGGGGGAGCACATTCGGGAGTTGCTGTTGACCAGCCGCGGGGAAGGCCTGCATATCCGCTCGGAAATGCTTTTGTATATGGCCAGCCGAGCGCAGTTGGTCTATGAGGAAATCCGGCCCGCATTATGCAAAGGTATTGCCGTCCTGGCGGATCGTTACACCAGCAGCACGCTGGCTTATCAGGGCTTTGCCGGCGGAATCCCTGAACAGAGTATTTTAGATGTAGCCCGCGCCGCCACGGAAAATCTCTGGCCGGACCTGACGATTATTTTAGATTTGCCGCTGGAAGTCGCGGTTAAACGCATCCATAGTGGTGCCAAGCGCGGCCCGGAACAGATGGGATTATTCCAAGATCGCATTGAAAACCGGGTTGCCGAATTTCATCAAAAAGTGCGTGACGGCTTCCTGCATCAGGCCCAAACCTTCCCTGACCGCTACCGCGTAATCAGCGCCAAAGGTACCCGGGAAGATATGGAAGCGAAAATCGAAGAGGCTCTGGTGACCTTCTTCGCCGACGGCACTTAGCGTAAGGAGTCCGAACACGGCACCCTTCTGTTTAGCGGGCGAGGCTGCCTCGCCGTGGCGTATGGGGCAGAGTCCAAAAAATTCCGGGTCCCATGTTCCATATTCCGGTTCCCCCCCCCTTACTTTACCGGGCTACCCTTAAAGGGTAATATATAGCAATGGAAAAGCGAACACCGCATTACGACTTGGCAACCTGCCAAAGCCTGATTGCACAGTGCGGTGTGGCAAGCTTTACAAAGACCGCGTTGGACGGTGGCCGAAACATGGGCCTGACCACGGCGGAAATGCTTATGGTGCTGGCGACCTTGGAACCAAGCTGTTTCTATAAATCGATGACGACTTATTCTGATCACCGAGTATGGCAGGATGTCTACCATGCGCCGACGCCCGGAAAAAAAATCGCCTACATCAAGATTACTTTACGCCATTGCGCCCCCGTTATCCAATTTAAGGAGAAATAATGATGAAAACCTCTTGTGTATCTTGTAAATCTGACAAGGCGATGACACGATTTCATGACCAGACACATTCGGTGGAATATGACGGCATCCGTATGGCCGTGAAGGGACTTGCGGGCTGGCGTTGCGGGCAATGCGGTGAGATTGTGTTTGACGCCCCCAGCGCGCAACGTTACGCCGCCGTCGGGGACGAGTTAGTATTGCGGGCGCGAAAAAAGCAGAGCCGCGAACTGCGGCGGATTCGGCACAAGTTGCATCTGACCCAAGCCCAGGCCGCACGGCTCACAGGTGGCGGCCACAATGCTTTTTCACGCTACGAGCGCGGCCAGGCCGTTCCTTTGCCAGCGACCACAAATCTGTTTAAGTTATTGGATCGGCACCCGGATTTGATTAAAGAGCTGGGCTGATCGCTCTCGCCCGCGAAGGCCAAGGGCCAGAGCGGTGACGGGACGATATTTCAATGGATGGTATGCAAAAATAAGGAGTCCGAACACGGCACCCTTCTGTTTAGCGGGCGAGGCTGCCTCGCCGTGGCGTATGGGGCAGAGTCCGAAGAATTCCATGTACCATGTACCAGGTTCCAGATTCCTTGAAGGCGCGTTCCCTCCAAATATCGCTATACACTCCCGCAGATTGGCAAAAATTCGGATAAATCGGTATAAAAGCAGTTTGTAGCCGCGTTCAATGAACAGTGCCGCGGCGGATATTGGAGCGGTGTTTGGCTTCCTCAACTGAAGATAATGGTTCAGGGGCGATAGGTTATATCGCGCTGGTGGCAGGGTGGATTGTCCCGGGGTTGGGCCATTGGATGGTCGGCCGCAGAAAGCACGCCAAGATTTTTGCACTGGGTATCCATGGCTTATTCTTTCTGGGCCTGCTGCTGGGCGGTTTGCCCGCGCTGAATCGTCCGCGCCAGCAGTTATGGGATTACGCCCAGTATTTGACCGGCTGGCCTGCTATCGTAGGCGATATGGTCAAGCCCCATTATTACCCGCCGAAATCGCATCACCCTCCTGGTTTTGCACCACTGATTCAGGAAGTGGCCACCGCGTACTGTGGCTTGGCGGGCATGTTGAATCTGCTGATCCTGGTGGACTTATTTATGCACATCAGCGAGCCGGCCCCGCAGACGCCGGTCCCCGGTCGGCCGGCGGAGGGTCACCAATGACAACCGCTTTGCCGCTGGCATGGATTCCCTTTATCAATCCGCTATATTCCGAGATTCCCCACCTGACCGCCATTTGGTTGCTGCTGATTATTCCTCTGGTGGTCGCTATTTCAGTGGTGTACCAGACCGTGCGGCGGAATGATCTTGCGGGTTTGGCACTGGGCACGTTGTGGTTTTCCATCAAAGTATTGTTTTTCATGGCTCTGATCGCGGCGGTTATCCAGCTTGTGTTCTTTTTGAGCATTCATTACCTCGCCGGCCCATTAAATTAGCCACCATCATCGGAAAGGATCGGCCAGCATTATGTCGATTAACATTTTATGCCTCGGCGATATTATTGGCCGGCCGGGTCGCCAAGTGATCATGGAACTGCTGCCGGATTTTATTAAATCCCGCAAGGTGGACCTGGTCGTGGCCAATGCGGAAAATTCCGCGGGGGGGTCAGGCCTTACCCCGGCTATTTTTGATAAACTTCTGGCGGCGGGCGTTAATGTATGCACCATGGGAGATCACACCTACCGCCGCCGCGAAGTTATTAAATTATTGGAAACGTCGAATCAGTTAATTCGGCCCGGAAATTTTCCCAGGGAAAGTATCGGAAAAGGCTGGACACTGGCTAAAACCGCCGGCGGCGTAAGCGTGGCCGTTTTGCAGGTCATGGGACGGGTGTACATGGATCCCATTGACAGCCCCTATCCGGTTATTGACCGCATGTTGGAGGAAGTCCCGCGGGATGTATTGGTACGTGTGGTGGATTTTCACGCTGAAGCCAGCAGCGAAAAAGTGGGCATGGGCTGGTATCTGGATGGTCGGGTGTCCATTTGCTTTGGCACCCACACGCACACGCCTACCGCCGACGCCCGCGTGTTGCCCGGAGGAACCGCGTTTATTTCCGACGTCGGAATGACCGGCCCGTATGCCAGCGTCCTGGGCCGCCGCACGGAACGCGTGCTGAAATTTTTTACCACCGGTATGCCGCAGATGTTTGATGTCGCCACCGGCGATCCGCGTATGAGCGGCATTTTGGCCACCATTGATGAAAAAACCGGCAAAGCCCTTTCCATCCAACGCGTGGAACTCCACGGCACCGAACAAACCACCGCCTACGACGCCGACGACAACCGCCCCGGCTACCGTAAAGCGGAATACTAGGAGCCTGTCCGAGTAATCGCGATATCATCAAGCGTGAAATAGGGCCTTTGGGCATCAATGTTGCGGGCCAGCGTGGTTTTGCCGGTTTGCCGTGCCCCCGTTACGACGGCCACCGGCAATACCTTTGACGCTGCCTCCAATTGGGCTGCCAGCCAGCGTTTACGCGAAGTATTCATACCATGAATATAATCTATGTCATGGTGTAAATACAATCTATTCACATCGTGAATAGATTTAATTCACGATGTGAATAGATTTGCATTGCCCGTCGCCGGGCCGGGGGATAAGTCGCGGAATTGCGGTGGAAATGCCTTTTAGGGGACTATTATCGCCGCCTTAAAGCGGAACATTCGACGCGGAAACTGCTTTTCTTCGGACTCGCAGTTTGTATCGTCGTGAACGGTTGCGGTCAATTCTCGGGCCAGTCGCCGGAGAATACTTCCGTGGCGGGGCCGGTCATGTAAACGGATTCATCCGCCTGGTTCCATTTCAACGCCAATTGGCCGCCGGGTAGATTCGTAAGCACAATGCGATTGGTCTTTTCCGTCAGCACGCCCGCCACGCAAACCGCCGCGGCACCCGTGCCGCAGGCCATCGTAATGCCGCTGCCACGCTCCCAGGTGCGCATGGTAACTTCGCCGGCCTGATGCACCTGGACAAAATGCACGTTGACTCGACGCGGGAATATCGGATGCTTTTCAATATAAGGCCCAACTATTTCCAGAGGAATCTTTTCCAGCTTTTTACAATACAGCACCACGTGTGGATTGCCCATGGATACGCACGTCATAGCGTCCTCAAGTCCCGCGGCTTTTATCCAATCCGAACCGGCGGGCAGGTCGTGGAGTTTTAATATATCGCGCCAGGGATAGTTGATCACCTGCTCCACGTTCGCTAGTTTAACCGGAATCTCTGATGCCTTGACAATCGGTTTGCCCATGTTGACGGTCACGCGATTCACTTTGCCACGCTCAATCCACAAATCCAGCGTCAGCACGCCGGCACCGGTTTGAACCCGTACCGGATTGGCTGTGGTCAACTGATGATCAAACGCATATTTTGCCACGCACCGCACACCGTTGCCGCACATTTCGGATTCACTGCCGTCCGCATTGAACATGCGCATGCGAACAACCGCGCCCTGCGCCGCGCCCTCTGGAGTAGGGGGGGATATAAGAATTAATCCGTCACCGCCGACGCCAAAATGCCGATCGGCGATTTTTACCGCCAGGGCCTCAGGATGGTTGACGGTTTGGTTAAATACGTCAACATATATATAATCATTTCCTATGCCGTGCATTTTCGTAAAGCGCATGGTATACCTCCCGTATTTATTGCGTCAGGCGGCACCCGGCGCGCGGCTTGAACGCTGGCTCAACCGGCGACCTTGCCCGGAAAGTTCCGGCCATTGTAATGGGCACCGGCGAAGTGCGTATCATACATCATCGGGATTCGGCTCGGAAGAACTCGGGGTGGTGGCCCACACCACTGCTGAAATGGCTCCATCCCGGTCCCGCTGAATCAGCACCTCGGCTTTATGTTTGGTCATTTCCACCAGCCGGGCGTTGGGCAGATCCACATGCTTGACCCAATCCTTGGCCATTCCGACCGTCTTGCCGCCTTCCATGTGGCGGTTCATGAGATTGGTCACCACCGATGCCGGCGGGGCTTCCACATAGATGCGAAGATCAAAAATGTCCGCAAGGCCCGCATAGGGCGGTCGGTCCAGAAAAAGGTAATTCCCCTCCACCATCGCCAGATTGACCGATTCATGAATGGTGATCGCCTGCGGCACCGCTTTGTGGCGTACCCGGTCATAACCCGGCCACGTCATTTTCTGAGGTGTTTGTTTTAAGCGCAAAAGATGCTCCCGCAGCAGAGGCACATCAAATGTATCGGGAGAACCCTTGCACTGGCTCATGCGTAGCTGCCGCCCATCCTCCAATTGTAGAAATCGCTCCGCCAGGACCGATTCGGGAAAATGAAACCCGTCCATCGGCAAGGAGACAACATTCACTTTCGGAAGAATGTTTTTTGTGGCCATCCAGGCGAGCTGTTCAGTAAAAAACGATTTGCCGGACCCGGGCGTCCCCGCTACGCCCACGAGCATACGTCGGCCGCAAAGCCGCTGGAGTTCCAGAAGGTTTGAAAGAAAAGGCCGCCAGCGCTTTGTCCATTCCGCGGCACGAATATTCATTTCGACGCGCTGGCCGTTGATCAGCAACGGCACATCTTTGTGCAAAAACCAGGGAAAAGGATCTATTTCTTGTAATGACAAACGTAAAACTCCACAACTTATACTGCCCGGCGTCTGATGACTCTCGGGCCAAAAAGCCAACGTCCGCTAATAATACGGCAGGCCGCCGGCTGGAACACAATTACTTCTGCGGCGCTGATTCGCCGGAAATATGCACCACCGGATAGGGCCAATCAATGCGCCCGGATTCGGGCACCGGGGCCACAACTCCCTGCAGTGGTAGATGACCTTCATATATCGGCGAAATGCACCTGGGAACTGAACATACTTGTGCCCAGGGTGGGTTGAAACACATGAGCACTGGCGTGATGGCCAGGTTGGCATAAAACCATGGGATATTGCCCAGTCCGATGGCTTCCTGCCTGAACGAAGGAGGATGATTGCGGAAGTGGCCGCAGGCGTCCAAGTCCCACAGGTATACGGGGTTATGCTTGACGACGCCGGAGAAATAATGCACGGTCATCATGGCCCATGGGCGATGTTGCGCCTGGGCCATCGGCTTCATGCGGCCCCAGTTTGCACCGATAATTGCGTCAGTGCATGGAACCGCTAGCCGTGATTGACCGACCCGCGTCCCGCAGGCTCGGCCGCCAGCCATGGCGGCGCGCGGTTCGGCTGGCTGATTACTAGAACAACCGCTAATCAAGCCCGAAAGCAGACCCGGTATGGCTAATAGCATCCCTGGTTTCCATCTGATTTTCGTCAGCATGTCCAAACTCCTGTCACCCGTCAAAGCACTTCCACGCGGCGCACAACAGACGACGATAATAACACGGATAATCAAATTCCGCGTGCGGCGATGCATCGGCAGCAAAGGCCCTGCATCGCCAATCCGCAACGAACCGGGCACTATTTGAGCCAACGCCGCCTGGCGTACCAGTAAACCTGCCACCTTCCGATTATTACTGCCTGTACTGCAATTACTGCCAGTACTGCCAGTACTGCTACTACTGGCCCCGTAATTCTCCGTCAGGCCCTGAACAATATTGATAATCCTGAAAATCGTTGAATCAGGCGAGAATCGTGTGGGCAGATGCCGCGGCCGGGCTTTCATCCCCCAACGCCTGGTGACCCAATGGCGGAAATTTGAGGTTGGCCGTAAAAATTTTCAGACGGATGGAAGAGACCAGTCACAGCGTTGGCGTATTTGCACCGGAAGCGGACCAAGCCCGGTTTGAATTATAATTTTGGCGAGCCATGATTGATTCGGTCGTTTGGACCCCGCGATGCAGGGTCAACAATTCCTGAATTCCGGGATTTTTCGTCACCAGCTTCCGCATTACTACCGCATCACGACCAATGCGCCGAACTCGGCGTGCTGCCACCGGGGATAAGGTGTGTTTTTTTATCCTTTGTTTCATGAAGCGCTCCTGTAACATGACTTATATTATCCTCAACCCCGGCTTCGTTCAAGACCGAAAATTCCATGGAGCAAGGACATCGCCCGCCGGGCTGATCCGTGTAATAGGATTGCGCTAAATGCGCTTTATGATCGGGCCGTTG
>DAHXLH010000299.1:0-8650 GCA_027366115.1 Phycisphaerales bacterium
TTTTAGAATATTCCACAACTTGCCGATGATGGCTTCAGGAGGCATTGTAATGGCTGAATCCGGTTCCGCAGTTTTGGATCGCAAAACGGTTGAGAATCTTGTCCGTGAGTCATTGCGTAAACGTCTGGCCGCTGAAGGCCGCGTTATTAAGCCTGCGAGTCACAATGGCGGCCCTAATCCGCTGGTGGTCAATGTTTCCGCGCGGCATATGCACGTATCACAGGAATCATTGGATGTTCTCTTCGGCCCTGGATCCAGGCTTACCAAGCTTAAGGACCTGTATCAGGAAGGCGAATTCGCCAGCGAACAACTCGTGAATATCATAGGGCCGCGCAATCGAATGATCCCAAATGTTCGCATATTGGGACCGATCCGCAACTACACGCAAATTGAACTCAGCTACACCGACGGCATATTTATGGGAATCGATTTGCCGCTGCGAATCAGCGGTGATCACAAAGATACGCCGGGCATGGTGGTCGTCGGACCGTACGGCGCGTTGAACATGAAAAATGGCGTAATCCGGGCCATGCGGCATGTGCATATGAATGCCGCGGATATGGCGCACTACAACGTCAAGGACGGCGACATGATGAAACTCGCTGTCCATGGCCCCTGCGGCGTGGTGTTTGATAATCTGCGCGTGCGTGAGCACCCGAAGGTACGGCTGGAAGTACATATTGATACCGATGAAGGCAACGCGTGTGATCTGGAATCAGCGACGCGCATAGAATTGATCCGCTGACACGACCGGCGGTGGAACGACAGGTCGAATTTTTTGAGGAGTTTTTATGGCACAGGCATTAGGCATGATTGAAACCCGCGGATTGGTATCGCTGATTGAAGCCAGCGATGCCGCCCTGAAATCCGCCAGCGTGCAGATGATCGGCTGGGATAAAATCGGTTCGGGTATCGTAACCACGTTTATCACCGGCGATGTCGGAGCGGTGAAATCAGCAATCGACGCGGCGGCGGAAGCGGCCGGGAAGATCGGTGAAGTGCTCGCGGTGCATGTAATTGCCCGACCGCATGAAGATCTGGTGCATGTATTGCCCAAGAGCAAAGCTGCTCCAGCGGCCCCCGCAGCGAAGAAATAACGTCGGGTCATGTTGCCCCTGCGGCGCGGCGGGAACATCAGGCCGCGGCCAGAACCAGGTGCAGCCGTCGCTCAATGGCGACCAGAGAAATCCGCAGCTTTGGCGGCGGATTGGAACAGGTTAAGAATAAACTTTTTCAGGAGCCAATATTATGGCACACGCACTGGGATTAATTGAAACCAAAGGTCAGACCGGCATTGTGGAAGCCACCGATGCCATGCTCAAAGCAGCGAATGTTTCGCTGGTGAAAAGCATTCAGATCGGCGGAGCGTATGTGACAGTCATTGTCAAAGGCGATGTCGGTTCAGTGAAGGCGGCGGTGGAAGCCGGGGCCGCGGCAGCGCAGAAGACCGGTGAACTGATCGCATCACATGTGATCGCCCGGCCAACCGAAGGCCTGATGGAAAACTTCTAACCGGTGGCAACGGCCGCCTGGTGATCATAAGCCGATGGATCCGATGGATATTGCTGCCAGCGGAATCGGAGATCAGGTAAGCGGCACGGCATCGGCGCGGTGGATCACGGCGCAAGCTTGCGCGGATCCATGGGAAATGCGATGCCCGCAGACCGGGCCGAATGAAGCATGGTTGTTTTGGATTTTGCATGATTGTTCTGGTTGCCAATTTGGGTTCCACGAGCTTTAAGTACAAGCTCTTTGACATGGCCGCGGGCGAACGCGTGCTGGCGGAAGGCGCGGCTGATCGCATCGGCCTGCCGGAAAGCGCATGGACTTTTACACCCACTGGAAAATCGAAACAATCCGGCAACGCGACGTTACCTGATCACGGGGCGGCCATTGAGTTGCACCTTCAGGAACTGGTACGGGCAGGCGTCATTGACAGCATGCGCGATGTGCAAGCCATCGGATTTAAGGCTGTGCACGGCGGCCCGCTGGAAGTGGTACAGGTGGATGATCATGTACTGGCGGTCATGCAGGAATTTTCGGATGTGGCCCCGGCCCACAACCCTCCGTATATTGCGGCCATGCGGGCCTTTGCCAGGCGTTTGCCCGGCATTCCGCAGGTGGCCGCATTTG
The DNA here is from genome assembly GCA_027366115.1 of Phycisphaerales bacterium. Taxonomy (GTDB): domain Bacteria; phylum Planctomycetota; class Phycisphaerae; order WQYP01; family WQYP01; genus JAMDCX01. The sequence continues at coordinate 2,134 of DAHXLH010000299.1, forward strand.
AAACGGCGTTTCATCAAAGCATTCCCCTGCATCGGCAGGCCTACGCGATACCCTACGAGTGGACGGAAAAACTGGGGATCCGGCGGTATGGTTTTCACGGGGCGTCGCATCGGTATATCGCCACGCGCATGGCGGAATTGAATCCGGACGCCAGAAAAGTTATTTCCGTGCATCTGGGCGGCTCAAGCAGCGTTAACGCCACGCTGGAAGGCAAAAGTGTGGCCAACAGCTTTGGCATGACGGCGCAGACCGGTTTGCCGCAGGCATCGCGGTGCGGTGATTTTGACACCTTTGCGCTTTTGAAATTATTGCAGGCCGGATTGACATTGGATGAAATCTGGAAAAAGTTGGGCAAAGAAGGCGGGCTGCTGGGTGTCAGTGCGGTGAGTTCCGATTGCCGTGACGTGGAACAGGCCGCGGCACAGGGAAACAAACGGGCACAATTGGCCCTGGATATTTTTGTGGAATCGGCCCGGCAATATATTGGCGCGTATCTGGCGGTGCTCAATGGAGCCGATGCGATTGTATTTACCGGCGGTATCGGTCAGAACGCCGTGCATCTGCGTCAGCGCATCGTGTCTGATATGCAATACGCGGGCATTGCGCTGGACCCGCAGAAGAATCGACAGGCCAAAGGGGAATGCCGCATTGATGCGGCGGAGAGCAAAGTGCAACTCTGGGTGTTGCCGACGAACGAAGAATTAATTGTGGCCCGGCAGACCGTGCGGGCGTTGCAAACGACCGTCAAGGAGTCCCGACGCGGCGAGATGGATTCTCAGGCCGCTGAAGCTCATTAGTTGATTAAGGTTATTTTTTTAGGAGTACAACGATGTCACAACAAGCAATCGGCATGATTGAAGCCAAGGGTCTGATCGCGGCCATTGAAGCGGCGGACGCCGCCCTCAAGGCCGCCAACGTGCAATATGTAGGGCAGCACCGTGTGGGAAACGGCCTGGTGGCCATTACTTTCACCGGTGATGTTTCGGCGGTTAAAGCCGCGGTTGAGGCCGGTGCGGCAGCCGGAAGCAAATTGGGCCAGATTGTGGCGACATCCGTGATCGCCCGCCCCCATGAAGAAACCGTGAAAGTTTGATGCGCAAGCGACCCGGAACTGACACTTGAAATGACACATTTTAAATGTGCTCGTCCGGGGGTGTCGTTCCAGGCCCTTGAGATCTGAAATTTGAGATTTGAGATCTGAGACCTGGGGTTTGGGGTTTGATTTTGGCGGGCGTCCGTCTTGAATCAGCGCCGAGTTTCGCTTCATCGTGATCAGAGGAATATCCCGCTTAGGGGAGGTCAAAACGTATGGATCAATCCACACTTGTAGAATCAGTGGTTCGAGAAGTTTTGCAGCGACTGGGCAATACCGGCGCCGGAAAAACATCCGGGGGTGCCAACGGTATATTCAAGACTGCGGACGATGCGGTGGCGGCTGCTTCGCAGGCCCAGAAGCAACTCGTGAAGGCGGACTTGGCGGTCCGGGACGGCATCTGCAAACTCATCAAGAAAATTGCCGTGCAGAATGCCGATGCCTGGGGCCGCATGGAACTTGATGAAACCAAAGTCGGGAGACTGGATCATAAGATAGCCAAGCTTCACCTGTTGACGAAAGTGCCGGGCGTGGAATTTATCCGAACAGCGGCACACAGCGGCGATAACGGCATATCGCTGGATGAAATGGCTCCGTGGGGCGTGATCGGCGTGGTAACACCGGTAACGCATTCGGTGCCGACACTCAGCGCCAATGCCATTAACATGATTGCCGCGGGAAATGCGCTGGTGGCCAATGCGCACCCTTCCGGCCATCGCAGTGCCGCGGAGGCCGTGCGCGTATACAACCGGCAAATCATGGAAACCTATGGCATTGATAATCTGATTTGCGTTGTTGAACCACCGACGCTCGAATCCGCCAATGCGATATTCGAACATCCTGACGTCGCACTGCTGGTGATTACCGGAGGACCGGCCGTGGCGCGGGCGGCGCTGGCTCAGAAAAAGCGGGCGGTAGTGGGCGGACCGGGCAATCCGCCGGTGGTTGTGGATGAAACCGCCGATCTTGACCGTGCGGCCCGCTCCATTATTACCGGTGCGGGATTTGATAATAATCTCCTGTGCATCGGTGAAAAAGAAGTATTTGTCGTGGAGAGCGTATTTGACAAGATGATCGAGGCAATGAGCCGGGCGGGAGCGGTTCGACTCAACAGAGAACAAATTGACCAACTGACCAAAAAAGCCTTCACCTGGAAAGACGACCATTACGCAGTCAACAAGGAACTTGTTGGGAAAAGTTGTTCGGTGCTTGCGCAGGCCGCCGGAACACACTGTGCGGACAATGTGGAATTGCTGTTCGGCGAAACGGATGAGAACAATCCATTTGTCCCCGAAGAGCAGATGATGCCCTTTGTGCCGCTGGTACGGGCACGCGATTTCGACCATGCTCTTGAATTGGCCGTGAAACATGAACATGGCTTTGGCCATACGGCCATTATTCATTCCAATAACCTGGCCAATATTACGCGCATGGGCCGGGTAATGAATACAACGCTGTTTGCGGTAAATGGACCAAGCACCGCGACGCTGGGCATTCAGGGCGAAGGGTATCCGAGTTATACCGTCGCCACGCCCACCGGCGAGGGGGTAACCAATCCTCTGACGTTTACGCGATTCCGGCGCATGGCCATCAGCGGGTCGCTGCGCGTGGTGTAAAGGAAGATTCCGGCATTGTCCGGAGATAACTGCCGCTGCGGCAGCAGGAGTTAATTGTGGACGCAAGTCCGGAACTTATTAAAAAGATCACTGAAGCGGTGCTGGAAGCGCTTAACCGTGATGCCGGCCCTGCCACCGCGCCGGCGACGATCCATGCGCCGATGGGCGTATGCACCGGCGATTATTCCAAGTTCCCGGAATTGGCGCGCCCGCGGGCGGGAAATGCCCCATCGGCCGCTGATGTCCCCAACGGGTTTGTGGAGGATGCCGTATCCGCCCGGCAAGTTGCGGCGCCCGCGGCTGAATCCTCCGCCGCCGCACCGGCGGAACCAACGGCTGTCGGGCCGGTGCTCACGGGCGTGATTACCGCTTCCAGACTTTCGGGACTCGAAGGCACGATTTATCTGGCACCGGGAGCGCAACTTTCGCCGCTGGCCATGGATATGGCCAGACAGCGGAGGCTGGAAATACAGACCATTTCAGCGGCACCCAAAACGCCGGCCGCCGCAGCCTGGATTTATTGGATGCAGGGGCATTGTCCGTCGGCGGCCAGAGCCATTGAACAACTGCGCGGCCGGGCCGTGGCGGACGTGCGCACTTCGGCCAGCCAGCAATTGCCGGCCGTTATAAGGGCGGTAGCAAAAGAATTTTCCGGCGGACAGACCCGATTGGCGGTGCTGTTCGTGCCATCGGCGGCACGGGCGGTGTGTCTGGCCAACCGGTGTGCCAATATTCGGGCGATTGTCGGAACCTGCCGACAGGCCGTGCAGGAGGGCATGGAGCAGTTGGGAGCCAATGTACTGGTGATGGAATATCCGCATCATGGGTTTAAATCGATGGCGGAATTGATCGGGTTATTTCTGACTTCCAGCGGAAGAGCCCCAAAAGATGTTGAAAGTCAGTTAACGGAACTGGCCGCCTGCCGATAAGACGGCGGCCTTGAACAATACGAATGTATATGAGGTGATTTATGCAGAATTTGTTTCACGCCCGTCAGGAAATGTGCGATGTGGGCCATCGCATCTGGATGCGGGGTTACTGTGCCGGCAATGAAGGCAATCACAGTGTCCGCATCGGTGAAGATCGGGTTCTCTGCACACCCACGGGGGTATCCAAAGGCTTTTTAACGCCGGATCAAATTACCGTCGTAGATATGGATGGGAACCAGATTGACAAGCAGAACAAAATGAAGCGCACCAGCGAAGTGCTGCTGCACCTGCAGATTTACAAGGCTCGCGCGGATGTTAAAGCCGTGGTACATTCGCATCCGCCTCACGCCACGGCATTTGCGATGGCCAATATCCCGATTCCGGAGGGCATTCACCCGGAGGCGGAGGTGTTCCTTGGTAAAGTGCCCATGGCCAAATATACCACGCCGAGTTACAAGGAGCTTGGCGAATCCGTGGTCGCATTGATTACGAAAGACACCAACACGGTCATGATGGGCAACCACGGTTCGGTCTGTTTTGATACATCGCTGATTGGCGCTTATTACAAGCTGGAAATTCTGGATGCGTACTGCCGGATTCTGCTGTTAACCCGGCAACTCGGCAGAATCAATCAATTGTCGCAGCAGGAAATGGTGGACCTGCTGAAGGTGAAAGAAAAATTCGGCATGCCCGATCAACGCCTGGCTTGTGCCGTAACCGGCTGCATCGGCGCGGAAAATCAGCCGTTTCTGTCATCGTTTGACGCACCGACGCAAAGCGTCTGCGCCTGCCAGAGCGATGGCCATATTGAATCCGTCGGTCCGGTTATTACCGAAGACAAACTGGAAGATATGGTGCAGAAAATGACGGATCAGATTATGGCCGGATTGCGGTGATTGCTGGAACCGGTCCCGGGATGCCGGGATGAAATCTGGCCCGGTGCGCCGGGACGGCATGATAGGCCGGCATCGGTGCTGCCGACGAACAGCAACATTGAACGAAAGGACCTTTTATGAAAGTTACGATCATTGGCGGCGGCGGTCGCGTGGGTTCCAATGCGGCCTATGCGCTGCAATGCGCGGGCATTGTCCGGGAAATTGCTCTGGTGGATGCCAACGCGGAATTGGCCTCCGGGGAGGCGCTGGATTTGCTGCATGGCGCATCGCTGGCGGGAGATCAGAGCATTTACGCCACCGACATCAAAGGTGCGGCGAATTCTGATGTCATCTGCATCACCGCGGGCTTACGCCGCAAGCCGGATGAATCCCGCCTGGATCTCATTAACCGCAATGTTTCGTTATATAAAAGCGTACTGGATTCACTCAAGGGCGCAGGTGTTAAAAAGCAGTGCATTTTTGTTGTGGTCTCCAATCCGGTTGATGTACTGACGCGACTGAACATTGAATATCTGGGATGGCCGGCCCGACAGGTCATTGGTCTGGGTACGGTACTGGACACCACACGATTCCGCTCCCTGATTGCCGCGGCTAAAAATCTTCCAGCCACGCAGGTTGATGCGGTGATCCTGGGTGAACATGGTGATTCCATGACCCCGATCTGGAGCACCGCGACGGTGGCGGGAATGCCGCTGATCAAAATGCTCACGCCACCGCAACAGGCTGAGATTTTCAAAAAAACCCAGACTTCCGGAGCGGAAGTAATCAAACTCAAGGGTGGCGCGGGATATGCGGTGGGCTTAAGTATTGCGGAAGTGATTCATTGCATCGCATTGGATCGCAAGCGGATTTTACCGGTCAGCAGTCAGCTTGGGGGGCAATATGGAATTAAAAATGTATGCCTGAGTGTTCCCACGGTGGTAGGGAGTTCCGGCGTGGAAGCAACGCTGGAGCCGGAACTTTGGCCCAAGGAAATTGCGGGCATTCAGGCCAGCGCGCGGGCGCTGGAAGAAACCTGGGGCAAAATCAAATAACCCACTTGGACAACCGTATGCTGATCGTGGATCGCCAGAAAAAACTTCTTGATATCCTGCGGACGCGGCAGAGCGCTTCGCTGGAACAACTGGCGGAGGAACTTGGCGTATCAAGTTCGACGGTACGGCGGGATGTTGATGCCCTGTGCGGGCAGGGTGTTGTTGAATCCACGCGTGGGGGCGTTTTATTCCGCGGCCGGTCCCCGGCCATGCTGGACTTGGATCAGCGCATGCAGGAACAGGTGGATGCAAAACGCGCCATTGGAAAAGCCGCCGCCGCCATGATTGAACCCGGTATGACCGTCTATTTTGACGGCGGCTCAACGATTCATTACACCGTGCAGCAGTTGGAGGTCCGGCCGTTACAGGTGGTTACCAACTCTCTGACGGTGGCCAATCATTTCACCAATGATGAAGGCGTGGAGCTTCTGGTACTGGGCGGGGCAATGTATCCGCGCTCCGGGGTAATGGTAGGCCCGATTACCATGCAGGCGCTGGCGGAAATTCATGCCGATGTCATGATTTTCTCTGTTGCCGGGATTTATGAAACGGATATTTTCAATACCAATCTGGCCATGGTGCAGATTGAAAAGCTCGCCCTGAAGCAGGCGGCGCGAAAAATTCTGCTGGCTGATGCGGGCAAATTCGGCCGCAAAGGCCTGGCTCGCGTGTGTTCCATTGAGGATCTGGATCTGATTATCACCGATTCCGCGATCAGCGAAACATGGAAAGCCCATTTACAGGATCGCCTGAAAATCGCGGGGTAATGCTGTGCGCAAAAGAAGCCCTCGGCGGGGAACCGGGGCTTCAGGCGGAAGAGAGGTGGGTGATGCGTTTTGGAAAGCGAACGCAAGGGTAGTGTAGCGGTGCATCGTGAGCATATTGTGAGCATGGCGTAAATTTGCCTTGAGTATTTGGTTAACGGCGTGTAAAGCCCTTATTTCTTTTT
>DAHXLH010000306.1:0-11136 GCA_027366115.1 Phycisphaerales bacterium
TCACGCCACGCTACAGCCTGCCGCTGACGATCGCTCTATTTTTGGCGGTATTTTCACAATTCAGCGGTATAAATTCCATTATTTATTATGCCCCGCGCGTTTTTGAGGCCGCGATAAATGTCAAAATGCTGGTAATGAGAATCAGCACCTGCCCATGGCTGAAATGTACCACCATAGAATGCACCGCGTGGCCATGGACCATAGTCGTTACTGGTATACGATTGGCCAACGCAAAAATCAGCCCTACCGATGCCAGCGCTACAACCTGTATCGCTGTCCCAATCGCCAGCAGCAATTTGCGTCCGGCTCTATCCACAAAGCCCACAGCGATGAACGTGAAAGCCAGATTGACCATTCCAACCAGAGCGGTTGAGCCAAAGGCATTGGTCGTTTTCATTCCCGCAGCCTCAAAAACGCGCGGGGCATAATAAATAATGGAATTTATACCGCTGAATTGTGAAAATACCGCCAAAAATAGAGCGATCGTCAGCGGCAGGCTGTAGCGTGGCGTGAATAATTCAGAAAATCGGCCCTCTTCCTGAGCGGCCATTTCCTTTACCGCCTTAATTTCCCGGTCAGCCCCGGCGGAACCGATAAAGCCTGTGAGAATACGCCGCCCCCGCGGCTCCTGATTGTTAATTACCAGCCAGCGTGGACTTTCCGGTACCGCCAGAATCATCACGAGAAACACCAACGCCGGCAACGTTTCCGATCCCAGCATCCAGCGCCAGCCCATGGTTTGATTCCAATTCATACCCGCCAGATGATGGACCGCATTAATATGATTGCCCGCATTGAGAATAAAGTAATTAACCCAATAGACGACCGCAATACCGATGACAATGCCCAGTTGGAATAACGATCCCAACCGCCCGCGATGGCGCTCCGGCGAAATTTCCGCGATATACACCGGAGCAACCATGGAAGAAGCGCCAATGGCCACTCCGCCGATGATGCGGGCCAATACCAGTTCCGTTAAGGTTTGCGGTATGGCGGAAAGCACGCCGGAGGCCGCGAAGAGCACGGCACAGACAATCAATAATTTCTTGCGTCCAAACCGATCCGCTAACGCCCCGGCGAACATGGCACCGGGCACCGCGCCCAATTCCAGACACGCGATCGCGAAACCCAATTGCGTGTTGCTTAAATGAAAATAGGTTTGCAGATATCCCTGAATACCCGACGCCACGCCGGTATCATATCCAAACAATAAGCCGGCCAAAGCGGCGGCGGCTACCGCAAAAACAATCGGCCCCATGCCGGGAATTTGGCCGGTTTCCGAAGCATCTTCAAAACTGGATATTCCGCTCACAATAATTCTCCGCCAAAACAGCGCCTGATATATTAAATCGCGCCAAGTCCATAGAATGAAGCTCTACTTGGCGACCGCCATACCCACTACAGTATCCGCTCCGCCGTAAAAAAGAAACCATTTATCTTTAAACCACGCCAACCCTTCAGTAAAGGTGGTACCCGCTTTGTATTGTCCGGTTTTTTCCCATGATTCTTCGGGCCAGAAAAATGGCTCCGAGGGGCGATAAAGCAGTTGGGCCGGATTATCACCGGAAAATAGCGCCTGCCCAGCGGAATATTGCCGCGCCGGAATGCGTGGCCCCCGGCTGATTTTGCCATCACTCATGCCGTTGAAGAAAAACACAATGCCGGCTGGTGTCAGCAGGGCTGGCGGGCCGGATTCCGTCAACCAGGAATCAAAATGACCCGGCTTGTTTTTCGGTAATACACATACGGGGTTTCCGGTTGCGTCTAAAACCGGTGTCCATTGAATTAAATCTTTGGAGTATGCCAGATAGGTTTGCCCCAGCGTATGCCAATACATCCAATAGCGGCCCCGTATTTTGGCGGCAAGAATCTGAGATCCGACCTTCCGCGTAACAATCGCGCCGGATTTGGACCACGTATTGGCGAAGCGGCCCTTATACGCTTCGCGAAACACCGGCCCGTGATGCGTCCAATGCGTCAAATTCTTTGATGTTGCCACGCCCAGTCGCGCGACTTTGCGATTCCACATGGTAAACGTGATCACAAAAGTTCCATCCGCCGCCTGAACGATGCGCGGATCTTCACAACCGCCCGGCCATTCATCTTTCTGCCACCGCCCCGGCTGGGGATAAAGCACCGGATGCGGCAACTCTGTGAACTCAACACCATCGGAACTTTCGGCAAGGCCCACGCGACTGGTATATCCGCCAATATCATCGCCGTGTTCCCCTTCCGCACGGAAGAGCACATAAAGCTTGTTTTTCCACGCTATCGCCGCCGGGTTAAACGTATGGGCAAATTCCCAGTGCGACAGGCGACGCGTGTTGGGATCGGTAAACACCGCACTGGGATTGGGCCTGATAATCGGCCGGCCATCTGTCGGCCGCACAAAAGGCCCGATTCGCCAACGCCCCGGTGCCGCAGCCGCATAACCTCTGTTTTTTTCCGCAACAGCCACCGCCGCGGCGGTACCCATCAGAATCACAAATTTTCTTCGATTCATAACCGCTTACCTCAAAAACAACCGAAAAGTCCATACAGTTTTAGGCGGAAACTAAATTCCGCCGCGTTCATAAATACCACGACATCGCGGTAATTCCATATTACACGGTCAGTATCCTGCGCGATGCCCTCAAGGCCCTGTCCCTTGGCCATGAAGATAGTCAATAACTCGGCCATTCACCAATGTTTGATGACTACGGTAAGACACCTTTCCCTTGGCGGGAGTATAAACCAGTACCATTGCGGAATGCGCGGGCACTGATACCCCTACAGTATCGCGAACATCGTGATCGATAAATGTGCCGGTAATGGTGTTATACAGATTTAAGGCCTCATATCCCACGTTGAGCTTCACAACCCTGGTCCGGGGGTATGGATTGTAAAATAGAAACGTAGGATACCCGGCGGGCGCGGCGGTGTCGGTAGCGCGGAGATTTATTTGGAGGATACCACGAATGTTGGTTTTCTCAACCAAGGCACCGAGTATGCCCATGTATACGCCGCCATACAGAGCGTAATTGGTGGCATCTAACTGATGACTGTAGCCGACATATCCGGGATCAAGGAAGCTTTTGTTGTCGCCTGTCGCGATCAGCGGTTGGTGCGGGTTATCACGCCGATACTTCAGCCCCTCATAGGAAATCAGTGATTCCCCCAGCGCCCAGCCCGGGTCGCTCTGGTGACCGGCTGGGTGAAACTTGCCATAAAATAAGCGGCTGGCGTTGGCGGCGTTTAGTAACCATTTGCCCATCGCCACCGCGTATCGTTGGTCATAACGCGCCACCGGAGCCAGTGCCCCAAGTTGCGTGGCGGTTTCCATAAAGAAGGCGTAACCACCAACGCCCCATGGCCGCCAAGGTGAACATGGCCTCACCTTTCCCTTGGTATCCATGTAAGATCGCACCCTTTGAGCCCAGGCGGCTTTCGGCGCTTCGTTCACCGCGCCGATCAATCCATCTACGTCCTGCCCCGCCCAATTTCCCAATTCTACCCCCCAAGACGGGCGTGCTCGATAATAACTGAAGCACCAATGCAGCAATTTTTGCACCGGATAATGTGTATCCAACTCAGCATTCATGCGCACCGCCGCCAAAGCACCAAACGGCGTCATTACCTCCCAACTCGGATTGTCGTCTCGCGGCAGGTCGGTCAAAAACTCCATGCATGCTTTCGCGGAATTAAGAAATGTCGGCTCGTGCCACCGGCACCAGGCCGTATACTCCAACCAGGCCAGCCCCGCCGCCATATTGGGTTCGCGCCATACTCCGTTATAGACCGGGCGCATCGTGGAAAAATCAAAACCGGTGTAATTGAAATCATAGTGCCCGTTAGTCAATTGGAAATGGGGGATTGCATCGGCCCATGATTGGGCGGTGTCGCGGCACATTTTTGCTAAAGTTCGTTCTGCTGCATATCGATCCGAGATAGCCATGGCTGCCATATCCGGAAATACCGTGTACCAGGCCGTTGACTGTGGACTGGCGTTATGAACACCATTACCAAATATGCCGTGATCCAAATCCGGATCAAAGAACTGATTTAACAGCCGGACGTAATTGGTCGTGCCGGTCGCCATATTACGACCAACCAAGGTAGCACCCCAAACCGCCCCCATGTTCGTCAGCGCCTGCGCCGCGTAACTTTCTGTCCGCGTGGCGTAAGCAGGGATGGAAAAGCCGATCGCGCGGTGGCCAGAGGTCCGTACAATATGAATCAACGGTAAAAAAGCCCCTGTGGCACCAGGATTAAAAATAGCTTTATATAATCGCCGCGAAGCGCGGCTCCAATTTCGCATGTCATAAGGCTCCGGCATATCCGGCATCGTGTTGATACGCGCGATGGACATTTGCGGTACGGACGATGCATGTAAAGCTTTGAGCGAGGCACCGCCGAAGGCATTCAGCACCACAAACAGACCAAGCCAATAAGATCGCGTTATTCTTAAGCGCATTTCGATTATTTTCCTATGTTTACGTTTCACAGTCATCTACACGCATAAGAAATTAAACCGTGGGTTGCCATCACGTTACCTTCCGGGATGCGTAAAATCTATGACGCGGCGATTAACCAGTGTTTCACGTCCGTGATGGGAGACAATTCCATTGACTGGTGTATACACCAGCACCACAGCGGAATTCGCTGGTATGGCGATTGTCAAATGCCCGGAAACCCGCCGAGTGATAAACGCACCAGTGATCGTGTCATAAACATTGACTGCCTTCGATCCAACCTTTATCTTTACGTCCTTCATTTGCTGATAGGGATTGTAGAACAAAAACGTCGGATACCCGGCCGGGGCCGCGGTGTCCGTAGCGCGGAGATTTATTTGTAAAATCCCGGGAACATTGGTTGGTCGCAGCAACGAGCCTAAAATACCGATGTAAACGCCGCCGTAGAGGCAGTAATTGGTGGCATTCGTCTTTTGGGTGTAGCCCATATAGCCGGGATTGAGGAATGTTTTGTTGTCCCCTGTTGCAATTAGCGGTTGGTGCGGGTTATCACGCCGATACTTCACACCCTCGTAGGAAATCAGTGATTCCCCCAGCGCCCAGCCCGGGTCGCTCTGCCGACCGGCTGGGTGAAACTTGCCATAAAATAAGCGGCTGGCGTTGGCGGCGTTTAGTAACCATTTGCCCATCGCCACCGCGTATCGTTGGTCATAACGCGCCACCGGGGCCAGTGCCCAAAGTTGCGTGGAAGTTTCCATAAAAAAGGCGTAACCGCCAACGCCCCATGGCCGCCAAGGCGCACAATTCACGGCACCCACCAACCCGGAGACATCTTGACCATCCCAACGGGCGTCCTCTATCCCCCAGGTTGGCCGGGCACCATAACGGCTGAAGCACCAATTCAAAAATTTTGCAACCGGGTAGTGGGTTGCCAGCTCGGCGTTCATACGGATCGCGGTGATGGCACCAAATGGTGTGAGCACCTCGTAACTTGGATTTTCAGATGCGGGCAGACCGGAGAGATAGGTCATACACGCTTTGGCGGCTCGCAAAAATACGGGATCATGCCATCGGCACCACGCCATATATTCAATCCATGCGATGCCTGCGGCCATGTTCGGCTCGCGCCACTTTCCGTTGTAAACCGGGCGCATAGTGGAAAAATTGAACCCCGTATAGTTAAAGTCATAGCGACCGTCGGGCTTCTTAAAATGCGGTACCGCCTCCGCCCAGGAACGGGCGGTTGCGCGGCACATCTCCCCAAGCCGTTTCTCGGCAGGATACCGCCCTGAAATGGCGGCGGCAGTGATATCCGGAAAGACCGTATACCACGCAGTTGCCTGCGGGTTAGCGGAGGCAAAGTTATTGCCGAAGAGACCATCCCCTACGGATGGATCGTAAAAGCGCTCTATAAGACGCACATAATTAACCGAGCCCTGCGACATATTTCGCCCCAGGAGCGTTGCTCCCCACACGGCTCCCATGTCCGTAAGGGCTTGGGCCGAAGATCGGGTATCCGGCAGCCTGCTCACATAGGCCGGCATGATAAACGCCATAGCCTTCCCGGCCGGATTGTAAACAAGGTGTATCAGCGGCAAAAAAGGTCCATGCGCAGCCGGGTTGAAAGCCAACGCGTAAAATTCGCGTCCGACACGCAACCAGTTCCTTATGTGGTAAGGTCGCGGCAAACTGGGCATATCGCGAATTGATGGAATCGAATACTGGGATTCCGCCCCTGCATTGACCATTCCGCTCCAGACGCATAATGCCACGAGCGCTACCGCGGCTAACGTATTACATGACTTAATGTTGTTTGTCATTCTTACGGCTCCACCCACTTAGCCTCCCAAAGTCTTCGGTTGTCACCGCGAACGGCGGTCTACGCTCCAGCCACCGCGATATTAACATAACCACGAAGCTCCATTTGACAATTCCATTTCGTGTAAGCCTCTTGCCTTTTTGTGTCGCCTTTGCCGCGCCCATGTCGTTGGACGATTGCGATCAGCCTGGTTTTAGCCGCGGGCCAGTGCGACTCCAGCTATTTCACACTCAGAGCCGCCCGCGCCGTCGCCAGGCATGTGTAGTATTCACTTCCGCCATAGTACATCCACCATTTACCCGCGTGTCGAGTCAAGCCGGTAAAAAATATGCAATCCGAAAAAGTTGAGACCAGTTTTTTCGGATCGGTTGCGGAAAAGCCGTGCTCATACGGAATCTTGGGATTTGCGGCAAGGGCGGGCTTGGGCAAATATGACAGGACCTTAATGAGGTTCTTTTTCGAGAGCAGCACCTCGCCGATCGCGTAAAAGTTGCCGGTAAAGTTACCACCTGTGAACAGGATGATATCATTGGGGCGGGCCTTGTCGTAATTGGCAAGCGCAAAACAGGTCTCACCACCCGGAAAATGTATGGTGGTTTTCGCGGTTTTCCAATGCAGCATATCCCGCGAATACGCCATCCTGCCATTATCGAGGTACATGACAAACTTGCCGTTGATTCGCACGGCGCGATTGTGTGGATTCACCACCACCGCGCCGTTGCGATACACGTGATGAGCATAGGGGAAAAGGATTCCCACGCGCTTCCAGTGGATCAGATCTTTGGACGTGGCCTCAAACTCGCCATTAATTTTCTTATCGCTCTGATCCTTCCAATACCATTGATTGCAAAACAGATAATAAGTATCACGGTATTTAGCTACGCACACGTCCTCGTAGCTGTACCGTTTGTATTTGCCGTGGCGAAATAACCCGCTGTGTGTTCTGATCTTCGTAAAATGAATGCCATCCGGGCTGGTAGCAATACCGATATCACAGATATATGGCACTGGCGGTGAATACGGACGCTCGCCCCGATAAATGTAATAAAACGTCCTATGGTGAAAAATGATCGCTCCGTTATGGACGCCGCCGCCTAAATGTCCACAGTCCCATTCGCCCGGGGTGGGGGAAAGCACTGGATTGTGGGCGTACTTCTTGAACGGTCCGATGGCCCAAGGATATTTTTTGAACATGTGGGGAGGAACCACAATGTTATGCGGAAAATCGCCCCACCATCTTTTGGTGCTGAAGGACTGGTATTTCCAAGTTCTAAGGGCATTGGCGGTGGGAAATTGCCAGGGGAAAAATCCGGCCGGAACCTTGGCGGTACTGGCGGCAGCCGAATCTGCCACAACGCCAAACCATAATGCCCATGCACTGGCCACAAGCGCAGCAATAAGGCATCCCAACACCAAAATCCGTCTGGCATTCAAGCTACTCATGCCTTAGTCCTATAAGATGAAAAGCAACATTTCTTCACCGGTCGTCCAAATAATCCGGAGTTGGCTGCGCGTATACTAAAGTGCCGCGAGGTAAGGCCCTGCGCCTTCGCGCCATCAGCACGCCAACCGCACCTGCGGCGGCCAGTAATGGCATCGTGGCCATTTCGGGTACGGGAATGTATGAGAGCACTGCGGCGGATCCAGCGGCGAGGTCAAAGGACGTATTTCCGCTTACGTCCCTGGCGATGTAGCCGTTAAGCACCGAATCAAAAATATTTACTGGATTTGCTCCCACGTTGATGTCCACCATTTCCGCAGATGAATAGGGATTGTAGAATAAGAAAGTTGGGATTGAAGCCTCCTTGGCGAGTGGAGAGTCGGTGACGTTTAGATTAAATTGCAGGATTCCGGAAACATTGGTCGTTTTTATCATCGAACCAAGAACGCCAACATAAACGGCTCCATACAAACCGAATTCGGTGCTTGGCGAGGACGCATCGCCCGTGGCCAGCAGAGGCTGGGGCGAGCTGTTCAACTGGTACTTGAGTCCCTCGTAGGAAACAAGAGATTGCTGATCCCAGCCCGGGTTGCTTTGGTTCGGTGCATAATTTCCATAAAAGAGCCGCATCGCATTGGCTGCATTAAGCATCCACCGACCAAGCGCAGTTGCGTATTGAGGGTCATATTTGGCGACGGGAGCCAGAGCCATCATCTGCGCTGCCGTCTCCATATAGAACGCGTATCCACCCGTCGTGGATGATGGACTGGTTACCTGCCCCACCAGGCCAGAAACATCCTGCCCGCCCCAGTTTGCGACCTCAACGCCCCATCCCGGCCGATTCGGATTGTAATTGCTGAAATTCCAGGCCAATAGTGTATCAACCGGATAGCTCGTACCCTCTGTCGCGTTCATCTCCGAGGCGGCAAGCGTTCCAAATGGCGCGAGAACTTCATAGCTGGGGTTGCTGGACGCAGGAAGGGATACAAGATAGCTCATCGCATCTTTTGCCGTCTGGAGAAATGCAGGATTCCCAAAGCGAAGATATGCGGAGTATTCCAGCCAGGCAATGCCCGATGCCATATCGGGTTCTCGCCAAGAACCGTTGTACGCTGGCTGCATTGTTGAGAAATTAAAGCCCGTGTAATTAAAATTATAACCGCTGGTGGTGGCAAGGTGACCAACCGCGTCACTCCAGGACACCGCCGTGTCATAGCACATAGCGGCCAGGCCGGTTTCCGAAGCGTAGCGATCAGACACCGACTGGGCGAGGATATCAGGAAAAAGTGTATACCAGGCGGTCAACTGAGGATCCGCCGAGTGGATGTTATTTCCGAATATGCCCGACCCCAGATTAGGGTCAAAAAATTGGCCCAGCATCCCCACGTAGTCAATCCCCGTGGTGCCACCACCGGGCACGTAGCTGGACATATTTGCACCCATCATAGTCGCGCCCAGCACCACCCCCATATCCGTCAAGGCCTGCGTGGATTGAATATTCTAGGTGCCGCTTGACTGGACGTAGGCTGGTAAGCCAAATTCCACCGGCTGGCCACTTACGTTATCAACCACCTGCATCAGCGGGAGGTAACTGCCGGACGCTGTCGGGTTTAGGGCGAGTTGGTAAAAACCACCCGCTATCTGATTCCAGTCAGGCACCTGGTACGTTTGCGGAATTGCCGGCATATCATTGAGTTCTCCCGGGTAGGTCTGTGCAACCGACTGACCTTGTGCCCGATGTACTGCAAACGGCAGGCACATCGCGGCACAAACAGCCATTTTTACGATGATCTTTCCTCGTGTGGGCATTTCACCCCTCCAAATCTAAGATTGGCCGATGATACGGTAACAATACAAGCCGGAAATAACTATAGCCGCATAGAGTTAAGCCTACTGATTCAGACAATTGTACGCCTTGAGGTCACCAGCCTGAATTCCAGCGGCGTGGCCGTCAAAGAATACAGCGTTAGCCGTCCCGGTTGATTGGTAAGGTGTGGCGAAGTTGACCGTCATGTTTCCATGCCGGTAACGTAAACCGCTACCACCCCCGTTAGGATAATCAAAATTCGTTGTCGTGGCCGGGATGGGGCCGCCCGGCGGAACCACCTGTGTGAGCGGTACATTCGCTTGAAAACCGCCAAAATATGATGGGCTTGGCCACCAATTAAAGGCGGTCCAGCATCCGGTGTCAAACACTTGATTGGCATCGCCCACCGCTATCAAGTGGGTTGGGCTTTTAATATTGGACATCCGGACGAAGGCCGGGATTCCACCCGTGGCTGTGGTACCACCGTACCCCCCCGCAAAACTCCAACCGAAACCATTCGGATTTGAGGCATAGGATAGCCCAAAGATATAGTGGATCGGGATCGGTTGCACCGGATCTTGGAACAGGGCCTGAAACTTCGCCGCAATAACCTTATCGTTTGCCGCCTGCGTCGGATTAGTCGGATTGGCGTACTGTTGATAAACACCCAAGGGCGGACTGCTGGTATACCAGTCGAAGAGAATATCCGACCAATTCGTATTGTACGTCCAGCTAACATAATTCGACGGAGTAAATCCCGCGTTGGAATCCGAGTATTCAATCGTCAACTGGCCCAGCGTTCTTAACCGGCTCAAGCAGAGCGTACTCAAGGCGTCCGCCCTCGCCAGCGCGAGGGCTGGAAGAAGAAGAGAAATCAGTAGGGCGATAATTGAAATCACCACCAGTAATTCTATGAGGGTAAAACCGTTGCCCTTTTGCCTGTTTTGCATATAGAACCTTTCAAATAATATGATTCACAATCACCTACGCAACACGCCCGATCATCGGCGAAAACGCCAAGGGCCTCTCCCAGTCCGGCCAGTTAGCAGTGCTTTTACACTGCCAACTGGGGACAAAACTGAGATAACATCACGCGCAGTGGGTCCGTCGTTTTAGACGCAACCCCAACACCAGCGCCCCTAATCCGAGGGCAACGGCACCAAGCAGTCCCGGTTCCGGGACCGGTACCAAAGTTGAGGAATTTGAAAGCGAGATATTATCTACCCAAAACTGCGGCGTGCTCGGCTGTGTTACGCCGTCGGGATTAGAACTGATCGTAATGTTAAAGGAGTTGGCACCCGGGGCATACTTTGTCAGGTCAATGGTGTCCAAGATATTTTTCCAGGTTGACTGTGTGCCGGTGTAGGTGTCGGTCCAGTTTCCCACCTGTCCACCGTTAGCATAGAAATTCAAGTGCACATACGAATATGCACCATAATCTGTCGATATTGCGCTGGATTCATAAAAATAGCTGAGATAAACAGTCGTGGCTCCCGTAGGAAGCGATATGACGGGCTGGGGACCATACCCCGTGGGAAATTGCGAGGTTTTCACCCCAACTGAACTATTCTGAGGGCCGTTATACCATTGGCTGTAATTTTGTGTAAAGGGAGCGTTA
>DAHXLH010000053.1:0-26013 GCA_027366115.1 Phycisphaerales bacterium
GCACAGCGCATTGATCTGCGCTTGGCACCGGCGGTGCAAACGCTGGATACACTGATCGTCGCCGGCGGGGCGGAGTCTTTTGATTTTGCCTTTATTGACGCCGACAAGCCCGCATATGAAAGCTATTATCAACGCGTGGTGCAGCTTCTGCGGCCCGGCGGACTGATGGTGCTGGATAATTCGCTGGGCGATAGTACCCATTTTGACCGCCCGGATTATGATCCCGCCTCCTGCCCGATGCACGCCCTGAACATGAAAATACGTGCTGATTCACGGGTGCATGCGATGATCATCACCGTCGGTGCCGGCATGATGCTGGTGCACAAAAAGTAGCAACTCACGCTATTTGCTGAGTTGGTATCCTGCCATGCCTCCGCGTTTGGCAAGCCCTTCGTATGCCCTTTGCAGGGCGGCGGCGACGGCGACGATTTCGGGACCGGTGGTGCCGCGCCCCAATGACAGCCGCACCGCTCCTAGCGCCACCGATGCTGGTATCCCCATGGCCAGCAGCACGTCCGGTGGACGCTGATCACCGGCATGGCACGCTGAACCTGTGGAAGCCGCTATCTGCGGTGCCGCGGCTAGAATAGCACTGCCGTAAACTTCCGGGAAACAGACACTTAGTGTGTTGGGCAAGCGCGGTCCCTGGCCGCCGGCGAGTTTCAATCCGGGAACGCTGACGCGCAGTAAAGCCCAAAGTTCATCCCGGAGATCACGTTGCCGGCGGGATTCCGCCATCAGATGTTTCATCGCCAGTGCGCAGGCCGCGCCCAAACCAACAATATAAGGAACATTCTCAGTTCCCGGTCGCAGCCCGCGTTCCTGCCCGGCACCGCGCAAGACCGGGGCCAGCCGCGTTCCGCGCCTTACATACAACGCGCCGATGCCCTTTGGGGCGTATAGCTTATGGCCCGCAAGCGACAGCAGATCCACCTGTAATTTATCGACATACACCGGAATTTTTCCAACAGCCTGTGCCGCATCGGTGTGTACGATGGCCCCACGCGCATGGGCCAGCGCTGCGATCCGCGCCACCGGCATTATCGCGCCGGTTTCATTTTGCGCCAGCATGATTGTCACCAGCGCCGTGTCCGAGCGCAACGCCGTACTAACGGATTGTTCCTCTACACGCCCCGTGCGGTTTACGGGAACACGCGTGATTTCAATTCCCTGGCTTTCCAGCCACGCGCAAGGTTGAATTGTGGCCGCATGTTCCACCACGGATGTGACGATATGGCGGCGTTCCGTACTAAGTTCCATCGCTCCACGAATGGCGAGGTTATTGGCCTCCGTTCCACCAGAGGTGAAAACAATTTCATCGTCCGCGCAGCCAAGTAAATCGGCAACCTGACCGCGGGCCTGCTCCACGGCAGTGCGGGCGGGCCGTCCATAGGCGTGATCGCTGGAGGGATTACCGAATTGCCGGCGCAGAAATGGAAGCATCGCGTCCAGAACCTCGGGCCATACTGGTGTCGTGGCGTTGTAGTCCATGTATATAGGGCGTTTCTTGGTGTTAATCATTTTTTGCAACCTCCGAAAGTGCCGCCATGGATGACTTATTCGCGCCTTGACAGGAAGGATCACCTTGTCCAATTTTGCACCGGCCCTGGTGCTGCTCAACTGGTCAAGAAAGCAATATATAATAGCCGTGGCATGCTTTCAAACTGGGCAACGCAATCCCTGGGCAACGCAATCCCTCCCGGCGGGAGTGGCAATATTTCCGATCCGAGCCATCATGCGGCGAAATTTCACAAAGTAATCGGACCCTGCGGATAGGCTCGTTGAGAACCACCTGGTCCGTAAGAGCGTGTAATCTTTAACGGCCAAGCTCGTAAGGAGCCTTAAATAGTGGGGCACCTGACATCTTGAGAAAAGCTCTGTTCAGAGCGCGGTTGTCAGTCGCGTAAAAATAAACCACCCCCATTTTCAAAGGAATTTACGTTATGCCCGATGCAAAGAAAAAATTCAAATCAGAAATAGGTGCGATACGCGGCACTGCAGCCTTATTGGCCGTCACAACACTGGTCATCCAACAGGGCCTTGCCGTTGGCCGCGCGGACACACGTTACGGCGGTTCGGCGAAAACCACGATGATGAAACATGCCGCGTACAATGTGGCCAAGCAAGCGGGTGGAGGCGGTTCTGTTCAGGGCAAGCCCGTTGTGATCAGCGGCTCACTGCTGAATGGTGGACATCTCAATACCGCTCAGTGGAAAGGCAAAGTAGTTGTGATCGATTTGTGGGCGACTTGGTGCCCCTGGTGCCGTGCGGAAATGCCGAGTATTGAGAAACTCTACCAACGCTACCACCGTCAGGGCCTTGAAATCGTTGGAGTGCCGCTAAGCGACACCGCAGCGGCCGTGCGGCCTTATCTCAAGGCGAATCTCAAGGCCGCGTGGCCGGAGATTTTAGACAAAGGCACCGGGAGTACAGCGCTGGCACAAAAGCTGGGTGTCAGCGAATTTCCGGCGCAATGTATCCGGCGCAATGTATCGTTGATCGCAGGGGAGTGTTGCGGTACACCGTCGTCGGCGCTTCGCAAACCCAGCTCGGTGGGGACATGCAAAAGCTGACGGCCGAAGTGCATAAGCTGCTTAGCAAGAGGAAGTGATCGTAATACGTGTGGTCGGCGTAATTTCTCCCTATTTGACGAGGATCAATGTGAAAAGGAAATCAAAGGTAAATAGACAGGTGCCGCGTAAGGTAGCAATCTGCCCGTAGGAAGCCCGAGTGTGTCGGGCTTAATGCTTCTTTGTCGGCGGATGGAATGCCCACAGAGACCGCTTGAGCAGCTGACCCCAACGGTGGTTATATGGATGCACATGATGGCCAAGTGTGCCGTCGCGATATACCGACAGCCCCGCGTTGGCCCACTGAAAAATAGACCCCTTCAAATCATGCACGTTGGTAAAGCCATCTTTCATCAGCCGGGCGCAATAAGCGGACGAGCGATAGCCGACAGAGCAATACGCGACGATGGGTTGATTGTGCGGCACTCCCGCCATCGCTTTGGCTACGGATTCATCCGCATTGATCCATCGGGCATGATGCAGGTGGCTGACTTCATACTCGATTCGCGCACGCACATCCAGCAACAGCGGCTTTGGTTTATGAGCTTCCGTAAGCCACGCATGGAGTGCCGACACGGACAACTGCGGCACGTGTGGAAAATTATCATGAATCATTCCATTGACTTGCGTCCACGTCAGGCGGCGGCTGTGTTGATACCACCAACAGCCGCCAACGCCGGCTGCCGACGCACCGACAACTATTAGGGTAAACAAGAGCTTTTTCACGGTACCTTTCCTGCCTCCAGCGGAGGATTTTGTTCCGGCGAGGGATCCGCGCCACTCATCGGATATGCGCCGGTGTTGCCCCGGAAAGGAATCAACCACATGCGGTCGAACCGCTGATTAACCGGCTCACGAAACTGCTCAGTGCCCAGGACCATATTGGTGTGGCCGAGCCGTGGCTGTGCCCGATAGGTCCGGAAGATGTAGTCCCACCAAGGCAGATTAAAACCGAAATTACTGTTGGTTTCTACAACCTCAATGGAGTGATGAACCCGGTGCATATCCGGTGTTACCAGGAGCAGCCGCAGCACGCGATCCATCCCCAGCGGCATAGACACGTTACTATGATTGAACATGGACGTGGCATTGAGAAGCACCTCAAAGAGGAACACGCCCAACATCGGTGCACCCAAAGCCGCGACTGCGCTTATTTTGATCAGGCCGGAAAGCAGTATTTCAAAGGTATGAAACCGTCCGCCACTGGTGACATCGAGATCAACATCCGCATGATGCATGCGGTGAATGCGCCAGAGCAGCGGAACGGCGTGAAACAAAACATGCTGGAGGTAAATGGTTAAATCAAGAAGCAGTACAGCGGCGGCGAGTTTCATCCAATAAGGGAATAGCGAGTAATTCAGCAGCCCCCACCCGGCTTTGGTAGCGGCGGCGGCTATAAAGAGCGCCGCACCGGGGACGATGAATCTCAGGAGCGTGCCGTTAAGAATAGTGATCCCCAAATTGGCCGGCCAACGGCGGCGACGCGAATGGGCCACCACCCGCGGCCGGCGGGGAGCCAAAACTTCCCACAAGGCCATCAGCGCCAGAATACCAAGAAAAGCAGTGATGCGAATTGCCCCGGCGTGAATGAGAAAAGTGGAAAACATTATTCGACTCCAAGTGATGGTACCGGTGCCAGCGATCATAGCTGGTCCGTTGCGTGGAAAAAAGTCGCGTTGCATGCCCGAGCGTTGTGCCGGATGGATTGGGCGGTGCCGGGTCGATATGATCATTGCTGATGTCAGAAGTACGCTACAGCATCGGTCAATTTGCAAAGGCCGCCGGAGTGCCGACAACAACCCTGCGGTTCTATGAGCGCAAGGGCATTATTGCGCCAGCGGGCCGCACCTTCAGCAATTACCGCTGGTATGACCAACGCTCTCTGGAGCGACTGAGATTTATTAAACTGGCACACCGCGGCGGATTCTCACTTAACGACATTCAAGCGATGCTTGAATCTCATGACGGCACCTCCGCCCAATGCCATCGTACCGGTGAACTTATCGAGCGTCGCTTGGAAAAAGTGAAAGCCCAGATCAAAGAATTTCGACGGCTGGAAAAAGTGTTGGGCCGAGAGTTGAAGTTGTGCCGGGCCGGTAGATCACCGCGCTGCGCCGTGGTCGATGAATTGCGGACGGCAGCAAAAAAAGCACTTGGTTAATCCCCTGCAAAGTGTTTCATCAGACGCGTTCCCATGGATTTGCAATCGCATCACCCATGACCGGAAGATGCCGAACGTTTCGCGTGACGAATGTCAATTTATAAACCACGGCAGTTGCAGCCAGCAATGCGTCCTGTGTGTCCATCGGGCGTCCGTCGGTTCCGCATTGTGGAACGATAATTCCCCATTGCCGGGCAGCGGCGATACCCACGGGCAAATATCCCTAATAGTGCTGCTGACAACGGCCATTGCGTGCCGCCGATGCACCCGACGCACGCCCCCGATGACACCGCAGCAGGCATTCTTAGAAAAATAATTGCCTGTTTGCTTGACCTTACACCTAAGTGCAAGGCGTACAATTATCTAGTGATCGAAATTTCGGAGCCTCCCGGCTTATCCGGAATGGCGATGTTATTGGGTCTAGGCCGGCGTTATTAAGGCAGTGTTTTATGGGTGCTTGTTATGGTGACGATACATGCCAACGCGATGCCGCCGGCACATTGCTTATCATGGGCGGCGGGTCGGCGGCTTTTTCTGCCGCGATACGAGCGGTGGAACTTGGGACTGAAAAAGTCACCATCGTCAATGACGGCCTGCCGACTGGTGGTACGTGTGTGAATGTCGGCTGCGTTCCCTCCAAAACCCTGATCCGTGCTGCTGAATCACTGCATCGCGCCACACACAACCCGTTCGTCGGCATCCAAACAGGTGGTCGAATCACGGATTTCGCCACGGTAATAGAGCAGAAACGTCAACTGGTTGCTGAACTGCGGCAAGCCAAATATGTGGATGTGATCCGTGATTTGCCGCAGGTGCAGTTGGTCAAAGGGCACGCCAAACTGCTTGACGCGCATAGCGTGCAGATGGGTGACATGCGGCTGTCAGCCGACCATGTTCTTATAGCGACCGGCGCTACCGCCGCGATACCGGATATTCCCGGGCTTTCCGAAGCGGGCTATCTGACCAATGAATCGGCGTTTGAATTGGAAGCTCTGCCGGAGTCACTGATTGTGCTGGGCGGACGATATATCGCGCTGGAATGCGCGCAGATGTTCGCGCGATTGGGCAGTCACGTAAGGGTGCTGCAAAGATCCGATCGTATTTTGCCTACGGAATCAGAGGACCTTACCGATGCCCTGACCGGTTATCTCACAACTGAGGGGCTGAAAATCCTTACGGGAGTTACCGTTGAGCGAGTCAGCCGCGAAAAGCAAGGCGTGCTCCTGACCGCCAGGATCAACGGCGAAAAGCGTGAATTTGCCGCTGCCCACATTCTTGTGGCCACGGGGCGTAAACCCAACACCCGGGGCCTGGGGCTGGAATTGGCTGGCGTATCACTTGACCACCGCGGCTGGGTGCAAGTCGATCCGACTCTGCGAACAACGCTGCCCGGCGTTTGGGCGGCGGGAGATGTGCTGGGGCAGAACATGTTTGTGTACGCGGCCGCGTATGAGGGTGCCTTGGCGGCGGAAAATGCCATGACCAAAGCGGATCGCGTGGCGGACTATACGGCGTTGCCGTGGGTAATATTTACCGATCCACAGGTCGCCGGTGTGGGCATGGATGAGCGGCAAGCGGTTGCGGCGGGCTATGATGCCGAGGTCGCAACATTGCCTTTAAGCTATGTCCCACGCGCTATTGCCGCCCGTGACACACGCGGCCTGATCAAACTGATCCGTGACAAAAAAACCGATTTGCTGCTCGGTGCCCGGATTCTCGCGCCGGAAGGTTCGGAATTGCTGATGGAACTGGCGTTGGCGATCAAATTCGGCATTACCCTCCGGCAGATTCGCGAAAGTTTCCATGCGTATCTGACGCTCGGTGAAGGCATCAAACTGGCGGCTATTACCTTCGGTAAAAATGTGGCGCAACTGAGTTGCTGCGCCACGTAAACGGTAATCTTACAAAAAAAGAGTTGCATTATGAATACACAAAATCAATCTCAACATGGCGGCGAAAATTGCGGCACGCCGAAGACTGGACTGCCGGGCACAAATCAGGGCCAGAACGCTCCCAAAACCTGGTCTGCGGGGGCGGTGGCTATTGGTGCGGCCATCCTTTCATCGGCCTGCTGCTGGTTGCCGTTAGCACTACTGGGGCTTGGCGTATCGGCTGCGGGGCTGTCTAAGTTTATTGTCGGCGCACGGTGGATATTTGTTGCGGTCGCGGTTGCGGCACTGGGTCTTGGCTTTTACATGAGCTACCGTCGCAAGGCCGCATGCGCCCCGGGTGAAGCGTGTGCGCCAAGCGGCTTGGCAAGATTTAATCGCGTGATGCTCTGGGTGTCCGCCGTGCTGGTGCTGGCCTTTGCAACATTTCCGTACTACAGCGAGCCGTTGCTGCGAGCCGTGGGCGCGGGTGGTAAAAATGCCTCAGTGAATTCCAGTTCACCGGTAAAGACCGTGGCAAAGGTGTCATCCGCGACGACGATGGCCGCCAATACTACCGGAGCCGCCATGACCCAATTTCGGCTTTATGCCTATCAGATAAATGGTATGGATTGTCAGGAATGTGCCGACGGCCTGCAGGCCGCGATTGCCAAAATTCCCGGGGTAAAAAAAGCCACCGTCTCATATCAGCATGGCACCGCTCAAGTGCGGGCCGCCGCCGGCTTTGACCCACAAAGCGTCGCCAAACGTATCAGCGGTATCGGCTATAAAACAACCTTGATCCCACCGGCGAAAAATGCCCCGATACGTAGCCCATAATTTCCACTTGGTGACGTATGCAGCCTTGGCCTATAATAGATTTTGCTACGGCGCTGGCCGATGGGGAAGTAAGGGCATTGTGGGAGCCACAGTAGGTTGAGTTTGTTTTGCCCCAATAATGGTGTTTTCAAGACATTACCGGAGAAATTGGAATGAGCCGCAAAGAACATTGGGAAACCGTTTATACTAAAAATAAAGATACTGAGGTCGGTTGGTATCAGGCGGATCCGGAAATTTCGTTCAACCTGATTGCAAAAGCCGCGCCGAGTCACCGGAGCGTTATCGACATCGGCGGCGGAACTTCCCGGCTTCCGGAAAAACTATTGGACCACGGTTACCGGAAAATCACCGTGATGGATATTTCATCCGCGGCCCTGGCCAGCGCCAAAGCCCGACTGGCGGACCGTGCGCGGTTAATTCAGTGGCGGGTGGCGGATATCACGGAAGTTGAAGATCTGGGGTCCTTTGATATTTGGCATGACCGTGCCGTATTCCATTTTCTGAGGGACCCGCTGGATCGTAAGCATTACGCGGAACTGGCGGCCCGCACGGTGCCTTTGGGCGGCCATCTGATTATCGGTGTTTTTACGCTCGATGCCCCGCCGCGTTGCAGCGGTCTGGATGTATGCCGCTATGATGCGTCCATGCTGGCTGCCGAATTCAGCCCGGCATTCCGCAGCGTGGAAGAAACGTCCCACCTGCACATCACACCGGGGGGTAAGCCTCAGCATTACATCTATCTGACGTTGGAACGGCTGTGACGTGAATGTCCCGGTTAAACTGAAAATCGTTCCTGACTATCGTCGCCGGGTCGCCGTGGCACGAATTATGGCAAGCATTTCCCGTCCAAGGCGATGCCCATCTACTGAAATTGTTTCGCTACATTGAACAGAACCCGTTGCGGGCAAAACTCGTGGAGCGTTCGCAGGAATGGCCTTACGGTAGCCTCTGGCAACGCGCCCACATGTCCACGCCGGCTTCATTCTGGTTGGCGGACTGGCCGTTGCGGATCCCGCGCGATTGGGATGAGTCGGTTAATTACATTCCCGATGCCGCGGAATTGGAAGAGTTGCGGCTGGCGGTGAATCGGGGGCGGCCGTTGGGGTCGAAAGCTTGGGTTCAAAGCACGGCCACCCGTATGGGGCTGGAATCGACGCTCCGCCGCCGAGGCCGACCATCCAAAGCAAAGAGAGAGAAAACAGAGCATACCTTGGGTAAGAAATAGAAAGCAGCTTCCCGAAACGCGTAACCGCTTACCCGGCACCAAGATCCCAAAAAAGCAGGCCCAAGCGGCCTTCGTAAAATGGCGACATGTTAATCTATCCCGGTAAAAAGTTACCCCGGCCTGCCCAATTAAAGGTACCTGACACCTTTTTTCCAAATTGCAAGGCCATGGATTATGGCAAGCAGCAGTGGCGTATACGGCTACCGCGCGGGGCGGCGGAAAGAATCTGTGCCGGTGAATCCGGAAATTATTTCTGGCAGCTAACCTGCAAGTATTAACCTCTTCCCCCCCTGTCAGCGGCACAGTTGGCGGGCGGCCCATATCATGGAAAATTGGCCATGGAGATTGCCGGTTTGTTTGGGGCGGCTTAGATAATAGGCCCAGTTGTTGGCATGTTCTGTTAAGATGCACACATCTCGAACATTATATTTGTTGTCCAAGTGGCGGCACAACGCCAGCCAGCCTTTTTTTGCCGCCAAGCGATAGGCCGCCCCGCGCAGCCAGCCATGGTTCACGCCCGCGGCCAGCGCGTAGGTAAACATGCCTGTGCAGGACGATTCTTTCCAGGCCTTTGGATCATTGACCACCTGCCGCCACATTCCATCTTTGGCTTGATACTTTAACAGGCCGGCCATCATGGCCTGATAGCTGGTCATGAGTTTTGTATAATCGGGGAACGTCGCGGGCAATCCGGTGATGGCCTCCGTTAGCGCGGAGGCCATCCATCCGTCGCCGCGTCCCCAATAAACATGGGCCTTGACGCCATGAAAAAATAACCCGTCAGGCTGTTGAAAATCTTTGATAAAAAGCAGTAACTCCCGCACCGCCCGCCGGGCATAGCGTTTTTTATGCGTGATCTGGAAGGCGTGAATTTGCACCGCCGCCAGTTTGTAGGCTCCATCGAGATAATAATTGGTTTCCGGACTAAGTTTTCCGGCGATCGGCTTGTTCCACTGTGCCTCGGCAAATCGCATGCCAAGTTTCAGGTAGGGCTTCAGACGGGTCTGCTGGTAAATTTCCAGCGGTAAAATTCCAAATACACTGTTGTCCACATTCACGGGAGGCGGAACATATTTGCGCCCGCGCCGGGTCAGGACAACCGCATAGCGCTTAACCACCGCCGCAAGCAGAGGCTTATCGCCGATGCTGCCGGTGAATTGTGCCGCCGCATATCCCGCGCAGCTTTCCATATAGGAAAAGCCGTGGGCCATGGCAAAATGTTTGCGAGCCAGAAGGTTCTTCACGAGTTTTATTCCTACCGCACGGGGGGCGTCCCCCTTGGGCCACGGACCCCAATTAATCCCGGCTGTTGCAGCGCGGCAGGTTAAGGCCGGGCAGGATAAAGCAATGACGGAAAACAACAGAAAAATCCGATAGCATCGCAGTGTTATCATTACACCATTCCAAAAAGAGGGAAACAAAAAAAGCCCTAAAACAACTGCTGGCTTGCCGCCTTTGTATCAGGCCATCTTTTTGGCATGATAACACGGTGCGGGCGATGCGCCCATAAGTCGGCGTTGAGCGATGCAAGGGCGCTGCCGCGGTTTGCCGCAAGCCTGCGGAAGGCGTACAATTTGGGGCGTCTTCGGACGGTTTGGGTGGGCCGGCTTTTTATAGATTCCACCAGATGGCGTATCAGCCGGAGCGCGTGATGGCGGCGTGAAGCACCTGTTCCGCGGGTTTCAGCGGACGTGCTGGAAGATTTTGCTTTAACGGGGTATACATGCAGCTTTCCAAACGCACACAATATGGAATTCGTGCGCTTATTTGTTTATGTGAGGCATACCCCCGAGGGTACATCCAAACACGGGAACTTGCCGCCCGGGAAGCATTGCCACCAAAATTTCTGGAATCGATTTTGTCATCCCTGGCGCGTGGTAAATTTTTGATATCAAAAATCGGCGCAATGGGGGGCTACCGCCTGGCCCGCAGTCCTGAGCATATTATTGTCGGAGAGGTCATCGGACGCCTGGAAGGCAAAAAGCTCACCCAGGAAAACGTGGCGCTCAATGATGATATGAAACCCGGCGAAATGGCGGTAGAAATACTGCAGACCCGCATTTCCGCGGCCATGTGTGACGTAATGGACTCCACAACACTCGCGACACTTGTGGAGCAGGTCAGCCAGAAGAGTCGCGGAGGACAGATGTACTATATATGACGCCAACACCAACTCCATCTTCGCCCGGCCTGCCGGCGGTAACATCGGCCAATGCTCCTCAATCAGGTGCATATCGCCGACACTTGCAGTCGGTATTCATCGGCGGCTTTGTCGTATTGATTCCGTTGCTGGTGACGCTGTATATTCTGAGCTTTATTTATCACTTTGCCACCGGCTTTTCCTATCCTGTCGCGAAGTGGATGCTTACATCCGATATTTTTGGCCGTTTTGGCCCCATTGATACCAGCCGAGCCGCGTCCTATCTTGCACCGGTGCTGGCCATATTGCTGACGGCCGGATTCATTTACCTGATCGGAGTGTTATCGACCTTTGTGATTGGTCGGCGGATTCTTAATATCGTGGATCGCTTTGTTGAAAATCTGCCGCTGCTGAAGGGCATATACGGTACTACTAAACAGGTCATCGGCGTATTTCGGCAAAGCGGCGGAGGCGCTGGATTTCAGCGCGTGGTGCTGGTGGAGTTTCCCCGCATCGGCCTGTGGACTATCGCGTTTGTCACCAATGAAATTACCGACACCTCACGCGGGGAGAAATATGTCACCATCTTTATCCCCATGACGCCCAACCCGACCAGCGGCTTTTTTCAGATGGTCCGGGAGCATGAAGTACGCAATACGGATTGGACCGTCGATCAGGGAATAAAAATTGTTCTAAGCGGCGGGTTGCTGGCCCCCAACGAGTTGAACTTCGGTGACTCCCCTGCGCCAGTCGTCGCGGCGGTGAAAACCGCCATCGCTCATCCTCTGGAAAATAGTGACTGATCCATTTCCGCTTATGCTGTGAGCAGCGATGGGGGGTAAACCTATGACCGCAGATCGCACCTTCACGTCAGGATTCAAGTTCCACCGCCGGGGCGGAAAGTAAAATTCCCGCAGCTACCACCGCCAAAACGGCTGCGTAGCCGTAGGCCCATACCCAAGAGGCGTGAATGTTATATAGCAGCCCCATAAGTATGTTGCCGAAAAATAACCCGAGACTGCGCGTGGCGGTTAAGGCTCCCATGCCGCTGCCGGTTTTTTTGGGCGGAATAATCAGCGAGATAATGGTTGGTTCCAGTGTTTCAATCACTCCCAGCGCCAATCCCATAAGCGCCACGACCGGGTAAAATAAAAATGCTGAGCTATGCGGGGTGCCATGCAGGGTGCTGACCACTGCCATGCCCGCCGCCCCAATTCCGCCGGCCAGATATCCCGCCAAGGCTAACGCTTTCACGTTGAACTTGTTAAATTTGCCAACCACCAGGCCCGTTAGCGCGGAAACGCCAAAAAACACCACATACGCCAAAACCGCCAATGCTCGGCTCTTGGTGGCCTGATCGACGGTAAGAATGGGAAATCCGAAGCTGAAGGAACTGAATCCATATAAGCCCGTCGCCCACAGTAATCGGCGATACAAAATGCGCCGCCCCGTGTCGGTGGGTGCGGCGGCCCCGGTGGCCCCCGTGCTCATGTTCCCAGCACCTGCGGAGGTGCTGGTCGCCGGCCCTGGCGCGGCAGGTTCTTCCACTTTGCGGTTTCGCACCATCGCTAAAACCGCACTGGAACAAAGCAGCGGAATGATGGTGATCAGGAATATAATTTTTAACGGTGTCCCGCCCCAAATCAGGATCATAGCCCCCGTGGCCGCCAGAAATCCGCCGCCGATGTCCAACGCGTGCAGCAAACCAAATGCTTTTCTGCGGTTAGCGCGTAGGACCATTTCTGTCATAAGCGTCCGCCGTGGCGGCGATCGAAAATTTCTGGCCCACCAGCCGCCGACAAATAATGCCACGGCCACAACGGGCGTTGCCGCCAGCCCGGCTAAAGATAAAAGCGGAATAAATAAATTACCCGTTATGGCGATTTTCTTGTGGCCGTAACGGTCCCCCATGCGCCCACCCATTAAGCCGAATATCGCACCCGGGCCATAGCTGATGGCCGTGGCCAAGGCGAATACCCAGACCGCGGCGTGCAGATTCATCACCAGAAACAAGGGAAATATCGCCAGCACAGCCTGATAACCCAAATCGGCAAAACACGCCGACAGGCAGATAAACAGCACATCACGTGTGAGCCAGGGATCTTTTAGTTCCGAAGTTGTAGGATTCGTACCACTCATACTATGGGTTTTACGGGCATCGGTGCTTGCAGTCAACCGTTGTAAAAAAGAATGGCCATTTATTAGTAGTTCGCAGAATCCGCTCTCCGGCAAAGCGATTGCTACTTTCTCGGAGGAGCGGTTTCAAGGCGGTGGTGCGAGAGTCCATGCCTCGCGTGAGGATTTGTTCCGGCACGCGCCGCAAGGAAATCCGTGCGAATCAAGGCAAATAACAGCACCATCACCATCAGCGCAAAGGAAATGGCCATCGTCAGCGCTTTTAGGCGGCGGCCACGCCCATCCGCTTGCACGGGCGCGTGCAGCAGGCAAAAGGCTTCGTTGTGAATCTTGGCCTGGGCCACACCGGCTTCACGCAGGGTTTGAATCATGGTGGCGGTAAATGCTCCGGGGCCGCAAATCCAGAATGTTTTTCCATTTAAATCACCGGCGCAGTATTTTTTTATCAACGCAATGTCGATGCGGCCTTTTTCTCCCTGCCACTGACCATCCGCGCGGCTTAAAACATGAACAACCCGCACGCGGCCGCCGCTGGCATTACTGTATTGCGCCAGTTCGTCAAAAAAAGGAATATCCCCGGCGGATTTATTGGCATATAGCAGCAGCACCCGCCGATTTTCCGCGCGATCCACCAACCACCGGATCATGCTGCGGAACGGTGTGATGCCAATGCCGCCGGCGATAAAAACCAGTTCATCGTTTCCTTTGTGGAGCCGATGTGAGAAGCGGCCAAATGGCCCGTGCACCGTAACCACATCGCCCGGCTTGGTCATGCCTATGGTGTGCGTGAAATCGCCAAGCTCTTTAATAGCCAGCATCAATCCATCGGTTTCGCTGGGGCTGGAAGCAATGGTCCAAGCGTGTTCTTCGCCTGTTGCGTCAACGCCGGGACGGTTGAAATGGAAAAAAGCAAATTGCCCGGGCCGGTAGCGCAAAGACCGTCCCCCCGCACCGGGCTGCAATTTTACCTGCCACACACCGGGACTCATCTTCTGAACACTTTGAACCACATAGCGATATTCTTTCAACCGGTCCGGCCGAATGATATGACTCCATACCAGCGACCAGAATGCCACGGCAATTACCATGAACACAACCATTCGCAGCGGCCAGGGAGCAAAAGCCCCGCTGGAAAGCAGGCCGTGCGTAAAGGCTACTACCAAGACGGCCAAGCCCACAAGGCGATGCGTGATGCGCCATTTTTCAAAGTCCACGCGCAGTTGTGATCTATAAATGCTTACAATAATCTGCGCTGTCAGCAAGAGAATCGCAATTCGCCCGAGTTGCAAATGCCAAGGCAGCCATAGGCGGGTCAACAGGCCGATGTTCAGATAAGACAACAGGGCAAGATGCAGGAGGATGGCACAGAATCCGACGATGGCCATTCTGCGGTGGAAGAGCATCACTGCATCCAAGCCAAAAGGGTCAGTGACCCAGTAATAGCGGGCGGCGAGAACGAAGCTCGTGGCGATAATCATAAGACCGGCCAGGCCCAAGCCTAAGGCGATCTGTTTGATAAACTGCCCCGCGGGCACGACGCCGCCAGTAGAGGCCAAGGCCAAAGGCCCAAGGAGTGCCGCAATATACAACGCGATCAAGAGAACTGCCCGGTACTGGAGCGACGGGGTTTCCTCGGGGGCAGTGGTGGCCATTGGGTTTGTGTTCTCTGGGGCGGTTAATTCCATCTGTCCAATCCTAAACCATTTATTCTGCGTCCCGAAAAAATGGCGCAGCTTTGTAGTATACGTCTGGGCTGGCCGGAAAGCTGGCCGCCATGCAGAAAAATCGTAAGCGTCAAAATGGGCCAAGCTCACCCAGTGTTCCCAGGACACCGCCTTGCGCGATATCAGCGATCTGTTGCAACGGCGCATATTGCTTCGGGATCAAGCGGGCGGGCGCAGCACGTGCTATCAGTTATTTCCGCTGGAATAAGGCCAAACGCCTTATTGCGCCGTGGCATTTTGCAGGTCGCTCA
The DNA here is from genome assembly GCA_027366115.1 of Phycisphaerales bacterium. Classification (GTDB taxonomy): domain Bacteria; phylum Planctomycetota; class Phycisphaerae; order WQYP01; family WQYP01; genus JAMDCX01. Next base: position 14,916 of record DAHXLH010000053.1, read on the forward strand.
TGGTGACAAAGCGGAATTGGCCGGCGGATTGTTTGGCGAGTTGCCGTAGTTCCTGGCGTTCGCCGTTGATGGAAATGACGTCGATGTGCTGGCCGGGCATGCGGACTTTGGCGATCTGAGCGGGCAGGGCGGAATCGGATAAAAAGACCTTGGCGGTTACAAAGATAATCTGATCGCCGCCGAGTTTGAGCGTTTCTTGCATCGCTTTGGCGGCGCTGGTGCTGCCGTAGGGGGAATAATTCAGCAGCGTATGTTCAGCACCGGCGGCCTGCGGTGGAGTTATCCAGCCCTGCGGGGGCAGAAGTTTGAGGCCATGGGGCGTCCAGATGGCGAATTTTATCTGTTGACTGGTGTCGAGCTTTGCAACAGTGGCTTTCACATCGGCGGCCAAAAGATTAAAGCTATTAAGATTGGCCGATGAACCGTCGAGACTGAAGATAATGTGTTTTCCAGTCAAGGGGATTCCCAGGAAAGCCGCGAGGGCGGACGGGCCAGCCATCGCGCCGCTATTTGATGCTCCTGTCCGCGCCGCGGAGGGCGTGTGGGAACGGCTTAACGCTACGACGAGAACGATAATCACCGCGATAATGAACACGAGAAAAAAGCCCGCCAAGGTCCATAGGAGCAGAGTATTATTTTTCACGGGGGGAATTGGTTCCCTCGATTTCTTTTTGGTAACTGGGCGAATCGGGGGCACCTTGCGTGTGATAATGGGTGATTGCGGGACGCCGGATAAGGAGTCCGGAACGCTGGGGCTGGGGGTTGGGCGGCCGGCATTTTTACCCTGCGGTTTATCCGAAGGCCTAGGCGACTTGGTAAAGGCTCCGCTGCCGGCCGATGGCGGAGTCGCCGGCCTTTGTGGTGATTGATCACGAAATCCACTGGCTGATAGACCGGGGTCTTCATTGGGGTCGCGCGGGCGGCTGCTGGCCGCGCGGGTGCCGGGGTCTGCGGGGCGCGTTCGTGCGGAATCGGGCGTGCCAGCGGTAGCGGGTACCCGCAACAAGGACCCGCATTTGCTGCAACGGCACACGCCGCCGCGGAATCCGTCATCGAGTTCCAGGCGGCTGTGGCAATGATAGCACTCAACAACAATGGCCATAATGGATCAATCCATTTCCACATACGTTCCCGGGGGTTGGTTACGCACCTTCGGGTAACTTTAGTGTATTTTATCACGGTTCGACTTCAAAGCGAGAAAAAACCGGATTTATCATCCGGTGCAGCGAAGTGATGGCTCGGGGGGAAAGTGTGATGTCCGCATCAGGAATATCTCCACCGGCCAGAATCAGACGGGATCGGCCACTTTCCGATTGCAATATCCATTCATCGAGTCCCAGAGGGCCGGGCAAATAATTGATGACGCGGTAGCGTCCTGGCGTGGGCTCAATGGGCGCGACAAGGTGAAATGGATAATCGGCGATAAAATGGCGGCGGATCGTCACGTCAATTCGCGAGGCGTGGAGAATCAGATGGGCGTCCATGGGGCCGAGAATAACTTTCACTCCGGTGCCCGCGACCAGGGATCTGGCGTGCAAGCCGGGATTCAATTGTAAAATCATCTCTGGTGTAATGCGATATAACCCAGCGAGATAATCCAGAGAATTTCCGGGTTGGACCGTGATAAGTTTCACCAAGGTATCGCCGGGAACAATCGCGGAACCCAAAATACTGTGTCGATTAATGTCCATGAGCATGGATCGGATGACCGAGGCCGGCTTTTCGCCAAAGCCGGAAATATGCCGCAAGGCTGTTTGCAAAGTGCGCCGTGCCTTAAGCAGTCGACCATGGTGCAGGTCCAGACGGGCTTGGCCGACTTGCCGGCGCGTACGAGCCAGCAGACCTGGCGAGAGAACACGAATAACCTCCGGCTGCGCTGCCGGGGCCGGATAAGGCATGAGGGTTGGGGTCATCTGCCCGGTGTCAGAATTATCAGGCGACGACGGCGGAAGATTTTTGTCGGTTGTCGGCTGCGTAGTGGCGGGAGCGGTTGCGGCATGGCGCGGGTGCAGGGCTTTAAGGACCTGCCTGCGTACGTTCAGGGCTTGCCAAGCGCCCCATATCACAAGTATGCCAACGATAATCCAGAGCAGGGCATCGCGTGATTTAGGTGCCGAACCTGATTTAAAGCGAATAGCCATGCCGCCCACTGTACACGCACAATGCACCTTTCATCCACTGATGCCAAAGGAAATTCAACACAAAACCGGGCAAATCCGTTAAACTGGCTTCCCCCGTGAGGAACCGTCGCGGCAATGCGGCAGGGAATCCGGAGCCGGGGACCGGCCATCCTTTGCAATGCTTGCCCGGGCGCACATGCAGGCTTCTGGAAAATGAAGATGTAAACTAAAGGATTAACACCATGGAAACCCCGTATCTGACAAGTGATTTACCCGGGATTGGCGGACAAATTAAAATCCGGCCCGACGATTTTGTTGTGGAAGAAATTCCGCTCTATGAGCCTTCCGGCAACGGCATTCACTGTTATGCGCACATTGAAAAACGCGGCATTCCCACGCTGGCCGCGGTCAACGTATTTGCCAAGGCTTTGGGAAGGCGGTCGATGGAAGTGGGCTACGCGGGTTTGAAAGATGCTCAGGCGGTGGCGCGGCAGACGTTCAGCATTGAACATGAAGGGCATGAACGGATCGCGGCGTTGAAATTGCCCAACATCAAAATTCTCGCAGTCAAACGCCATACGAACAAACTTAAAATCGGCCATCTGGCGGGCAATCGTTTTACGATCAAAATTCGCCGCGCCGAATGGAGTTTGCCAGGCGGATCGCCATCAGAGGCACAGACGCGGGCGGCGGCGGTGCTGGCAAGATTATCGCAAACCGGCGTGCCGAACTTTTTTGGCATGCAGAGATTCGGCATGAGAAGAGATAATCATTTGCTGGGGCTTTATCTGCTGCGCGACCAAAGCAAGGAATTTCTGAATCGCTGGCTGGGAGAGCCGGATGAAAGCGTGGATCATGGTTCCGTGCTTCAGGCCCGGCGGCATTTTGCCAATAACAATCTTGAATTAGCCAACGCCCATTGGCCGGGACATTTGCGTGATGAACGCCGCGCGTTAAGCATTCTGGCAAGAAATCCGGGGCAGTGGGATAAAGCCATGCGGGTGGTGGATATTCGTTTGAAGCGTCTGCTGATTTCAGCGTTGCAGGCGCATTTGTTTAATGAATTGCTGCGCATGCGCATGGGCGAGCTAAATAAAATTCTGCCCGGTGATTTGGCGTGGAAGCATGATATTGGGGCGGTATTCCGCGTGGAGATGGCGGAGGATAAAGTGCAAATTGAGCAGACCCGCTGCGATCAACATGAAATTTCCCCCTCCGGCCCCATGTTTGGCTACCGTATGACGCAGCCGGAGGGCGTTGCGTTGGAGATGGAAAATAAGGTACTGGCGTCAAATGACCTGACACTGGAAGCCTTTCAGGGGCCACGGGCCTATAAGACCAAAGGCTCCCGCCGGCCCATGCGGTTTTTTCCCACAGAGGTACAGCTAAGCACCGGTACCGATGACGTCGGTCCATTCCTGGAATTAAAATTTGTGTCACCGCCCGGCTGCTTTGCCACAGTTTTGCTGGGGGAAATCATGAAAACGGATGTGCCGGAACAATGAAGTCCGCCGGAGCGTGGATAGGGGATCGACTTACCCTCTATTTGCGTGCTTGCTGCTTTGATCTTCGGGCATCCGTTTTGATCGTCAATAATTCTTTCGCCGGTGATGTACCCAGAATATCCTGTTCAATAATGGCAATGGCCTGCCGCTGAACTCGCCAAACAAAATGCTGCGCGACATCGGCCAAAGCAACCCAGCGGTAATCATCATGCTCGGCGTCGATGATCACTTTTGCATGGGGTGCCACCTGCGCCGCGAACACCGGCAAAATCGTTACGCGATCTCGGGCTCGATGATAAAAGCCTTCCAGATATTCCACCTGAAAAAACTTTGTCGGCACCAGTTGCGTTTCCTCTTGAAGTTCCCGCAGGGCCGCGTTGATAGCAGTTTCACCAGACTTTATCCCGCCATAAACCGTTTGCCACGTGCCGGCATAATCGCCCGACCCCGCCGCGCGGTGCAATTGCAGGAACTGCGTTCCAGCGGGCAATTGTCGAAATACATAAACCGCCACGCGATTAGACTTCACCTTCGGCATAAACCCGCTCCATAATAACGCCTGTGTTGTACCGCAGCACCCGCTGGTGTCGAAATTGCTTGGTCCTAATCCTTCAATGATCGCGGTGGGCTAGTTCGACGACCAACTGGGCCAGGGGCTGGGCGGCGGGGCCAAGGCGGGCGGCCATGTCTTGGGCGATTTGGACTTGTCGGGCGAGATGTTGGCGCGATTCTTCCAGGCCCAAAAGTGACGGATAGGTCAGCTTGCCAATTGCCGCATCTTTGCCGGCCTTTTTTCCCAGGTTTTCCGCGGTGGAAGTTGCATCAAGCACGTCATCTACAATTTGAAATGCTAAACCTACGGCCCGTCCTAAAGTGTCTACGGTCTGCAGATCCGCATCAGAAAGACCGCCGGATAATGCCCCCATGCGGCACGCGGCGTTAATCAGCGCGCCGGTTTTCATGCGGTGAATGCGTTGCAAATGAGCTAGTGAACCATTGGCTCCCTGGGATTTTTCCGCCGGGTAGCAGGTGTCAAGGATCTGACCGCCGATCATGCCCGCGGCCCCGGTGGCAAGGCCCAATTCTTTTACCAGTCGCATCGCCAGGGCCGGATCGGGCACGTGGGTTGCCAGTAATTCAAAGGCCAGTGTGTTCATCGCATCACCCGCCAGGATCGCAACCGCGTCGCCATAAACTTTATGGTTGGTCGGGCGGCCGCGGCGCAAATCATCGTTGTCCATTGCGGGCAGATCATCATGCACCAGCGAAAAGCAGTGAATGAGTTCCAGGGCACCGGCCGCCGGTAAGGCTGTTGCTTCATCGCCGCCTACGGCCCGGCAGGATAACATTGCCAATGCTGGACGAATGCGTTTTCCCGGACCAAACAGGCTGTAGGCAATGGATTCCATCAGAACCGGCGGCGCATCCGGCACTTGCGCGAGAAAGCCGCGGAGAAAATCATCCGTTTGCAAAGCGAATGATTTAACCATATCCATAACATTACAATTTGATGCAACTGGTGCCGATGCAGCCATGGTGCCTCCTAAAAATTCCGCGGACGAATTATACCGCAGGGCTTATCATTTCGCACAGAGACCCGGCAGACGCCCAGCAAGCGGAGATATTGTCGTGGCCGGTGATAATAAAATAAGTCGGGTACTGGATTCATACACGCTGATGCTGTATGACATATATTGCGATGGTACTGGAGATGCATTTATGCGCATAGGCAAAATTCTGACGGTCCTTTTGATAAGCAGCCTGATACCGGCGGGCGCTGGTTTCGCTGCGACGTGGCAACCGCATGTGAATACTGCGAATTTACGCGATACGATTACCGTGCAGATTATTCATCACGCGGAACCGGCCATTGTGTCTATTACGGCCAAGAAAATTATTGCGCATGAGGTCAGCGTTTTCCCCAATATGTTTTTAGCACCCGGGTTTGGAGAAATTGTCCGCACGCCCGCCGATTTTCTCGGGAGCGGATTTATTATTCAAAAGAACGGCTACGTGGTGACCAACAATCATGTGGTGGATCAGGCGAAACAGATTTCTGTGACTTTATCCAACGGGAAAAAATATGCCGCCCATGTGGTCGGCAGTGATCCGCAGGCGGATTTGGCAATTTTGAAAATCAACGCGGCCTCCGGCCACACATTTCCAACGCTGACTTTAGGGGATTCATCGACACTGTTGATCGGCGAACCTACGATTGCGGTGGGCAATCCATTTGGTTTCAGTCAAAGTGTCAGTACGGGAATTGTCTCGGCCATGGGCCGCGAAATTCATGAGCCTGGCAACCCGGTACCGCTGAAAAACCTGATCCAAACCGATGCCGCAATCAATCCCGGTAACTCCGGAGGCCCGCTGTTGAATGCGTATGGGCAGGTCATTGGCATTAATACCGCCATCCGGGGCAATGCACAAAATATCGGCTTTGCCATCGGCGTGAACAGATTATATGGACTTATCAGCACGCTGATGAACCCGGAAATAACCAACGGCGTGCTGATTCCTGTCACATTTGCCGGCCAGAGAACATTTCATGCCCCGGCCACCATTGATCAACACGTGGTGATTGCGGGCACGCACGGCCCGACGGTAGTGTCCGTAGATGGAATTGCCACACCGAATGTATTGGATGCGTATGCGGCTTTGTTGAACGTAACGTTGCGGCAAAAAAAGGTGGTGGTGCGTTTTTCCAATGGTAAAACGAGAACTTACCCAGTGAGTGTGGCTCCGCCGACCTCGGCCCAGATGCGGGTGCAGCGAATCGTTCGGGCTGTTAAACAAGTCATGGGCTGTATCATCGAACAGGTAACGCCGACACTGGGGAAAAAATTTAATCTCGGCGTAAACAACGGCCTGCTTATAACGCAAGTGAATGCCGGATCCATGGCGGCCCAGGCGGGATTGAAACCGGGCGATGTTCTGGTGCAGCTAGGCCCGTATCGCATCAGAACTCTCACAGATCTTGGCGCTCTGCTGCCGCGCCTGCCCACTCAGGGACAGGTTCTTGTCAGGGTGGTGCGTCACCATCGGCTTGGCCAGGGCTATTTAACCATGCCGGGAAACGTGCACTGATTGTGTAACAACCAAAACGCGCACGGTTACAGGAATAGGGATTGAGTAGAATCTGGAATCTGGAAGGCTTTGGAATCGCTGCCGCTACTGCATGTACTGCATAATTATGGAATTACAACCTGGCGCGGTGTGGACGTGGCGGACCAGCGCAGCATCCAGAGTTGCGGCAGCGGCACGCGCTGCACGTGGCCATCTTCATACGAAACATTAATCGCGCGGCCATGGCGATCTATGCACAGCCGGCCCAATCCCCCGGGACCTTTCGGAGCTCCGGTGGGGTACCCGGTATCCAGCGTGTAGGGCAACTGCGGCGGTTGATTGCTGCTATCGGGCCATGTGTCCGCCCAGATGGCATCAGCAAATACAGGCGTCTGCGGCCCGGGCGTCTGGTCACTGTAGCTGAAATAGGGCTGCAATCCCAGAAGTTGATGGAACGTGTACCAGTACAGGGGGTTGGGGTCGGCTGGGGAAGCCAGCATGGACGTATCAAAGAGCCACGCATTAATGCCATAGCTGCCGAAATGCCCCGTGATCGTGGGCTTGTTCCACCACGCCGCCGGGCCCCAAGTGGTAAACGCATCACCATAGCCAGCCGAGCCGGGTGCCAGCGTCCGATTGGGCGTGCTGGGACAAATCAGAGCAGCTTGCTCAACTGCCGGAACATAGGATGCGGTATTCTGATTCTGTAGTACCGGCGGCTGATTGGCAAAGTAAGGCCCCAGCATTTCCAGCCAGTACATATTGGGCAGGTCGGGGTCATAGGGAAGCCCGTGCGCATGTTCTTCGGTGAAATATTCAATATAGGCCTCACCGAATTGATGCAGATTGGACGCACAGACTATGGCTTGTGCCGCGCGGCGGGCCATGGCCAAAGCGGGCAGGAGTAAAGCGATTAAAATGGCGATAATCGACACGACGACCAGCAACTCAATGAGGGAAAACGCACGGCGCGGAGCGGCAGGTGGGCGTGGCAAAAGGCTGGAGTTTTCGGACGTGTGCGATAAATTAAACATCATCTCTATTCACGCAAGTTATAAAAGATTATAACCCGCGAGAAAGATTCTAACAGGCACGGGCCATTTCTCCGCGCCGTACTGGGTCAATAACTTGATCAATAACCTGCGGGCTGTTACCCAGGCCTCTGTCATTATCCCAACTGTTACCCGGCCACGCTCCTGGTGGTTATGGGTCGTTTTATGCGGATTTCCGGGCATTGTCTTTATATTTCTCCGCAGGTTTATGCCGATAAATATCAAGCAGATGCAACGGCGACCACTCATTGCATCGGAGTAAGATACTATGGCCAATGCCGAGTTAGCATCGCTATTCCCCGTGGTTATGCCGCATATTCAACGGTGGTTTGTCTGTGAAGAAGCGACGATACTGCGGAATGGCGTTTCTTTGACCGCCTCGCAGGCCAGAGATGCCGGGCTTGCCGGCGTACAAAAACCAGGCCGAATTCGCGTGCTGGCGGTGGAGGAAATTAAAATTCACGGTATTGGTTTAATGCAGAAGCTCGCTCCGGGATTACAATTGGTTCGCCCCGACAGCAGCGCGATGACCTTCGGCTACGGCATCGTTATTCGACGGCTTTATGCCAAAGATCGATCGGTCCTATTGCACCATCTGGTGCATGTGGCGCAAATGGAAGAGCTTGGGGGATCGGAAAATTATATCAAACGTTATATCAACGATTGCCTGCAATTTGGGTATGGCAACGCCCCCCTGGAAATACAAGCGAGGTTTATAACCGAGCAGGCCATGCAGGTTGTCAGCCCGCGTGATCCGTGCAGCCGCTATCGCACCTACGCCGCCGTGGATTTTTCGGGCGACGATACGGCGGGCGGAAGCAGTTGGTCTTGGCGGCCGGGGCGGCAATCGGTGGGCTAGCTCCAGAAAATAATCGGCCGGCCCTCAAGCTCCGACAGGTATTGAACCGAACAGGTAATTATGCAAAATGTTTGTGACACACTTGATTCGCGCCAGCGCTTTATCGACAATGCAAAAATGGCTGGAATGGAATTAGTTGCGATTGCCGAGATACTCAAGCGCCGCGAACAATCGCGCGACAAAGAATTGCTCTGGATGCTGGTTATCGGCATCGTCCTGAGTTTGATATTGCCTGTCCTGTTGGGATCCATGGCTTATTTTGCCTATCGGCAATTTTCCAGCGGGTCAGGATCGTGGTTCGGCTGGCTGGCGTGTGTGCTTTTCTTCACGGCGTTGTTTGTGCCCCTGCTGCTGTTACGCGAAAAAGCCAACATCGCCCCGGATGCGGCCATTATTCGCACACGTGAAGATGATGATGGCCGCCGAGTGGTTTCCGTCATGGAAACAGAAATGGACTTACAAAGTTTCGGGCCCTTGGGGCTGCAACTCAATGACGATCAAGCGGATGTGGAACACTGGCTGATTCGACCCTTTTTTTTCGGGCCTCGCATGGTCGTGCGAGCGATGCCTTTACGAAAACTCTTGCAGGTTCTTTCCGCCAATACCGACCGCCCGCGTGCCTCGGAAGTCATGGTCAAGCTGGCAGCACGGGACCGTGGGGTGGCCACAGCCGATCTGTTGAAGCCCGGGGAAGAGCCGGCAGTATTGACGCCCACCTTAGCGTACCTGCGGCAATTGGACTGGGTGGATTGCAGCGCAGATGGTACAAGGATCTGGCTGAATTCAATCCGACGCGATCAGATTACGCAACTCTTGAATCAATTTTCCACAGCGACTAAACCCGGAAGACCGAGATAACTTTCAGCCAATAACTTTGAGCCAAATAATGCCGGAAGTGGGAAAATATCTTATCATGCCCGGAATATGCCATGGATTCTGGACATTTTATACGTGATTGGCCTGCTGCTGGCAGCGCCGTTGTTATTGATGAAAAGCCGCCGCACCGGCAAGTATCGCACGGACTGGCCCGGCCGTCTGGGGCGGATTCCAGATGACGTTCGCAAAGTTCTGCTGGCCGCCGGCGGACAAAAGCGCGTGCTGATTCACTGCGTATCGGTGGGGGAGTTACTATCCACGCGCAAACTTGTGGAAGAATTGCTGCAGGGCGATCCGACACTGCTGGTGCTCATTTCCACGACTACGGATACGGGCATGGCGCGGGCGCTGGCTTTGTATCCGGCGCACCCGGGATCGCGGGTGGCGGCGGTGCGATACCCGCTGGATTTTTCGTTCGCAGTGCGAAGATTTCTCGACACCATAAATCCATCACTGGTGGCTCTGGTGGAGCTGGAAACGTGGCCGAACTTTCTGGGCTTGGCACACCGGCGGTCCATTCCTGTTGAGATTATCAATGGGCGCATGACCGCCCGGTCCTTTAAGCGTTATCGCATGATACGGCCTGTAATGCAGAGGATGTTAAGACAGGTGAGTCGCGTAAGTGTCCAAACGCCGGAAATTGCGGAGCGATTCGCGCATTTGGGGGCCTTGGCAGCGCGCATGGAGGTTGTCCCCACCATGAAATATGACAGTGCGGATTTCGCAGATGAAATTCCCGGAGCACAGGCTATGGCAAATGCGCTGGGCATTCAGAGCGACCACCGATTATTTGTAGCCGGCTCTACCGGCCCCGGCGAAGAAGACATGCTTTTATCGGTCTATCAAACGCTTAGAAAAAATTGGCCCGATTTACGACTCGCGATAGCGCCGCGCAAACCGGAGGTTATCGGTCAGGTGGTTGCGGCCATTGTGCAAGCGGGCTTGGAACCCGTCGTGCGCACACAACGGCCTGATGACAGTGAGAACGCCGGATCACCGATCCAAAGTGGGCAAGTGATCGTATTAGACACCATGGGGGAGCTTAAGAAGCTCTACAGTTTGGCTTTTGCGGTATTTTCGGGACGTTCGATGGTAGATCTGGGTGGCAGTGACATGATTGAGGTGGCGGCGCTGGCCAAACCGTGCTGTTTTGGGCCTAGCACGTTTAATTTTTCCGATACGGTGGCATTGCTCACGGCCGGGGCCGGCGGTGTCAGGGTGCAAAACGCCCGGGAGATGCAGAATCTTTTGGAAACCTGGCTGGAGCATCCTGACCAAGCGTGTGCGGTGGGGCAGAGAGCTAGAGCGTGCGTGGAATCACAGCGTGGCAGTAGTAGACTTTATGCGCATCGTATTCTGAAAAATATTTTTTCGGCATCTGCAACTTCCGGCGATCTGCCCCGTTATACCAGCAAGGGATAAGTGTTGCCGGATTTTTTCGGCGGCGGCGCGGTTTTGCGCGTGGCGAAGTTTATTGATAACCGTGTATACTGTAGATTTCCGGTTATACGCCGGATCACGGAATATGGTTATTTTGCCTGTTTAGGGGCATAAGGGAACCGGAACGGATTTTTTCATGGTTGAATTGAAAAATAAATCTTCGCTACTGGAAATTCGCGG
>DAHXLH010000054.1:0-5804 GCA_027366115.1 Phycisphaerales bacterium
AACCGATCTGATCCTTACACGGAAATTTGCCGCGACGTTACTGCTGCATTGGCCGTTATCATGGTCATCGGAAATACCGACCACATCAGCGCCAGTTTATTCGCCGGTGGCCAAACCATGTCCGGTGTGCTGGCCAATGAATTCATGGAAGCGGATCATCCGATATATTTGAGCGCCATGTTTTATGTCGCCCTGGTGCTGATGTTGAGTTCTCTGGTGACCAATGTCATCGCCCGCGGGCTGCTGGCAAGAATTCAAAGGGAACGAAGTGCGGCATAATCCGCAAACACTGGAAGGATGATATTGATGAACACAAATCAGACAGCCACGCCGGAAAATCCGTTTGTCGGGCGTCGTCCGGGACGCCTCTGGATCAGTCGCGGAGCCATGGCGCTTTGCACGCTTTCAACAGCCGTGGCACTGGCGGTTTTGTTTGTGGTGCTGGCGTATATCGGTATACGCGGCATTGAGTATATGACACCGGCATTTTTCACCAATTTGCCGCTGCAATCGCCGGAAGGCATGAGAAACTGTATTATCGGCACAATTATTCTCGTAGGCCTCGCCAGCGTGCTGGGTGTCCCGCTGGGCATGTTGTACGGCATTTATATGGCGGAATATGCCGGCAAGGGTTGGTTCACCTACCTGGCTCAACTGGTCATGGATCTTCTGGCCGGCACGCCGACAATCCTTCTTGGTGTCATCGCGTGGCAACTGGTCGTGGTTCCGATGCATCAGCAATCCGGGTGGTCGGGAGCTTTGGCGCTGGCGTTTATCATGGTTCCCATTGTTGCTCGGGCGTCCGAAGAAATGTTGCGCCTTGTACCGCACCCGCACCGCGAAGCCTCGGCGGGGTTGGGGGCATCGAAAACGCAAACACTTTTTATGGTCATTCTGCCTGCCGCAAAAGCTGGTATTACAACCGGTATCATGCTGGCAATTGCCCGTGTCGCGGGTGAAACGGCACCGTTGCTTTTCACCGCCTTGGGAAATGATCAGGCGGTCTATAACCCCAGTCAGCCTTATCCATCGCTGACGTTAAAAATATGGCAATACTCGCAATCCGCCGAACTCTCATGGCGGCATCAGGCATGGACAGCCGTGCTCGTGCTGGTCACAATGGTGTTGGTATTTACCGCCGCTGTACGTTTTACCGTCCGGGGCCGAAAGGTCAATGTCGTCTGAGTTGTCCCCTATTTGTTCCACCGTTGCAGCAATTTGGTCCCGATTTGTCGGGCTTGGCGAAAGCGCTGCAACCCTACGGTGCGATTGACCACATATTCTTTACCATTCATGGTTATGCGGTGGGGCTGACGACCTTCAGGCAGTGGTTCGATATTGGTCCAGTCCAGCAGCATCTTTTTCAGCCCGGGCGCGGGCGGCATATTCCATAATTCGTGCAGAATGGAGAGTTCCACTGTTACGCTCGGGTCCATCAACAGTCGATGCACCAGCCAAACGCGTTCCGCGCCGTGCAATTTTGGCGCGATAACTACTGCGCGTAATCGCGAGGCCGCCCTTTGTGACATTGTCAGTCGCATGAGTTCCACATCCTGCCTGTGGAATCGGACCCAGTTAAACATGGCTCGACTTTGTTGTGGCGGAAGTTGTGCAATAAGGTAAATCCAGTGCGACATCGCTGCGTTAAATTTCATGATCTGCAACAATTGCTTCTGCCACGGCATGGCCGACGCCACCTTAATCAGCGTGCGGTATTGTGCCGCCAGTGCGGCTTTCACCGGTTTTATTGAAGCGTGATGGCTTTTCAGATTGGCCATGGCCCGGGAAAAAACCCGCATCCCGGCGCGGAGCGCCGCCATATCGGCTTGGGAGTTTTCATGGTGCACCGATGCCGCCGCAGCGGACGGAGCGATGCGTTTGTTCATATGGGGGGCAATTTTCGCCTTGGCTGGAGCGGTTGCTGTCGGTTTCCAATGCGCCAGTAGCATCGCGGCAAATCTTCGCGTACCGGTCAAATCGGTTTGCCGGTTCATTCGATACAGTGCCGGCACGGAATTGACCGCCTCACGACCAAATAGAAACAATTTCCATTGGCGGTGATTTGCAATCCCCTTCAAATGTTTCTCTGTCGCCCAGCGCCGGAGAATCACCATTTCCGTGGCCGTCGGTTGCCGTTGAAACAGTGCCGCCATGACCGAAAACCGCACCCAAAAAATGTGATCCATCAGCAATCGCTCCAGAATTGCATCGGCAAATGGTCCGGGCAACGTCGTCAGAGAGCTTATGGCCGCAACGCGATGGATAGCCCATCGTGAAAACGCCTGATTTACCACCGATAAATGCGCATCCTGCAGGCCCCAATTGAACATGGCTACGCGCTGATTGCGCGGAAATGTCATCACCGCCGCCGCCCATCGCCCCAGCCTCGCGTTATACCGCAGCACAGCAAGCAACCCAGCCGAATCCTGCCGGCCCGGCAGCACTGCATGATTGCTTAATTGTCCCAAATCATGGGCCAGGGCCTGCTCGATAATGGCGGTTCGCGTTATGCGGCCAGTACCCGGCGGTACCGCATGATTCAACGCTTTTTGATACGTGGCAACCGCAGAATCCGGCAGGCTGTATACCGTGCGCATAACGGGCCACAGCCAAAGGGCTAGTATTACCAGCACAATGGGTATAATCACCATTGCCGCGGATAACACCCATGATTTTTCTTCCTCGACTTGACGCATTGTCACTCCGTTGACGCATCCAATGCCGTTACTTCGTAGATTCCGCCATTGCTAAAACAATGTTCCAATATTCCTCCGGCACCGGCATAACCGACAGCCGCCCCAGTCGCGGCAGTTCCCACTGGGCCAGTCGCGGTTGCGCTTTAACGGCGGCAAGCGTGACTGCAGAGCTGAGTTTTGCTCCGGCTTTGATATCCACTACCGCCTGTTTGTCACTTTCGCCAGCCGGGTCGGCGTAGGCATCGGACACGGCAGTAGCCAATCCCACGATAGCTTTTTCCGCCCCGGTATGATAAATCATCAGGCTGTCGTTCTTTTTGATCTGCCGCAGATATTTCAGCGCCAGATTGTTGTTTACGCCGTTCCAGATGGTTTTACCGTCACGCACAAGATCATCAAAGCTGTAATCATCCGGTTCGGTTTTCACAAGCCACTTGGCCATGGATTTGCTCCTTGCACATATAAAGGACAATTTACCCCACCGCGCTACCGGCGGTGCCCCCGCGCGATGAAAGGCAATGCTCACGGCTCGATCGGCGGCGGTTTGGGGGCCTGCGGATTGGTATTGGCAGATGGGCCATCGTTCGGGGGTCGATTTTGTCCCGGGCGCTGCTGGGATTGCTGGGGGCCGCGATTGCCACGATTTTTGCCGTTGCCGCGGGCAGTGTTGTTGGGATTGTTGCGCTGCGGCGGATCGCCGGCGTTCCGCAGGTCTCGACGCGGTTGGGTTTGCGGAGTGTTATTTTGTTGCCTGGCAACAGGGCGACCGGGGCCTTGGTCCGGTGGCTTGCGGTTTTCCGGGCTGCGACGCGGCAGTTCCGGCGCGGCATCCTGTCCATCGCCGGGAAATTGCATCGCCCGCCCGCTGGCATTCAGGGGCTTGGCGAGATCAAAGGCCTCAATACTTTCCATCGGTACCGCCGCCTGATTGCCGTTATCATATTCCAGCAACACCAGTTGGGTAAGAATTTGTCCGTCGAGCACCCATGCTTCACCATCAGCGGTGCGAACGCGCGAATGTTTTCGTGGCAGACGTTTGCGCAAATCTTCATAGGTTTCATCTTCATAACGCAGGCAGCACATTAAGCGTCCGCAGCGGCCACTGATTTTCGCGGGATCCAGCGTGGCTTTCTGCACTTTAGCGGCGCGCATGGAAATGGGTGTAAGCACTTTGAGGAATTGCTTGCAGCAACAATGCTGGCCGCACTTTTCATAATCCGCCACGAGTCGGGCCTCATCGCGCGCGCCAACCTGCCGCAGATCAATGCGCGCATGAAGCTGATGTGCCATATCCCGCACGAGAGACCTGAAATCCACCCGATGTTCACTGATAAAGTAAAAAATAACCTTTTCGCCGCCCAGCAGAAATTCCACATCCACTATTTTCATCGGCACGCGGTGTACTTCCACCATGCTGCGGGAAATTTTCAGGTATTCGCCGCGCTGACTGTCCAGCCGCTGTTGTTCGGCCATATCTTGCGCTGTGGCTACGCGCAGAACCCGACCGCTGTCAGAGAATGGAAAATCTTTGCCGCCGGATTGATCGATATAATCGAGCAGTTTATCGCGCGTGATGGATTTGTTGCAGCCGCCGTTACCGCATACTGTTGTCAGCATCTCCGCCATCTCCACGCCCCGATTCGTGCGCACCACCATGCGGGATCCGCAACCCACCTTCTCCTTGACCTCGCTTTGAAATTCACCGATCAGTTTCAGGTAGCCATAACGTACAACCATTGTTTTGGGTGGCGGCGGGGGAGGAACCACCGGATCCAACGGCATAATTTCCAGCGAAATCGGCATAGCTTTTCGTCCGATCAAATGACCACATGGCGGACTAAACAAAATCCATCTATGCGTATTGTAATGATCTTCATGCCGGATTAAAACCGAACGTGAAAACTCGGCACGTTCATACGCCGGTGGGCAGCTTTTCCCGCGCGGCAATGGCTGAATGAGTTGCCGTATTTCCACTATTGCGCGCGTAATGATGAAACGTGCTGGTCAGTTGCCGGGTGATCGGTCCGACTTTGCCATCGCCGATCATGCGTTTGTCCACACTGGTAACCGGTACGACTTCCGCACCGGTACCGGTGAGGAAACATTCATCGGCGGTGTATAAATCATAGCGGGTCAGATTGGATTGCCGTGTTGGAATGCCCGCCGCCACGGCAAGTTCGAGCACAACTTCCCGCGTGATGCCCAGCAGTATGCCGCTTTCTTCCGCAGGTGTCAGCAAGTGGCCGCCCCGGACAATAAAAATATTATCCGCGGTGCATTCGCAGATAAATCCCATCGGGTTGAGCATGACCGCCTCGGGCACACCGGCGTCAATGGCTTCCCATTTGGCCATGATGTTATTGAGATAATTCAGGCTTTTAATTTTAGGTGATAAGGCGGCGGCGGCGATGCGCGGGGTACTGGCGGTAATAATGGCCATGCCGTTGCGGTAGGTTTCCTCGGAATACATCTTGATGGAATCGGCAATGATAAAAATAGAAGGCTTGCTGCAAGTGGCTGGTGATATGCCCAGTGCCCCGATTCCGCGTGTTACCAGCAGGCGAATATAGGAATCAGTAAGTTTGTTGGCTTGGAGCGTGGCGGCCACCGCTTCACCCATATCATGCTGTGAAAGCGGAATTTCCAAGCGAATGGCTTTGGCCGAGTTATAAAGGCGCTTAAGATGATCGGCCAGGCGGAAAACGCGTCCATTGTATTGTCGGAGACCCTCAAATACGCCATCCCCATATAGCAGCCCATGGTCAAAGACACTCACCGCCGCCTGTTCCATGGGAACCAGCCGACCATCCATCCACACCGTTTTGCTCATAACCGAACCGCCTGTTCATAACCGATACAGAATTGGGCATTTTAATCGCAGGAGCCAACGGAAGCAAAAAGGCGGGAATTTCCACCAGATGGCCAGGGCGAGCGGCGGCTGCCGCCGAGAGAGGAGAAAGTTGAGAGTGGAAAGTAGAGGGGGGTGGCGAGTACGCAGGAGCGAGGAGCTAGGAGATAGAATGGCTATAGTGAACGATTAGCCGTCCCGGCGCTGGCCGGGATAAACTCCGAACGCAGAGGTCACCGAGGCTTTATTAACTGCGGATA
>DAHXLH010000086.1:0-3990 GCA_027366115.1 Phycisphaerales bacterium
TTATTTCTCCCTGATTTGCGATAGTGAAATTCATAACCCGGGCCGCCGTAGTTTCGCCCCAAGAGCGAACGGTTGCATCATCCGCATTCAGAATGGCGATATCGCCGGCATTTTGAAATCGCAACAGGTTCTGTTTGGCGGCGGCATAATTTTCCAAGGTGCCATGCCGATCCAGATGATTGCCCACCAGATTAGTCACCACCGCAATGTGCGGCGAAACGCCTATCCATGGCAAGTCTTCCAGCATAAAGCTGGAAAGCTCCAGAACCACATAATCCTCACCCGTAATACCGCCCAAATCCCCCAGCAGACTATGGCCAATATTTCCGCCTAAAAAGCAGGTTTGTCGGCTCCCTAACTTTTTTAACGCTGCGGAAATCACCAGATGGATCATCGCGGTGGTGGTGGATTTTCCCACGCTGCCGGTAATGCCAATAATCTTCGCCGGGCAATGCTGGAGAAAAATGTTGATCTCGGTGGTCATGGGAATTTTTTGGCGTAACGCGACTTGGAAAAATTCCGACTGGGATTTGTCCACCGCGGGATTCACCACCAGCAGATCACAGGCATTGAGTATGTCAGGATCATGCCCGCCGAGCTGAAACGCTATGGGGAAGTCCGCCAGTTCAGCAACGCTGGCTTGCAACTTCTCCGGCGGTTGCTGATCGGTCACCGTTACCCGCGCCCCCTGTTGTGCCAGCCACCGCGCTACGCCCACGCCGCCGCCGAAATGCCCCAAGCCCATGACCACCACGCGCTTGCTGTGAAAATTACTGTTTAATTCCTGTGCATCCATGCTACTGAATTATCCATGCCACGAACAAAAATATTACCTGAAAGCTGCAATCGCCTGCCCGATCTGCGCTTTAGTTTCCAGAATCGACTGTTCCACCGCGCTAGTCCATTGCGCGGCAGGCAAATCCGCAAAGCGGCTTTCACGATGCGCAAAAATGATGGATCGGCTGGCGGAAATGACTGCACCCAGACCATCGGGATTAAACGCATGGGCGCAATCCGCCAGGCTGCCGCCTTGCGCTCCAATTCCGGGTATAAGAAAAATCGTATGCGGCATGGCCTGGCGAAGCTGCGATATAGCCGCCCCGCTGGTCGCCCCCACCACCGCCCCCAAACTGCTGAACCCGCATTGCCCCCGCAACTCACGGCCCCACTGTTCAATTAAATCCGCGACATGCAGGAAAACGGGGCGGCCATCGGCGGTGGGGATTTCCTGAATTTGCTTGCTGCCGGCATTGCTGGTTCGCAGCAGAGCAAACGCGCCTTTCCCCTGCGCCTTGGCCACATCCATAAATGGCGCAATGCCGTCAACGCCGAAATAAGCATTCACGGTTATCGCGTCGGGTCCTACCGTAGTGCCCGTATCCTGCCAATGACAATCGTCTAAATTTCCCAGGGCATATTGCGTGGAAGTATGGCCGATATCACCGCGCTTCACATCGCCGATCACCAGCAAACCGTGGCCATGGGCTTCCTGCACCAAATTGTAGTACGCCTCTACCCCATCCCAGAGATACCGTTCAAAATAGGCAATGTTGATTTTTATCGCCGGCACATGCGGCGCTGCCGCGCGAATTATTTTCCGCCCGAATTCCGATAGAGCGTCCACGCACGCCGCACAGTTGCTCACATCACTAAATCCCGGCCGATTGATAATCGCCGGTGGCAGATTTTCATAAACCGGATCCAACCCGACAATAAGCGGTGTTTTTTTCGCGCGGATGGCGTTTGCCAACCGATCCGCAAAATTCTTTTCCGTCACAGCCATTCCCTTGTTCAATATGCACACGCCATGGTGTTACCAACGGCGGATTGTAAGGACCTTGCGACTTGCCTGCAAATTGGCTGAGACTGTCACCGGAAACAGAGGAGTTCGTTAGCCACACGATTGGCGTCAATGAGCAATGATTAATGAATAATGAGTAAAAACGAGAAGTCAGAGCACCGTGGTGATAACCCGGTGGTTGACCGTCGGAGTTGGATGAGCATCAGAGAATTAGGAGCGGATTAAATGAATAATGAGTAATGAATAGATTAAGGAAGCGCTTCGCTTTTGCATAATGCCAGATGCCAGATGCTAACTGCTAAATTCCAGGTTCCAGGTTCTAAATTCCACCGATCGCGGTCGCCGCCTCAGGAAACAGACAACGTTTCTCCGGCGGTCAGGTTCAGGGCGTGCTCAAATGTGATGAGGTTGTTTTCACCTTCACGCGTAATACGCTGGGCGGGCTTTTTGCCGGTGATGAGGGCACCCTTTTTTACCGCCGATAGATTCACGCGCAGACTTTTGAACCGCAGGTGGCCGGAAACAGAGGTTATCGCCAACGTGCCGCCGGTGCGGCTAATGTGGCCAAAGCCGTCACGCGTGGCCCATGGCGCACGGAAATCTCCAACGGCACCGGGAGTAAGCGTCAGCAATTGCCTGGGAACATCCGGCTTAAAGCCCGTGGCCGCCAGCAACGTGGCCCAACTGCTCATCGGGCGGGAATAATGGTCGCCGCACTCCACATGATTCCAAGGCATACCGGCACGCAAATATCGCCTATGAACCGCCGCCACCAGTTTCAATCCGTCGGCGTAATGGCCATGGTCCATCATGAAAGAAGCAAATGCATATTCAATACCAGACCATACGCCGCCGGCCTGCAGGTTATCAAGAATCAGAAGATTGCGTTTACCACGCGGCACCGTAGCATTGCGCAGGCCCGTCTCCGGGCTGAAGTTGTATTTCCATATACTGCCCAGGGCAGAATCCAGATGCGCACGCGAGATGGCCGTAGGCAGGCCGATCAGATGGCTGAACCATTCCCCGCTGATCTGATCCGCCATGCAAACCTCATCGCGTTGAGCACCCTCTACCCACAGGCTGTAGTACTGGCCGTTAAATAACATGCGATCAAAACTTTCCGCGGCTTTTGCCAGCGTCTGTTTCCACGGTGCCGCATCCTGCCGATGGTCCAGGGCAATAGCAATTTCCACGGCCGCCTGCAAGGCTCCAATCCACAAGGAACAGATATACGATGGCGATCCGCGCAAGCCCCACTGGTCATACGTTTGATAGCTGGTATCTTTGTCCGGCAGGCCGTCCCCGTTGGTATCCAGCGATCCGGTGTACTGCATTGCTTTAACCACATGCGGCCACATATACATCAGGTATTGCTTATCCCCGGTCCACAGATAATCACGATACACCATCATGACAAATTGCGGATTCATATCCACGCGGCCCCATCCGCTCTGATCAATATGCGTAAAGTCGCCGTCATACGTGTGCGGCACTTGACCATTGGCCTTCTGGTACTTGAGCATGTTCTGCATCTGGGAGAGCTTTAATTCCGGGAACAACGCAACGATTGAAAAGCTGCCGTCATATTCCACATCCATGGTGCTTTGCCCGCAACACCCCAGCCCTTCCCATATTGAATAATTGCCATCTCTAACCCACCAGGTATTGGTAACCGCCGTACTCAAATGGCTGGACCAACTGAAGGCCAGCGGACTGCCCAGAGATGTATCGGCCAGCGTAAGGGCGAATAATTCCGTTTGTCGGCGGTGTGCAGGATATTCTTTCACCAGGTAGGCGTTTACTTCGGCAGCATCGGAAAACCAGTTGGCGTAATTGTGGCCCATATCCTGGCCCCATTTGCTGAAGTGGTGCGGAAAGTACCAGCTTAACGTGAAGCGGATTTCCTCTTTCTGCCCCGGGGCCAGGATGACGCTGGAAGCCAGTGCACCGGTGCCCCATGTGGAACGATCCCGATGCTGCCCGGCCAGATCGCCTGAAAGATTCTTGCTGATTTCCTTCAAAATCTCTTTGCGACCAGCGTCCGATTCCAGCATATTGGGTGCAGCGTTTTGCGCGCCGGTAATAACACGTTCCAACAATGCATCTCCGGAAAGTCGCTGCAGCCAATGCTGGGCTTCCCCCGCCGTTAAAGCGTCGATTTGCTGGGGGGTAAGTTTAAACTCCTGCGC
>DAHXLH010000060.1:0-5120 GCA_027366115.1 Phycisphaerales bacterium
GCGGCAGCACCGCCGGCTGAATCCCCCAGTTAAACATGGCCATGCGCTTTGGGACCGCAAGCCCTCGGCAAAAATGGTGCAAATTGTGTTCCATCGGGCGGTGGGCAATATGACCATGTACAGCGGAGCCACTACGCGGCAAGTGGTGCATTTTAATGGTCAGCCCATTTATATCATGCACTTTGTCAATTATTGGCAGCAGGCGCAGGATGGCCAGTATGCGGCACAATTATTGGAGCATTGGCATCCGGATCATCTGAAATCCATGCTGGTGAACTTCACGGAAAAAATGGCGCGGCAGTCCGGGGCTAATGATATACTCCAGAATCCCAGCATGTTGCAGGGCCGCAATTTTATCGAACTATTTTCACAGTATAAACCGCTGCTGGCAGCCCCCTACCTGCTGAACTTAATTTGCCGGCCGCAGACCAATCAGATTAATTTCGTATTTAACGGCCAAAGCGTGCATTGGGATAATCGCACCATTCCGCTGTATCTGCTGGTGTTGCTCTCCGGCCATAAGCCGCAGCATTATCATTTTTTTAAATCCGCCTTGTACGGCGGGAGTTGGCTGTTTAACACGCAGGTGCAGGAAGAAACCACCATCAAAGCGATGTTGAAATTCTGGAAACAACGCGGCGTGAATCCGAGACCCCCGATTCAACCCGGTGCCGCAAAACCCGCGGTTGGGCCGCCGATCCCCGGTCCATTTCCGCGCGTGGTGGTACCCCCGGTGGCTATTCCCGCAGTCGGCAACGCGCGGGTGCTGATTAAACATCCGGTCAAAAAAACACTTAGCCAGTGATCAATCGCAGCGGCCGCCCCGACGGGGGCCGAAGAACGTCGAGTTCCCAACCTCCATGCCGCAGCAAACGCTGCCGCATTGAGCTACGGGCGCATCGTGATCCGGTGGTAAGTGCCGTCATAGAAAACGTTTTTAGCCCGACGCGGCGGCGTCGCGGCTGGGGGGGGGGGCGGAAAAGGGAGCACTTCGGTCCGGCACGCGTTGCGCCAATCGTGAAGAGGGATGTCGCGTCGTGTGATGGAAAACGCATTCCGCGGGAAACTCAACGCTGCCGCGTTGAGCTACCGGCGCTGCGTTAACGGCTGGCGGTCGGTGAGAATGTAGTGCGTCCTGGTACCGTCGTTACATCATCTTGCCACCGGCTTTTTGCATATCCCGGAACAGTTTGGCCTTTTTTATGCGCTGTTCAATGCGTAATTTTATTTTTTTCTGGTGCGACGAAAGTTTCGGGAATTCGGTGTATTGCTTAAGTGCCAAGGTCCATATCCCAATGGCACGGGCGCTGTGGCCGAGCTTGTCGATTGCGGCACCCAGATGCTCCAGCCCCTCCGGCGATTGGCCGCCGGGAA
This sequence comes from Phycisphaerales bacterium, assembly GCA_027366115.1. GTDB lineage: Bacteria > Planctomycetota > Phycisphaerae > WQYP01 > WQYP01 > JAMDCX01. The sequence continues at coordinate 1,375 of DAHXLH010000060.1, forward strand.
GTCCCACGGCTTGCTTCAGTTGCTGGAGCGCACGATGATAATGCCCCTGCTTGTAAAGCACCCAGCCAAGGCTATCGCGTGAGGCCGCATCGCCGGGATGATTTTTCACGGCCAACTCAATAATCTTTTGGGCGTACGGTAATTCCTTGTTTTCCACGGTCAGGGTATATCCCAGATCATTGGCGGCCATGGAATTTTCCGGCTCCAGCCGCAGCACGGTTTTGTACGCCGCTTCCGCTCCGGATGAATCATGAAGTCGGTAATCCACCGTGGCTAATTGCAGCAGATCCGAGATTCTCGGAACTGATCCGGACGTGACTTTAAGCAGAAATTTTCGCTCCACAGAATAATCGCCGGACGCATCGAGATAATCCGCCCATGATTGTTGAATCCAGCGGGCGGTGGGATAGCGTGTGATCAGCGGATATAAAAAAGCCTTGCAGGCGGCAAAGTGTTTATATTGCAGCAACGTCTGAACATAGGTTTGCTGGGCGGTTGGTGACTGTAAATGCCGCTGGGCAAACGCCCGGGCTACGGCGATGGCTTGGTTGGGGTGTTTGGCCAGTAATTGGGTAAGCGTCTGGTTTAATAGCAGGCTGTCGGGGTTAAGCACGAGAGCCTGGCGAGCCAATGAAACGGCCTGTATGGTCTTTTTGAGTGCCAAAGCTAATTCGATGCGGCCCAGCCAGAGTTGCGCATCGGCCGGGTGGGTTTTCAAACCTTCGGTGAGGATTCGCGAGGCCAATTTCACGTTGCCCTGTTGAGCCGCCAGGCGCGATTGCAGAACCGTGGAAAATACGTCGCCGGGGAATTGGTGGATATATTGATGGCTGACATTTTCCACCAATGGGCCGTCGCCCCTGCTTTGCGCCGCCTCCAGAAGATCCAGATACGCCGGCGTGAAATGGGGAAACCTGTGCACCATCCGTTGTAGAACAATCTGCTGAATATTTTGCTGCTCACGCAGGGCATAAATGCGAGCTACCAGCACCTGAAATTCCGGATTCGTTGGGTATTTTCCCGCAGCTTCCTGCGCCACGATCAGAGCCTTGCGAAGCCGATCCTGCGCGGCATATATACCGACGATATCCTGCCAGGCCTGCGGCGCATGCCACCCGTTTTTAATAGCTGATTTGAGTATCCGTTGCGACACGGTGAAGTGATAAATGGCGGCAGATTCCTGGGCCAGTAATTCCGTTGCGGGCCAAAACTTTGGTTTGGCCAGCCGGGCGGCGTTAAGCCAACTGATGGCCTGCTGATGTTGCCCACATTCCGCAGCTGCGACGCCCAGCAGATAATCTCTCCAAGCCCATTGATTCTGCGTACCGTAACCGCTGTTATGGCGGGCGCTGATGAGTTGTTCGGGAAGTTTTTGCACGGGTCCCCGGCGGATGAGCGCTTGAATAATGTTCCGACTTTGCGCCGCACTGATCCGATGTTGTGCCGCCAAATCCGCAACCAGTAAATAAGCCGCACCAATTTGATGTTGCTGTCGGGCGGCGGCAATCAGCAGATTAATGGCAGCATTTCCGGTATTTCCCGCGTGGATAGCCTTTCGCACATCCGCTAGCGCAGTAAGCCATTGGCCGCCTTGCTGCGCCGTAATCGCCTGGCGCAACAGCGATTTCGAGGCGCTGCTCTCCGGCACTGGCGCAGCGATGGCGACAGCCACGAGGGCATTGACTGCCAAGAGCGCCACAACAGCACGGGCCATTGGCACCTGTAACCAACGGGGGGTAACAAAATGCATGTTTTTTAGTCGCTGGTGGGTTAAGCGGGTCATGGTAATTTTCCGGCACGCACAAGATTCCATTAGCATATTCTAGGATCCTCTGGTACAAAACCAAACGCCGGGTGCCCGTGCATGTTGCACAACGCCCGAATGTGGTTCGACTTTGCCTTATTTTTACGGGGTTTTTATATGCTTCACACCGCCGCCACAACGCATTTAACATTGCTTCAAGCGATATTTTTAGGCATATTGCAGGGCATTTCCGAGCTTTTCCCCATCAGCAGTCTGGGCCATATTATTATCGTCAAGCATCTACTGCACTGGCACTTCAGCACCAATAACAAAAATTTCCTCAGTTTTGTGGTGGCCCTGCATCTGGCCACGGCGGCGGCTTTGGTTATTTATTTCTGGAAGGAATGGAAGAAAGTTGTTCTGGCGTATCTGGGCAGCATCAAACGCCGCAAGCTGGTTTATGATCAGGACAGTAAATTTGCCTGGCTGCTGGTCGCCGGTACGATTGTCGTGGGTTTGGTGGGCCTGGCATTTGAGAAGAAATTCAAATTGTTTTTTGATGATCCCCGATATTATTGGATGGTGTGCGTATTTTTAATTCTTAACGGCGGCGTGATGTTCCTCGGCGATTTCATGAAGAAACTGGCCGAAAAGCGTGCCGCCACGCGCCAACAGAAAAAAGCGGAAGATTTAACGTTTCCGCAGGCCACAGGCGTGGGCGCGGCCCAGACATTGGCTTTATTTCCCGGCATTTCCCGCAGCGGCGTGGCGATTGTCGGCGGCGTATTGGCGGGGCTGACGTATGAAGAGGCCTGCCGCTTTGCCTTTATGCTGGCCACACCCGTCATTGGTGCGGCGGGGTTATTGAAAGTGCCGGCACTGTTAAAACCCGAAGCGCGGGCCATCCTGTACCTGACCATTCCAGCGGCCATTGCCGCGGGAATCACGGCTTATTTAAGCACCAAATTCCTGATGAAGTATTTTGAAACCCGCCGCCTGACACCATTTGCCATTTATTGTGTGATTCTGGGAACGATCGCCCTGATTCTGGCGCGGTGATACGTAATTCCCGGGAGTGCCGTCGGCACGGCCTGCGATGCAACATGCGACCAGCGGAAGGAGCGTTGGCGATAAAAATGCCAAAGTTGCTAAAAAAAAGAATTGTAAAATAAATCATACGGGCTTATACTGCCGCCCAAGTCTGATAGGAACAGATAGAGTGATGATGAAATTCAGCATGACCGTCCGGGAGTTGCCGACACTGGCACTGCGCGTCAATTATATAGACAGTCACCTGGCATCGACGTGTGACAGCATCATCACTTTAATTCTCCCGCCGGACCGCGGGACGGAGACAGGCCTTAGACGGTAAATTTGCTCGTCGGAAAAATGAGGAACGCACGCCATGATCAGTTTTGTCAGCCGAAATTCAACATTCCGTCATCTTTCATCCGCTCGGAAACGACGGCTGATTCAGAGTTCCGCCATCGCTGTTTTGTCAGCGGTGTTCGTCAGCGGTGCCGCTGAGGGCAAGATCGCCCCGACCCCGGTGCCCGCGCAGGTCACGGCCAAGGCGGTGGTTCCTGCGCAAGTAATCAATGACGGCCCAACCTATTCCGTTTCGCCACTGGTGGTGCGTTATGCCCATCCCGCAGCAGGGCAAGTTCCCATTTCCAAAATTAATTCCATGTCGGTGGTGCTGGGCCTCAAGCCGTCCGGGTATGTCACCGCTTACGCCACAACAGTCGGCGGGCAGCGCGTGTTGCGAACGGATGTGCAGATTATCCACGCCAAGCTGGGGCTTTTAGCGCAGGGAAGCGTGCAGAAATTTCACGCGACAGCCATACGCTCTCTTTCCCGCCAGATTGTGGCTTTTCTAAATACCCACGGGCAGGTCGGTGTATATGTCAGCGTTTACGGTAAAGATATTGCCAACGGCAAAGACATTCGCCCGGCCGGGGATACCACGCTGCATTTGCAGGTTTATACCGCAGTGGTAACA
>DAHXLH010000098.1:0-4073 GCA_027366115.1 Phycisphaerales bacterium
TATGAAATTCGCCTGAAAGGTAGGCTTAAGATATGGCTAGCTCTCCCATGGGTGGTGCTCGTGCGAAGCTCCGAAAGTATTTTCGTGAGAATCTCGGAAATGTTGTAACCTCTGACGACCTGCGGAAAGAGGCGGGGATAAGCGAATGGGCACGGAGGGTGCGCGAACTACGCGACGAGGAGGGGATGCAAATTTTAACGCACCACGACAGGGACGGCCTCAAACCGAACGAGTACCTGCTTGAGACATTGGCACTAAAGCCGGTAATCGCCAGGACGATCTCACCAAGGTTGCGACGGCAAATTTTGGAACGGAACGGTTTTACCTGCCAAGCATGCGGAGCCGCTCCTGGCGACGACGCTCCCTGTGAGCCTGGAAAGAGGGTGCGGCTGCAAATTGACCACATCCTGCCGATTAGTCAGGGCGGGACGGACGACGAGCACAATTTGCGGGCCGTCTGTGTCTATTACAACAAGGATAAGACGAATATCCTGAAGCCGGCGTCCGGCCAGTCAATCAGCGCGCTGGCTATGGTCCGGAAACTGCCCCGGAATGTTCAGGTTGAAGTCTACGAACACCTTCGCAAAAAATTTGGCGATGGTTCCGGACGGAGGAAATGAGCGGGTGCGATGGCCGATACTTTTACAAAGGCCCAACGGCGTCGATGCATGTCCGCCATTCGGGGAAGTGACACAAAACCGGAGTTACTGGTTCGCTCACTCTTGTATTCGCAGGGCTTTCGATTTCGGCTGCACGCGAACTACCTCCCTGGAAAGCCGGATATTGTGTTGCCCAAATACAGAGCCGTTATTTTCGTCCACGGCTGCTTTTGGCATTCGCACCACTGCAAGCGGGGCCGCTCAACCCCCGCGACCAACCAATCCTTCTGGAAGAAGAAACGTGCCGCAACTGTTCGCCGGGACCGATTCGTTCGGCGGCGACTACGGGCCCTCGGCTGGCGGGTTATAGTGGTCTGGGAGTGCCGCACCATTACTGCGGCCTTGCCACGCCCAATTGCGAAATTATTGGAAGGCAGTTCGATCGGAACGGAGAGAGTTTCCCTACCTGGAAAGCGGTCTCCCAAGAATGGCGCGTGATGATAGCTCCGCGCCGCGGGATCAGGCCTGAAACGTTTGGACACGGGCACTTATGCGCGTTCCAACGAAAGGAACGGCTGCGGAGCCAGTGTCGGAAACTCCTGATTCTTTGGGATTCGGGTCATGGTCAAGCGCATTCTCCATAAATATAGTTGCTCAGGGGGCGGAGCCAGCGGATTTGAGGGGTTTTGTGGGGTTTGCCCATGCGTCCGTGTGGAGCGGAAATACGAATGCGGGCTTGGGGTTTTACTGCCCCGGTACGTGGTCAATCACGATGCCGGGGGCGGTGGGTTGGGGTATGGGGGTTAGTCCCAGGGACTGGAGTTTGGCGATGTTTTTTGGGGTGATGATCGGATCAAAGCCGTAGGTTTTTCGCAGGCGAATTATTTCCGGCCAATCGAGGATAAGATAATTCACGTGATGGCTTTGCAGATAACGCAGTGCCGCCGCCGCGCCTCCGTGATGAAAGGCTCTGGCCAGCTTGTTACGATCAAAAACGGTGGAGTAAATAACGTGCCCGCGGATATACAGTGGGGTGCTCAAACCCTCCAGATAATAGGTGGTATGGGATGTAAATTGTCCCGGCGGTGGAGGTGATAAAAGCCAATCTTCGGGCAGACTGATCGCAGCACCGATAGGAGCGGGCATTTGGGGATTGATTGGCCCAAATAAAAGGCCCGCTTCGGGTCTAAGCAGTAACGCACAGGCGGCGGCCTGCACCGCAAGCCCTGCAGCGGCGAAGGCACAATAGCCGGGCAGCAGATCAGCCGCCATTCCCAGCATCCAGGCCAATGGAATAATCGCAGGCAATAAAAATCTGGCCTGCAATTGGGTGCAGGTTATCCAGGCGAGCACTTGCACCAGCAGGCAGAGCGCTAAAAGCCAGGCCTGAATTCCGGTAAATAGGGCCAGGGCGGCCGCGGGAATCAGCACCAGCCAAAGTGGGCCGAATCGTAAAAGCCAAGGGGTTTGCGGGCCGGGAAAACCGGGTTTGGCGTGCAAGGCGTCGAGCCAGGCGGCGATCCCCGGCGACCATTGGCGATTGAGAATTGATTGATCAACCAAGGCGTGCAAATGCCCCGCTACGCCCGCATCCCGCGCGGGCGGGCGGTGGCCCCGGTCGAAGCGCAAGGCGATGGATTTACTCCAATGGCCGCGGCCCAGGGTGCCGGTAAAAATGGGAAATATCGGATTGCCCAGGCTGCGGCCAGTGTGGGTGGCGGCCATGGCACGGACCATCCAGGGGCTGTAAATAAGTAATGCGGTAACTGTAACAATTGCCAACTGGCGAAAATTGCGGCGCGCCAGAAGAATGGCGGCAATCGGCAGTGCCACCATAACGCCGGCGGTCATTTTGGTTCCCACGGCCAAACCCACCAGTACGCCCAGTACCAGCCACTCGGGCCAGCGCGTCGCCACGCACGCCAGACTGATAGCCAATACTGCATACAACAGAACCGCACCGTCGTTATAGGCCAAAGATCCCACAACCAGGGTCCAAGGCGTGGCCAGCAACACCAGTGCCGAAAGAATGCGGCCTGCGGCCTTCAGATTCAGCGGTGCCAGGAGTATTCCCGCAACCGCCAGAAGCGTCACGATGGCATGTGATATTTGCGCTCCGAATACCAGAGAATAAATATAACCCGCCCCGATCGCGGATTTTGCCTCGGCGGCTAAAATCAGATAGAGCATTTCCATATTTAATGTCATAAATGAGTAGATGTTTTCATGCACCGGTGCCGTGCTGTGCAGAGCCAGAAACTGCCGGGGTAATTGTAAATGGTATTCCAGAACATCAAAGCCATTGCCTTCGGTGTGCCATAATGTTCCGGCGGGAAAGCACACGGCAATCAGCAGCACGGCCAGGGGAATGCAGCCCAACAGAATAAGAGCGTGTCGGCGTTGCAGGGGGCGGCCTAGAAATTCCAGTTGGGCTTTTAATTGGCGAGCGAAAGGGTAGCCGGCGGCGGCAGAGATGATTAACAGAATGGCACAAGCCGGGCCGGAAATCAGGCCACAACTTCCCAGTGCCAGTGTGGCCAGGCTCAAGGCTCCCATGCCCAGCGCCGCCGCCAAAACCAAGCGAAAGCCCAGGGGCCAAGGGGAAAGTTGCATCATGGGCAGGTCGCGCAAGGGATGGGACAGTGCCAGGCCCAGCAATATTGCCGGCAGAATAATAATGCCGGCCCAGGCGACGTTACACAGCGTGGCCAATACGGACGGCGTTTGCGATCCGGAAATGACCAGCATTATCAGCAGGGTGGAAATCAGCATTGCCGGCATTAACACCCAGCGCGGCAGATGATTGCCGCCGCCGGACGTGGAAGAGGATGTTCGGCGGTAGGCAATACGTGGCTTCATGACGCAGACCAACTGTCTTAATGGGGCGTAGATCATCACCGGGCAATCTACTGGCCCGCCCCGGCACTTACCCCGTCGTTAAGCTGCCACCGGCTGTTGGCTGCAACAGCTTTTGCATTTAGTCGCGGCTTCCGGAATGGTGTCCAGGCAGAAGGGGCACGTCTTTGTCGGCGGTGGCGGCGGCGCGGGCGGTGGCGGTGGCGGGGCCTTTACCAACAATTTAATGACGATAAAACAGACTAGGCCGGTAATGATTAAAGTCAGAAACGTATTGCCCAGATCGCCAATGAGCAATTTCACCGGCTCCAAAATTACCTGGTGCGTTTTCGGATCAAGAATGGGTTTGAATGTCGTGGGATTAAGTTTGGGAACATGGCCAATGGTAATACCCGCCGTGCGCCAGGAGCCGTTGGGCAGGAATAAATTGATAATCGGCATAATCAGATCAGCGTTGACCTTGCCGACAAATCCGCCAAAAGCACCGCCAATAATGACACCGATCGCCAGTGAAAGCGCATTGCCTTGAAACAGGAATTTTTTGAATTCATGGTGGAATCCCAAGGTCTTTTCCTTCAGCGCCTTATGATCCAGCAGCTTTTTTGTATCAAAATCCAT
>DAHXLH010000107.1:0-4167 GCA_027366115.1 Phycisphaerales bacterium
CAACGCAGCACTGACTCGGCGGCTGCCTTCAATTCCCCAGCGGCGGGCGGACGCCATTACGGCACTGGCCCGTGGTGCCGGCCAGAGTTTAAGTTCCTTGATAATCTGATTATCGCTTAAGCGCCGATCCAGCATTTCCCGGGCGCGCAATACCTGGCTTAGCCAGAAAAATATGGCTCCCACCAGAGTAAAGCCGATCCGGGCGTCCATCTGCCAAAGTTCTGTATGGCGCGTTAATGCTTCCTTGGCGTTCCCTGCGGCCAGGGCGTCAATAAAACTCCATACGACCTGTTCATGTTGAAAACCCACGAGTTCCTCAACCATCGCGGTGGTAATCGTGGTCTGTTTATCGGCGAACAGGGCCAATTTGGCCAATTCGCTTTCCAGACGTCCCAAATCCGTGCCCACCAGATCCGCCAGCCGCATGGCCGCCTGGGCGTCGAGGGTTTTTGCAAACTCCGTTCGCGCATGCTGGGTCAGCCAGCGTGGAACTTCGTGTTCCTTCATCGCCTGGCAGAGGATCACGGCCCCTTGTTTATCCAGGAATTTGTGCAGGCGTGTCGTTTTCAGCCAGGTGTCACAGATTAATACGAGCGTGGCGTTGTCACTGGGAGCCTGGGCATAGCGCAAAATCAGATCGCGCGCCGCCGAACCGCCGGAAGTTGCCAGCTCTTCTGCTTGATCTTCCTCAAGCTCATTTTGCGATTCAGGATTGTTGCCGCCCCTGCCCTTGAGCAACATATCCGCCGGCTCAAGCACGACTAACTTGCGGCTGGAAAACATGCCAAACGTCCGGCATTCATCCAGCAATGCGGTGACGGACACATTCGTTTCCATGCGAATATAGCCCGCGTCCATGGACGATTCATCCAAGGCCGCCCGACGGATCCGCCCCAGCCATTCGCGGCGCAAGTACGCCTCGCTTCCCGCCAATACCATGACCGGATGTATTTGAATTTTAGATTCACTGATCTTCGTTGCCATAAGGATATGTTAATTGTACGCCGTGAGAAATGCCAACCGCATTCCTTGCGCTGCCGCTGCCCTGCTTATATGGTATTATCAGAAGCATGATTAAAGTGGCTGGACATGTGGATTTAAAGAAATCTCGGCAATATTGCATGCCAATCCTGGACCGCACTGCTTGCAGTGGCGGGCGGCGAGTTTTCTACTTTCACCTTTCGGTTTTCCTATTAGGTACCCTCGCCGGGCTCTTGTTGCCGGCACCGTTGGCGAACGCCAAGGTCATTAACGGCAGTGCCGCCCAGAGCCAGTTGGTAAAAACGCTCGCTGCGATGAGAGATGTGAAATCCATTCGGTCGGTATTTCTATGCGAAAAGAAATTGCAGGTGCTGCGGAAACCGTTTTTCAGCAAGGGAATTATTACCATCGCCCGGCCCAGTCGGGTTCGCTTTGAAACGAACTGGCCGTATCGCTCGTGCTATATTCTTAACGGGCGACATATTGACATGCGTAATGAGTCTAATTCGCATTGGCGCACCGGTTCGGTGGATTCGCAGCCGGCGATCGGGATTATGATGCGGCAGTTCGCGGCCTGGTCTTTGGGAAACACGGGTAAAGTTAGCCGGCAATATCAGGTCAGCGTGCGGCGTGCCAAGCGCCCGGTGCCAAAAGATGCGCCAGCCGGTTCCATAACGCATAAAAAAACACGCCCAACGCTTGAACTGTTTACTTTGCGCCCGCCAGGCAGGGTGCTCAAAGAGGCTATCCGCGAGATTCAACTTGGCTTTGCCGTCTCAGCGGGCAGTGGTTCCGCGGGGCATCAAGCCGGGGCTAAGCCATTAAAATATATCCGTATTGTGGCAAAAAATGGCGATCAAAGCATCTTCTGGTTACGCCGCACCCAACTGAACCGGCAACTAAAGCCGCAGTGTTTTGCACCGGCAGGGCCGCCATGAGCGAATCGAATGGCCAAAGCATGGCGGCAGCTTCCGCCCCTGAACCAGATCAACTCACGCGTTGGATGATCTGGTGGTATGGACGATTGCAGGCGCACCGGATTGTCTTAAGCACCGTGCTGTTGATTTTTGGCGTTTTGCTGTTTGCCGCATCGCGGAATATCGTGTGGCAAACCAGTCTACTGAGTTTTTTCTCCGCTCACAGCGCCTCGATTCATGATGTGCGCCTGTCGGAGGATCGTAACGGTTTGGCCGATGCCATGCGGTTGGATGTGCATTTTGCATCCGGGCAAAAGGGGAATTTGAGATCCGCGGTGCGATTGCTGGCGCAAGACCTGAAAAACACCCATGCGTTTTCAAGGCTCTGGTATGGGGCACCAGAATCGCGGCAACTCCAGGCACAAGCGGGTTTACAGAACAGCGCGCCAATTCTGCTTTCGCACCCGCAATTCAATACGCTTCGCCACCGGTTGTCCGCACTTTGGCTGGATCACTATTTTCACAGGCAGGTGCGGAAAATGGCGGGACCGGCCGGGCAGATAGTTGCCGGAGAATTACAGGCCGATCCGTTGGATATGCGGCGATTGCTGGTGGCGCAATTCAAATCCGTTCATGCGGGGGCGGGAGCGCATTTCTCCGGTCCACTGCTGGTCAGCGCCGATGGCCGACATGCGATGATGATTCTTGTGCCTCCCTTTAGACCGCAAAATGTCGCGGCGTCTGAAAAAATGCTTGCCACAATTCGCGCGGCCATTGCCAACGTAAAAAAGCAAATGCCCGCTTTGCGCGTCTGGATCGTGGGGCCTTATCGTAATTTTGTTGAGAATCAGCGGCTGGTAAAGCATGATCTGAAAATGATTTCAATTCTCGGATCGTTGCTGGTGGCTGGAGTTATCGCGTGGTATTTCCGCCGAATTGGTGCCGTGGTGCTCTGCATGATTCCGCCCATGGTGGGGCTGGGTGCCGCATTGGGTCTTGCCGGCCTGCTGCGGCTGCATATTCCGTTAATCGTCCTGGGGTTTGATGGCCTGCTCTGCGGGGCCACGACCGATTACGGCATTCAGCTTATTGCGGCGCTGCAACGGCGGGCAAAACAAGCCGGGCAGTACCAAGCTGACATGCCCGCTTTAGCAGCACGGGATTTATTTGGTCCCATATCCATGAGTGTATGTACCAGCATGACGGGCTACGGAGCATTGGCCGCGAGTTCCGCCCCGGGGTTACAGACGTTGGGACTTTTTATCGCCGGTGCCACCGGGTGTATCTGGCTGGTAACATTTCTGGTTTTGCCGGCTTATCTGGGGGCTTGGGTGTGCCGGACCGCGGATTACGTGGATAGCGCGGATAAAATAGTTCGCGGAGGTTGCAAGCTTATCAAAGCGCAGAAAGCATTTTTACCTGATGAGATCGCACCGGAATCCGAAAGGGAGAATGGGGTCGGTTATAGCCCGAACAACCGGGTAACGCCCTCTTGTAATCCGCGTGATCCGCGAAATCCGCGGTACTTGTCGCGCCGCTTGAATCAATGGCTTCATCCCGGATCACTGAAGTTCATCGCAACATCGGCCTTTGTTCTCATTACGCTATGGCTGGGAATCCGGTCGTTCGCAGTGGGCTATACCGCCAACGGGCAATTGTTAGATGGTTCGTCCGCGGCCCTCAAACATGACGAGGCTAAATTCTCCTCTGTGTGGGGGCATTTGCGGCAATCGGGGGTGATTACGATTCACGCGGCGTCTGCGGAGGGGGCCTTAATGAAACTGCACGCATTAGATCATCTGCTTGGCGTGCTGCAAACTAAGCGATTAATTGCCGGGTATACCACAGTAGCGGCCATTCTTCCGGATACCGTTGTCGCAGAACGGCGGTTAGCTGCATGGCGGTCATTTTTCACGCCGGAAAAAATAGCTAACGCTCGGCTACTCTTGGCGCACTCCGCCTTGGCCAATGGCTTGCGGCCCAGCGCCTTCCAAGGCGCATTAAAGTCCTGGCGGGTGCCGCAGGGCGTTCCCTCCGCGTTGCATCGGTTGCGGCAATCACCGGCAAATCTTTTTCCGGGCGTGATTGATATTCTCCCGCATGACATTTCCATTTCTTCAACCGTGCAACTTAATACATCTCTGTCGCCCAGGCTCGCCACCCAATGGTCGGCGGAGGTGCGGCATGATGTTCCCGGCGTTTCCATCATCTGCGGGCAGGTGTTGTATCTGAATGCATCGCATCACGCTCAAATGGAAGCGAAACGGTT
>DAHXLH010000117.1:0-7663 GCA_027366115.1 Phycisphaerales bacterium
CTTGGAATATCTGCGATTTTACTGGTCAGCCTACCGGACATTCCGGCAGGCCAAAGATGCGGGCACCGCCAACAGCAGTTTTTCCATTCTTGATCTTCGCCATCGCCTCTTCGCCGGTATGACCTCCTATGTGGTAAGCGCTAAGGCGGCCGCCACGATTGGCCTGCTTCTGGAACAGGAGTTGCAGCGCGGCCCCGCCGCACCGGTTGATCTGTTTGTTCGCAAGCTCATTCACGAAGGACACCTGCGCGCGGCATGTATCTTCCCGTTCGTCACCTCCATCGACCTTCGGGACGCCCTTGCGACCACCATCGCCAACCGCTATGGCGGCCATGAGTCCGTCCTGGCGTGCAATATTCTCCGGTATTCGTTTTTCGTGGAATGCGACTGGCACCTCTGTCGGCAACTCATCGCGCAATTCTTTCCAGACTTCCGTCCGGACTTATATGCCAACCAACATCAAGAGCTTATATTGCGCATGGCCGCGTTCAAGATGTTTGGCAACTATCGACAATTTTGACCGTACCAGCTTGTCGGCTCACCGTCACCGTTGTAGGTGTTGGTCACAATGCCGCCCCCGTTCGGCAGTGTCACCGCCGCGAGTTGGTCGTCATCCGTCCAGGCATACGTGGTAATGTTGCCATCGGGCGTAGCCATGCCGGTTCGCATATTGGCCGCTACAACCCCTGCCTTCGCTTCCTGCGATGCTCGCGGATATCATTCGCCATCAACACCAACACCCATCCGCAAACCCATAGCCAGATCGAAATACACACTACTGGTATCCAGTTTATTGAGCTATGGCGGACAAAGCCATGGTGAATAAAGATGACGCTGTGGTGGACGAAAATCCGATCAAGGGTCTGTGATGGGAACCCTGTAAATAGACTTTGCCCTGGGAGGAAGTTTCCGAAGGCAAGGATGCTGGAAATCATAAAAAATGTGATGGTCGCCAATCCGATCAAAGACGTCGCCACGCGTCCCCAAAATCCGGCGGCGGACCAATTGAGGTATTGCTGTAGGGGGCGAACCAACTCACAGATCGCCATTACGAGCAATCCGACGGAGACGACCGGCCAGATAATTCGCATCCGGTCAAAGCTAATCTTTGAGTTTTGGTGGGCCGCCAAGTAATTCCACGCTTTCGCCAGCGGCAGGCGTCGCAATACAGAAAGATGGCCGGTAAAATCGAGCATCACAAGCGACAAAAATATGGCGGACGACAGTGCGCTCATCCCCACCAAAATCAATGCCTTCCGCAACGCGATCCTGTTATGTTCTATCCATTGAGGCAATGCCATGGAGGGACACCCCTTCAAACGTCTGACTTACTTCCCCACCGGACAGTCCGCTAACTCGCGGCGAAAATCACCGAAGGCCCTTAGCAAACGAGCTTGGTAGAACGCTAAGACTTCACTGGCATGGAACTCCGTGCCAGCGGTATTCCACACGATTCCTGAACAATATTTCATAACACGCTCCAGGCGGTTTACGTATTCGTTTCGCCATCCAGCGAGATGATGTCGTCCTCTGCCATGCCATCCGGCAACCCATCCCGCGCGAGATAAGTATACCCTAGGCCGACGGCGATAGGCGGTAGCTCCAACGCTTGAACAAGCGCACGATGTCGGTTGAGCTCAAAATGTCGGCTGATCTCAAATATGCGACGTCTGCCGACCAAATCCCCCTCGGCAAATCGGTCATAATGGAGGATATCCCACACCCGCTGCCGCGCGTGTGGAACGCCGAAGGCCTCGCAGAGTACCTGGGCGTTGCCACCCTCAGGTGGGACTGGCGGACCCTCGAAGTAATTGGGGCAGGAGTCGTATTCGTCGACGACCTTACCCGATTTGTAAAGACGGTAACATAGAACGTCATCGTTGTGATTGGTCACGTACAATCCCAAACAATTAAGGGTCGCAGTAAGTTGCTCCATAAACGGATATGCGCGGCCGTCCTGCTGCTCGCTCTCGCGATCGAAAATAACTGTGAAATTGCCGCAGTTCCGGGTTATCGCTGCCACGCGCCGCATTTGGCAGACCGCCCCGGCCACCGCCAGACCTGCTGGTCCCATCAGTGTCGCGTTGGTGTAGAAATGCCCCATCTCGCTGGCCCCGAATTCATAGCAATGATCAGACGATTCGCCTCATCGGACGAATTTTTCGGCTGCCTAATTATACCCACAGCTAAAAAAAACACTCGAAAAGCTGATACCCGCCGTTTTCATGTCGCCTCTGCCTGACATTGCCCGAAGCGTCATAGAGTTGCAGGCTGCTGGCATCGGCGGATGCCTCGCGGGTAGAGGTAACGTCACCATTCTCGCCTATCCCCTTAGTATACCACTCCTGTCCGCACTGCCGCAATTTTTACGCCCTTTTTTGGCGTCTGGAACTGTGCTGCCAATAACTGCGAACAACCCCCAGGACGATAAACCCCGCCGTGGGAACCGCAAGCGTTAAGCCGCATACATACTCGACCAGCAGATATAACTGCCGCAGAGGTAGATGGCCCTCCGATCTCATGATAACATCGGGGTAAACCGCGCACGCCCCGAAGCCCACCAGAAAAACAAACAACGGCAAATAATAACCCTTCTCCGTCAACTTCTTACGCGCGGGGATTCGGCCCAGGCCGCCAAGCAGACAAATAAACCCGCTTACCAACAACAGCAGTGCGCCAGCGGGCACATGAAGTCCACCTACACCAAATAGCGCAGCCCGAGCCAACGTTGCCACATCCCGAAGATTGCCGGTTTTCAAAATCGTAAATATGCTGTCAGCTAAGCAGAGTATCCAAACAATCGCAATGGCTGGCTCCAGCACAGAAATGAAAAGGCGGTGAGCGGCATCGGCTTGGATTACCGGCACGCCGCCAGCATCACTGCCCATCTTTCGCCCAGGCCAGTCAATGAACGACAAAAACAAGGTAATCAACGCCCAACCCACTGCGCTCCATGCCAGGAGTACCGAGGCGAGAATGACAACATATTTCCAGATTACTGCACCCATGATTCACCATTGGTCAACGGAATCGGAATGAGCGTATGTCGCCTACCTAATACCCGGATGGCATATTGTGCAGCCAATAAACCTCCAAGCCGCCATTATAAAGCCTTCGGCCATTCTTGTGCCGATGGAGGCGGACCAAATCGATCTCTACGGCGGGGTAGCTGTTCGAATCACGCAGGGTGACATCGTGGTGTGCATAATGCAGGTGGCGGTCCTTCAAATAGGTTGCGAATTTGGCCGAAGCCGCCGGTGGAAATTTCAGGGTCTTGAGCCACCCATACACCCGGCGTTTCCAAACCTGCAGGTCGGCTTTATCGCCCGCCATGTTCAGCGACTGCACCGTGTTGCCGGAGAGTTGAAATAAAATGGTTCCCGCATGAGCGGTAGAGAATGTCCTGTCGCCGGGAAACCGCATGGTTAACGGGAAATTAGCCACCGGATAAACGGGCAGCGGCCCCAGCGCTTTTGCGGTTACACCTATCTGCGTGAGCGTATGGGCCTTCCGGAAATCCCAAAGCGCGGGCTTGTCTTTGGGCACGATCGCTAAAGGACGCTTACCAATATTTCCAAGCCCTCCAGGTGTCCAATACTCGCTGAATGTCGGATCCCAGCGATGAGAGGTTTGCGGGGCCGGATCATCGTCCCTGAGATCTTGGAATTCGAACTCGAGCAATGGGGTCGTTTTCCGCTGCTCGAAAACAATATCGCGGCTGTAATAATTTTGGGTCGTGCCATGGGCACAGAAGCGATCGAATAATTTCAAGTCACTGTTCTTAAAATGCAAATCGACCATTAGCGCGTGCAGGCGGGGTTTCCAATACGCCAGTGTGTTAGCTTCACCGGATACATCAAAACTGGCAAGCTTATTTCCTGCCCTGAAGAAATCCGCTACCCTTATCTTTCCGGAAATGGTCTGGCCTCCGGGAAGTATCACGGTCGCGTTAAAATCCAACCTGGGAAAGAACCAAAAATGGCGTTGAGGATCACTTGGCCATCCAACGATGGAAACGGCATTCGATTTTCTGAAATCCCATACGACCTTACCGGGCCGCCAAAGGTGCAGGTCGTCGGAGAGTTCAAACGCCAGAACCAGTGTGATCAAGGCCAACAGAAGAACGTTAAATTTTCCAATCTTCCATGCGGTCATGGCGAGAACTCCTCGACCCGGCTCCAGAAAGGTTCGCGGACCCAAGCCTGACGCTGTTGAAGGGATGTGTGTTCAAACGGCTGAACGACCCCGATTTGAATCCATTTCCACCGCTGGTTAAAACGCGTTATATCTCCAAACGGATCGACCTGCTCAAAACTTTCCCCGCCCGGCACGGGGGAGCCGGTGACCATCATCATTGCCCCCATCGCTTGGCCAGTGAGCGGAAACAAATTGCGAATATCTCGGTAGTAGCCGCCTTTTTGCAGAACGTGATGTTGTTCTCTGTATAGGAGATACAGGTTGCCTTTCTCGACGTTTTGGCGAACACCAGACGCAATCTGTTTCCATGCCCGCAACTCGTGTAGGGTAAGCAGATGCACCGATGCAAGCTTCTCCATTTCCTTCAGGCCACCATGTTCATACGCCGCGTGTTGCCAAGCCAGGTCCTCGAAGATAGCCTTATTCATTTTGATGAGATCAATCTTCAGTTTGCCCGCTGCGACGGCCATCCTGGCTGCCGCCGCCGCTTCCGCCAAATCGGCTAAATAGATTCCGATGGCCAGGTAGCGGCCTGGATCGTAGGCTGGATCGCTTTGAATAATCGCAAACTCTTTCCGCGCGTGGCTAATGTAATGCCGTTCCTTTGCGAGAGATGAATCCTGCAAACTTTTGGCCAGAATCATTCCGCCGACCGCTGCGGCACCCGCCAAGCGTGCCATGCCCGCCCAGAGAAGTGCTTTCTGGTTATGTAAATAAAGTTCCTTATAGTAGCGATAGACTAGGTGGATGATGTGCCGGTTGGCGTCGTAACCTTGACGTGGATGCCATTGTGCCGGATCGATCCCCGCGTCATGCAACGCGACCACCTGCCAATACTGCTTCGTTTCCGGATGGCTCAGCTGCGATGCCGGAGCGGTGGCTGGCGGAACCAGCGGGCGCGCTGCTAAGGACACCTTGGGCAGTGTGAGATCATCAATCATGTCCTGCCCGCTGGGATCATTCCTATTGACCGGATTATTGCCGGCATAGCGGAACAGGTTGACATCACCTCCGCCAAAGCCCAGCGGGTCCTGACTTATGAACTGTCTGGTTGCCGGGTCATACCAGCGTTGGCGGACATATTGCAATCCCAAGGGTTGCTCGAACTGGTAGCCCTGTTTCCCCTGCCACGCGACGGTGGGATTCGCGGGGCCGGAGTTGTCGGTGACGTTTCCGAATGCATCGTAGCTTAAGGTGGCGGTGATATTCGCGCCGGCGTCCGTGGTCTGATTGACATTGCCCGATGCGTCATAGAGTTGCAGGCTGCTGGCACCGGCAACGGCGTCGCGTGCGGAGATAATGTCACCATACTCGCCCATGCCCTGCGTATACCATGTGCTGACCGTATTGCCCGCGCCAAGTTGAGCGTCCAGAACCTTTCCATTCCACGCGAAGCTGTTGGTGCCGTTGGCGTCGGTTCGGCTGAATCGCATTCCGTCGCCGTTGTAGGTGTTCGTGACAATGCCGCCTCCGCTTGGCAACGCCACCGCCGCGAGTTGATCGTCGTCCGTCCAGGAGCAGAAGCCGGTACGCCCCTCCGGGTCGGTCATGCCCGTTCTGCGACAATTATTGTATTTTCCATCGATTGCGATCATGGCTGACTATTTACCAATTCTCGGAACGCCAGACACATTGCCGAGGGCGAAACGTTTTTATCCTTCCCGGCACTATACTGACCACTATAACCCTTCACCGCCGTTTTCTGCACGCCCGGAGCTATTCCGCTCACGCAGGTGCCTGCGGATATCCTTCGTTGCGAACGCCAATGTAAGCGCCACCGCCACCAGCCAAAACAATATCCAGCCTGTAACACACACCACATACCATGGATTAACTTGCCCGTTGCGAACGAACAGGCGGTAGAATGTTTGATGGGGGAACCCGGTCAATACATTCTGCCCCGACGGGAAATTTCCGACGGCCGTGACCATTGCAGCGGTGCAATAGGTCAGGCCCGACAGCGAGGCAACTAATAATACCATGCGGCCCCAAAAACCGATCGGATAGGCCCCGTTTTCCGAAGAAGGATGCATCAGCTCTCGCACGGCCAGCGTCAGGGTTACAATACAGACCAACGGCCCGAAGCTTTCCATCCGATGGAAGGTTGTCGCCGATCTTTGATGCGCTGCGAGATAAATCCAGGCTTTTCCAAGTGGAAGCCGCCGTAACGCGCTGTAATGACCATTGAAGTTAGCAAGCGTAAGCATGAAAAATAGTACTACTAAGGCAACGCTCAGACCCGCCCAGGTCGCTGCGCGTTGTAGCGATTTTTCATGTTGCCTTGCCCATTTACGTATCGTCATTTAGGTCATCTCCGCGTGGGCCTGCTACGGGCGGACGGAATTGCTCATAACTTCGCGCCGGAACTCGTTATATGCATGTAGAAGCCGAGCTTGGTAAAGGTTAACCGTGTCGTTGGTAATCAGCGGGTTCAGACTGGCAAGCAATTGTGCCCTCTGAGTGAGATCGTGGTATACAGCCCAGGCTATCTCAATGGCCGCGTGTACTCCTTCGTGCGAAATTACACCTGTTGCAAATCGCTCAACCGATTCGGACGCTTGGCCTTTTAGATCACCAATTGCATACGCAGCAAAGAACGCGGTAAGCACTGTCGTTGCGGTAGACCTACCGAGGCGCACTAAGAGGGCCGCCGCCCTCGCTTCCTGCGATGCAGACTCGAATAAGGGCCCTACTTCCGAGAAGCGGGGAAGTTCTCGTGCGACCTCGATCACCCTTGAAGCTCTGCCCGCCGTGACGGCATCGGAAAAGCCTACTGCGAACTCCGAGGCTCCGAAGCTACCAACAGTGACTGTCATCGTTTCCCAGAAGTTAACCCAACCCTGTCGGTACGCGTATTTATAACGTTGTGCGTCATCCCGCGCCACGTCGAGGCCATACTGCATCGTCGCCAGCCTGGTGTTCCAAAGATACGTCTTCAAGGCGGCTTCATAACGTGAGTTTATTTGCGAGTTTACACCTCGCGTCCACGGCCCTGCGGCTGTGTTGCCGCTAACGTATATCGTCGGCCCGGCTGGCTGTCCCGGCTCGGCGATCCAGTGATGATTGGCGATCAGACCGACATCCGTCGGATTGACGGCCAGCAGTTCGCCGGGATGCAGGTGGCCAAATCCGCCAGGTGGCTGCTGGAATATCTTCGAGTAGTTTGCGCCGTGGCCAGTCAGTCTTAGAGCAATTCCCCAAGCCGTTTCGCCGGCATGCACCTTCCAATACAGATTCTTCCCGATGTATTCCAGCGCTGTTCCACCCGGATCATTGGCATTGACCGGATTATTGCCCGCATAGCGGAAGAGATTGACATCACCGTCGGCAAAGCCCAGCGGATCCTGGCTGATAAATTGTCTGGTTGCCGGGTCGTACCAGCGTTGGCGGACATACTGCAATCCCAGCGGCTGCTCGAACTGATACCCCTGTTTCCCCTGCCAGGCGACGGTTGGGTTCGCGGGGC
>DAHXLH010000124.1:0-10495 GCA_027366115.1 Phycisphaerales bacterium
TTACCGCAGACGGGGCCACGTCGGGACACGCAGGCAAGAGTTACGTTCCTCATTGGCGGCTGCGGCCCATGTAACGCAGGCGTCCCGCCTGCCGGTGCAGGCAAGATGCCTGCGTTACAGTTTCTGTTCACGGATGCGGCCTGCTTACCGCAGACGGGGCCACGTCGGGACACGCAGGCAAGAGTTACGTTCCTCATTGGCGGCTGCGGCCCATGTAACGCAGGCGTCCCGCCTGCCGGTGCAGGCAAGATGCCTGCGTTACGGGGTGTGCTCACGGTTGTGTCCTGCGTTACGTGCTGCGCTGCTCCATGGCCAGTCGTGGATACTTTTACAGAGACCAGCCACCACCGGGTTGGCTTCTATGTATACCTTGGTTTCCGCCGTCTCGTGTCCGTTGCGCATGACCCGATCGAAGCATTCCCTCTGCCAAAACTGTCCGCTGCGGGCGAGCAGACGATTGGCCTGCTTGGCTGTATAGGATTTCCATGAATGCTCGATCTCCCCGAGGGCTGCCGGGGCCACCGTGGTTATGAGGACGTGTACGTGGTTGGGCATAATAACCCACGCGCGGAGCTGGTAGCGTTGTCCGTCAAAATGAGTCAAGGCCCCGGCGACGAGGCTGGCAACGGCGGATTGCCGCAACCAACACTTGCCGATGCCGTGATCCAATGCGGCTTCAATGTGCCGCCGACGTTGGTCTGTTGCATCAGGTGTACCATGGAGTTCCTCTTCCCATTGTGCCAGGAGATGCTGTGGCAGACTGTCGTGCAGACGCAGAACCACATGGACGGGCCGATTTCCGGGGTCCCAGTGCGGCAGATAGCCGCGCGTATGCCAACCCCGTTTCTGAAGCGGATTATTCCGTACTCCAGGCGTCCCGCCTGCCGGTGCAGGCAGGATGCCTGCGTTGCGATTCGCTTTCATTGTTGTTTCGTCCCTTCGTCAAAAGTGCTGCCGTGTAGCGCAGGCGTCTCGCCTGCCGGTGCAGGCAAGATGCCTGCGTTACGGTTTCGCCCTACGGAATCCTCCGCAGCCAACCGCTTTGTGGTTGGTGGGGCATATTTTCAACAGCCGCCCCAATTCATGCAATCGTGCACCAGATTTTGGATGCGCATCGCACAAAACCGCGCTCCGCTACGCCAATTGATCTGCCGATGGTATGATTCCAAAAAGTTGCAGTTTTGCGCGTCACAGGGTGCCGAAAATATGGCGTTGAAAAAAACATTCTGCCTCAATCATCCTGATCGCCCGGCAATTGGAATTTGTGTTATTACCGGCCAAGCTATCTGTGAAGAATGTTCCACCCGCTATGATGGGATAAATTATTCCTGTGAGGGCTTGCGCATTCTGCAAGCCCGGCGCAACGCGGAAAATGCTGGTTATGGCTGGCGGGGACGGATTTGGCTGATTCTCTGTACGCTGCTAAGTCCGGTGTCGGTGCTGATGATTTACTTTGGTCTCCGGGCGATGATTTTCATTATGGGGTTGCGGAGCTGATGGATGGCACGGGAAAACATTGATTTGCAATCCAACGGCGATTTTGCCGGTGCCTTGGATGCGGGATTGGAATTTATCCGCGCCCACGGCGCGTGGGTTTTGCCGATGTATATTCTGGCGGTTGCTCCGACTGCCTTGCTCATGCTTCCGATTATTGCGGATATCGCTATACATCGGCCCGGAGATACGGCGCTCTACGCGTGGCTGCTGCTTCCGGCCATGGTGTGGCGGTGGTGTATTCTGGCCCGGATTCAGCAACATGTCCGCTGGGCAGTTACGGGAAAAATCGAAGGACGGCTGCTTGTGCAGCGTTTGTTTCCCATGATTATTCTGCGCCTTATGCTGGCGGCGGCGACGGTGTGGGGGTGTTGGCTGCTGGTGGTGCCGGGATTTCCCTTCATGATTCTTAGCGCTCTGGTTGTGCCAAGTCTGCTGGATTCTCCGACCATTTCTTTTAAGCATGTCTGCCGCCCCATGTGGATCGGCCTGGCCGCACCAAGTGCCTGGCGACAGCTTACTGTGTTGCTCGTAACGCTGCTGGTCGTGTACATCGGCGTTATTGCAACACTGCACATCCTTGCCGATACGGTGATCCCGTCATTTGCCGGCCTCGGAGATTTGCGCCTGCAACTGCTGCTGCGCAGCTCGGCTCTGGAACTGGGTTTGGCGGTATTTATCTGGATGGGATTTGATCTGCTATGGCACAGCAGTTCCGTGATTCAGTTCTATCACGTGCAATCACGCCATACCGGTGCCGATATTCAATTTCGACTTCATGCGCTGCGGGAGAAGGCCGCATGAAAATCCTTCGGCTTTTAATCCTGCCCTGTCTGTGCTGTTTGCTCTTTTCAATCGCAGTGCCCGCCGCGGCTGCAGTAGGGGGCGGTGCCCCCGCCAAGCTGCCAACGACCACACTCGGTCATGCCCATCAGCTTCTGCGGCAAATCCTGGCAAAGCCCCCTTTTCAGCAATGGCGATTACGCCAAAGTCGCCGGCTCACAAAAACAAAAAATCCCTTATGGGATTCTCTGGGCAGGCAATGGGACCGACTGATGAAATGGCTGGGCCATTATTTTCATCCCCGGAAACACACAGCGTTACAGGGCCATCATGCCGCTGCGAGTTTTTCCTTTGCCAATTTTTTGGAAATCCTGGCAACGGTAGTGGGCATTGCGTTAGCTGCGGGAATTGTGATGGTGCTTATCCGCTGGCAGGCCGGTGCTAAGGCGGGGGCGGAGACCTCTGATGGCCTGTTGAGCCGGGAGAAAATTAAGCAGGCGATGGAACAGGGCGACGCTTTGGCGATGGCCGGTGATTCCTGGATGCGCTTGGCGCGGCAGTTTCACAGCGATGGCGATTTCCGCGCCATGTACCGGGCGATGTATTTGGCTCTCCTGGCCGGCCTGCATGAAACAGGAAAAATCCGATTCCGCCGCAATCACACCAACTGGCAATATGTGCGTTATTTTCATGGCGATAAACCCCAACGTGCGTTGTTTGAATCATTGACCGATTTATTTGATCACGTCTGGTATGGCCGAAAACTGTATCCCAACATCAACCCTGATGTTTTACGTGAACAAATCGGCGGCCTGACGGCGCGGGCCGGAGAAGAAAATCGTGTAAGCCCGGTCAGCGTACCGGTCGCGGTTGGAGGGGATACGCATGCGTAAAATTGTGCCGGCCGCACTGGCTGTGGGATTTCTAGCTCTGTTTATCTGGCTGCTGGTCAGCGTGGCCTGGACCACATCGCGCGGCTCAGCGCAAATGCCGCTGTACAGCGCCTATCGCTTTGACCCCTACGGCACGGCCGCTCTGGAACAATTTCTTCAAACCGGCGGCCGGAAAGTTACGCTTTTAACTCATCCCCTCCTACCGCGCAATGCCACAGGCGTGCTGTTGAATGTAACGCCGCCTTATGAATCAGGTATGTTGGAAAATTATTCCGCCGGTAAACATTACAATTCGCAGTTGCTGCGGTGGATCGCTGCGGGCAACACCCTTATCGACTGCACGCAAAACCCCACCGGCTTAACGAATCATTTCAAGTTGCGTATTCTTGGATTGGTTAGTGCGTTTGTGGCTGACAACCCGAAGAAGGGCAAACACAAGCCGGAAAAAGTAAAAACGAAAAAACGCGGAGAACATCAAAGAAAGCCGCGACACATTCGAATGCGAATGCCAAGCATTTTTCCCAAGTGGCTGTCGATCATGCAAAAAGGGGACAGCCCGAACAAGCTCAAACGCTGGATTAAGAATGTGCGGTGGGATAATTCCCCCGCGTTGCTGAGCACCGCATCCACCGGCAGGAGCCATTTACAATTATTAGCACCGGCCTACCTGATTATTCCGAAAAAGGATAAACATTGGCGGATAATAGCCAGAACCAAATCCGGCCCGGTGGTCATTGAACGGTCCCTTGGTAAGGGGCACGTGGTGCTTATCGGGTCGCCGTGGCCGGTGCTTAACGGCGGCATCAACCATGCGGGCAATCTGGATTTTCTGCGGGCTATCATCGGCAATAAGCCGGTCATTTTGGATCAGTGGAGTTTGGGAATCGGGCATAATTATACGACTCTGGATATTCTTCGGCGTTATGGCCTGCTTCCGGCCCTGCTGGAACTGATGCTGCTTTTCATTGCTTACGTCTGGAGTTGCAGAGGGTATCCGCCCCTGAAGTGGAAAGCTTCTAAAGTCATGGCGCGTTCCAGCGTGGAACACATTGCCATGCTGGGGCGGCTCTATGAAAGTTCACTTTCAGATTCCGAGATATTTCAGCGGGTCCATCAGGAAACAGTGCACCGCCTGGCGCTGGCGTTACGCTGCCGGCCTGAGCAGATCGCGCAAAAAATAAAAAAGCAGCCTGCCCCCACTGCAGAGAAGTGGCACTTATTAACCCATCAGTTGCAAACCATCGAACAGAATATGCGGAAAAAAGCTACTGGATCCCGACGGCGGAGAGCCGCGGAAAATCGCGTCCTGGCGGATTTAATGACACAATCATGGCAACTTGCTAAGGAGATATCACGTGGCCGACATTACGGATCCCAAACTGCAACAAACCATCGAGGCTCTGAACGCCGGACGGGCGGAGATAAAGAAAGTCATCCGCGGTCAGGAATTGCTCGTTGATATGATGCTGACCGTGCTCCTGGCCGGTGGTCACGCGCTGCTGGAGGGCGTGCCGGGAACCGCCAAAACATTAAGCGTGCGCACGTTGGCTCTGACGCTTTCCTGCCGGGCTAAGCGGGTGCAATTTACGCCCGATCTTATGCCGTCGGATATTTTGGGCACCACGGTTTTTACGCCCGGCTCCAATGAATTTCATCTCCATGAAGGGCCGATCTTCACCGATCTGCTGCTGGCGGATGAAATCAACCGCGCGCCAGCCAAAACACAGTCCGCGCTTCTGGAAGCCATGAGCGAGCGGCATGTAACCATTGACGGCCAGCGGCATTTGCTTTCGCCCGTGTTCACGGTGTTTGCCACGCAGAATCCGGTGGAATTTGAAGGTACGTATCCGCTACCCGAAGCGCAGCAGGATCGGTTCCTGCTGAAAATTCCTGTGGACTATCCGGACGACGTTTCCGAGCGCGACCTGCTCAATGCCATTGATCAAGGCCATCCGCCGGACCGGCTGGAAACCTCCGGCGTTACCGCCGTGCTGACGGTCGATCAACTTACCACCGCGCGGGACACCCTGGCAATCGTGCGTGTGGAACCTGCGATTCTGGAATATCTCATGTCGCTGGTACGCGCCACGCGCAAGCATGAGTCCATTGTGCTGGGCGGCGGGCCGCGGGCTTCCATCGCTCTGCTTACCTGCAGCAAGGCTTGGGCGCTAATTCATGGCCGCGATTTTGTCACACCGGATGATATTGCCCGATTGGCCGAGCCGGTGCTGGCCCACCGCATCACGCTTTCCGCCGATGCGGAAGTGGCCGGCATGCGCAAAATGGAAGTTTTGGAACAGATTATGGAATCGCTTGAGGTTCCGCGATGAATCTGCCGGGAAAAGCCACACTATGGAGCTTCGCAGCCGTCACGGTGCTCCTATTGCCCGCTGCGCTTACCCCGGCATTTTTAATGATCGGCATCAGCGTGAATATTGTCATCGCTGCGCTGTTTATTTTTGATGCAGCAGCCCTGCGCAAAACAGCCATCCGCGTAACGCCGGAATTTCCCGCGCGGGGCGAAGTGGATGCAGCGTTAAAATTGCTTTATCGCATTGAAAATAATTCAAGGCGCTCCTGCATTGTCACCCTGGAGCAGCCCTGGCCGGAGGGATTGTCCGGAAATCCCGCACGCATTCGTGTTACCGTGCATCCGCGGGAATCCGTTTTAGCCGCCTTTGAAACTACCCCGCTTGCCCGCGGCCCCCTGCAACTTGAACCCGCCATTGTCAGCCTGAGTTTTGCCCTGCCCTGGGCTTTACAGCGTAGCAGCGCATCGCAACCGAACGCGGTACGGATTTATCCGGATCTGCGGGGCATTCGACGGTTTGAAATATTGCGGCGGCATCACACTCTGGCCATGATGGGCGTGCATCGGCGGCGCATTTTGGGCAGTGGCCGCGAATTTGAACAACTCCGCGAGTATCTCCCCGATGATGATTTCCGGGACATCAACTGGAGAAGTTCCGCCCATCATCAGCGGTTAATTACCAATGTGTTTCAGGTGGAACGCCGACAGAATGTGCTGATGTGCCTCGATGCCGGCCGCATGATGGCCAATCCGATGGGCAAACGTACCATGCTGGATTGCGCCATTGATGCGGCAATCATGCTGGGGCACGTAGTCATCCGCCAGAATGATCACGTGGGGGCGGTGGTCTTTCGCGATACGGTGAACACCTTTATCAAGCCCTCCGGCACAGCCTCTGCCATGCAACACGTCATCGACGCGCTGACGGATTGCCACGCCGAACCGGTGTACCCGTCTTATGCCGCCCTGGCTGCGGCGATTCGCGTGCGGCAGAACAAACGGAGCATGATCTTTTTGTTTACCGATTTGAAT
Organism: Phycisphaerales bacterium; assembly: GCA_027366115.1. Taxonomy (GTDB): domain Bacteria; phylum Planctomycetota; class Phycisphaerae; order WQYP01; family WQYP01; genus JAMDCX01. The sequence continues at coordinate 6,514 of DAHXLH010000124.1, forward strand.
GATCCGCAATTGGCGGAAAATTTATGGGAGGCAGCCGTGCTGTTGCGCCATCGGCACCTGCTGATGGTGGTATCGCTGCGCGACCCATTATTGGATCGCATTGCCGCCGGGCCGACGGCAACGCCGGATCGCCTTTTTCAAGCCATGGCCGCGCGGAAATTGGCCACCGAACGCGACAGCCGCAAACGCAAACTCGCCATGGCGGGTGCCAGTTTAATAGAATCCGACGCCGACACGCTAAGCCTTCGTACCATCAACGCCTACCTGACCATCAAATCCCGCCAGATGGCGTAGGAGGCTGCAAGCATTCCGAGCGACAGGGGGACGTCGCTAGAATTTAAGACGGAATGGAAAAAGACCGCGGATGACGCGGATTACGCGGATAAACGCTTGGGCTCCGCGCTCTGCGACTCCGGTATGCATTATTCCCAGCGCCGCTTTGTAAATGGCGTGGCAATTTGAGCTACTTTTCTCCGCCGCCGCCCGCTCCGTAACGATCCCAAAACAATCTACGCTATTGAGGCTTGACGGTAGAAACTGGATAATAAAACTTGCTATTCCGGGCAAGACGGTATATCATAACATCAGAATATCTAACTAGGCGAGATTTTATGGAGTTGCAATATACCGAAAGACCAAAAGGGATTGATGCCTCGAATCGGGCATTGCTCGACCGGTTGGTGCGTTCAGCTTCAGGCCCTTTTACATCTGGTCAGGCGGCTGAACTGCTCGCTATGGACTTGATACGTGCCAGAAAATTGCTCGCATATCTCGCCTCGCGCGGCTGGCTGTCCCGAATCCGTCATGGCCTGTACGTCACAGTCCCGCTTGGGGCGACGGCCCCCGCGCAGTGGCGTGAAGATCCATGGATTGTCGCAGCGGCGAGTTTTGCGCCCTGCTATATCGCGGGCTGGAGTGCCGCCGAACATTGGCACCTCACTGAGCAGATTTTCCGCGATGTCGTGGTGATCACCGCAGCGCCCGTCCGTGCCAAGATGGTGGCCATACAGGACACGCATTTTCGCCTGCGCCACCGGAAAGAGAGCGAACATTTCGGATTGGCCATCGTCTGGCGAAACCAAACCAAGGTGAAGCTGTCCGATCCAACTCGCACCTTGATTGACATACTTGATAATCCGTCATTAGGGGGTGGAATCAGGCATGTCGCTGAAATACTTGACGCCTATATTCACAGTGAACACCGCAATGACGATAAGATCATTGCTTACGCCGACAGGTTGGGAAATCACACTGTTATGAAACGTCTGGGATATCTCCTCGAGACACTCAAAATTAACGCAGTGTCTCTTGTGGATGCATGTCTGGATCGACGCAGTTTGGGCCTGACGAAACTTGACCCATCAAGCAAAAGCCCGGGGCGCATCATGAAGCACTGGGGGCTTCGCATTAACGCCGCGGTACAGCCAAAGAGGATTCATTTATGATCAACCGGCCGGCGATTGAAGAACGAGTTCGTGAATGGGGCTTGCGCGAAGATGTGGTGGAGAAGGATTACGTGCTTGGCTGGGTGCTATGGGGCATTGGAACGCATCCATTACATTCAATCAAGTGGGCGTTCAAGGGCGGCACATGCCTGAAGAAATGCTACCTTGAAACTTACCGGTTTTCCGAAGACCTTGATTTTACTGTCTTGCCGGGAGGTCCCATTCTCCAAGCCGATCTTGATCCCATTTTCCGTGAATTGCTGCAAAACGTCGCCGACCAGTCCGGTCTTAACTTCAGAAGCCGGCAACCGCTGTTCAAGACACATCCCTCAGGCAACTACACTGAAGGGCGCATCTATTATCAAGGTCCACGTAATGCGCCGCAGGTTGCCTGTATCAGGCTTGACCTCAGTGCGTCTGAACATATTGTCAGGCCAACGGTACTTCGCCCCATTGCACACACCTTCCCCGATGAGCTTCCTGCGCCGGGAATTGTGCGATGCTATTGCTTTGATGAAGTCTTTGCGGAAAAGCTCCGTGCAATGGGCGAACGCTCCAGGCCGCGTGATCTCTATGACATCATCAATCTCTTTCGGCGTCCGGATTTGCGTTCTCAACCGCAAATCATTCGTACCGTCCTTGAAGAAAAGTGTATATCAAAGGGTGTTCCGGTGCCTACCGCAGGGACTATTATGCGCGATGATACCCGGGCGCAAACCGAAGATGACTGGTCTAATATGTTGGCTCACCAATTGCCGGTTCTTCCACCATTTGAGCATTTTTGGAACGAACTGCCGGACCTCTTCAATTGGATTGAGGGTATGGCCCCGAGTTCTGCACTGCCGGCTATCCCGCGAACCGATGATGAAGCTACGGCGGAGCAATGGAGTCCTCCATCATCCATCTGGACATGGCGGGCCGGCGTGCCGCTGGAATCCATCCGCTTTGCCGCGGCGAATCATCTGTGCATCGCGCTTGGCTATGATGGCGCACAGCGCATCATAGAACCCTATTCGCTTCGACGGACACACGATGGCAAACTCATTCTTTACGCCATCAAGATTGAAACGCGCGAACTGCGTGCATACCGGGTGGATCGCATTGAAAGTATTAAGGTCACCAAGCAACCGTTCAAACCTGAATTTCTAGTGGAATTTTCAAACGCAGGGCTAATTGCGGCTCCGGCCCAATAGAGCGGAGTTTTCAGGGAGTAGACAGTAGAGCAGACAGGCTTGGGAGCATTAGAGAAGTGAAACGGAGACGTAGCTAGAATTCAAAACTTGGCTGTAAAAAGACCGCGGATTACGCGGATTACGCGGATAAACCCTTGGCTTCTATGCTGCGAACTCTTCGTCGGCGCTGCTCTGACAGAGGCATTAAACGGGGACGTAGCTGGATGATGGATAGGGGCGTGCGGCGGCGGCATTCCGGGGCGGGTTTGGGTTGGGGACTCGGTACTTGCGGCAGGCGGCACTCCACTCCACCCGCCGCCGGCGGGTGGCTGTGGCTGGGGATCCTTCCGTGGGCGTGGAACATGTTTACTATAACGCGGAATCTTCTCCGTCCCGCATCCTCGGTGGCAGCGGCGGCGTATTAGCGATTCGGTGTTTGATGCTGACGGATGGTTGCTCGCTCCGCTTGGGTTAGCGCCTTATCCAACTTGTCAACGGTGGCTACGCTGGGCGTAACTTTGCCTTTTTCAATGCGATTAAGGGTTTCCGCACGGATGCCGGCACGTTTGGCTAATTCCGCCTGTAAAAGTTGGGCAGCCCATCGTCGTGTAATCAACTTTCGCGCCAGGCCCGCACGCAGACCTTCCAGTGCCGGGTAATTACCGTTCGGCAGTTTGCTCGGCATAGCCGGCAATGGCACGTCTCCCACAACGCCCGGTCCCCTGGATCGCGGATCACTGTGACGCCTCGTCAGACGCTCGTACTCCCGCCTCTCCAGTATTACAAAATCCTTGCCAGCCAGGTGAAGTCTTTGTAATCTCCTGGACATAATTCGATATCTCCTCGGTTGCTGGCATAGCTGTTGATATTATGTGAGAAAGCGAACGAACTCAAGAATCTTTGACCTGTCTTGAGCTGTATTTTTGCCGCCCAGGCACCGACCGGGCCAACATGGCCCGGCGCGGGCGCACGACCTATTTGTACGAAATTCTGCGTAAAACCGTAAAGAAGGTGGACCGCCCGAGGGGCGCTGCTCCTCACAGGTAGGGGGAGGTTATGGAGGATATGGCGTTGCCCGGAGGCAGCGGGAAATTGGGGGTGCGATTTTGCTAGGAGCCTGTCCGAGTAATGTCTTTCAGCCACCGAGTAAATTTTCCGCTCTTTCCTTCATGGCGGCTTAAAATCTGGCCGGTGTACCAAGTTTTTTCTGCCAGATGAAAAAATGCAGCCGAATTTGCCGCCGGTGGCCATTTTGCTGCGGCCGCCGGTGGTTTTCCCGCCCTTAGCGTCACGCCACGTTCATCCGCGAGGCCTGGAACAGCTTCCGCAGGTTGAAGCTCATGCAGATCAACGTCCATTCCGCCT
>DAHXLH010000067.1:0-23701 GCA_027366115.1 Phycisphaerales bacterium
GGGTCATGACCTGCCGCATGCGGTATAGATTACATCCGATAATTTGTAATTGCCAGTCTTGCGCTCTGTCTGTGCTCTGTCACAGCAAGAAATCAGGGTACGCAGTGAGGTCGTGTGGCAGGGGGCGGGGGATCGACGCTAAAATCTCGGCACGTGGTATGGAATCCGAAGCAGACTGTAAAAAAGACCGGTAGAGTAGAGGCCTCAACCTCTTGGCCGCGGACGAGCCGTGGTTACGTAGGTTGAGTCCCCCCTCATCAAACCGGACGGGCAGATTTCCGGCATCCGGGTTCTCTCGTGGGGTTGCAAGCTGCGGGGATGTTACAATCCGAAGGCGGCCGCAGTTCACTACGTCACCGAGCAACCCGCCGCCCCTCTGGCCCTGTGACCGGCAGCCTCCGCCTCCTCGTTCCTTCGCGCCTTGTGTCTTCGGCGGTAAACCTCCCCCATTTTGGCTCGTGATCGTTTGGATTAGTTTGTCGTTTAGCTGCGGCGGATGTCGAGGAGGAAGGCTACGACGAAGCCGAAGAGGGCCAGGATGATCAGGGGGGCGCGGATTACGTTGAAGCGGGCGATGTTGATGATCCAGGGGACTGGGGGGACGGGTTGGGGTTCGATGGGTTTAAGGGCCTCGTCGATAAGACTTTGAACGTCGCGCGGGCGGGTGTCGTTGGCCAGGGGGAGCACTTGCTCATTGGGGTTTACGATGTTTAGCTGCCGATCCGCCAGGCGTTGCATGAGGCGCGGGTCGGTATCGGCCAGTTTGATGAAGCGGTTTTGCAGGGCGATTTTTTCATTGATCAACGCCAGGGTGGCGCGGAGATTATTGCGTGTCACTTGAGCCTGATGCATATCATGGATGGCGGGGGAAAGGACAATCAGGGCTACGGCCAGAAGGGACGCAAGTAGAATTGCCCAGCTTATGACGCCCACACTCAAAATCAGAGGCATAATTACAAATCTGTTCGTATGCTTAATGTGACGCATTTGCAACCATCCAAATTGAGCACCGTCCATGGCAGACATATATTGTGCACCGGCGGAGGGTTTATGTACAGTGCGAGGCCGCAGACGGCGAACTTGGCGGCATAAATGCCGGCGCCAAGGGAACGGTTCGTCTTGGGAACTTGCACCTCGGACGCCTGCGTGGCTTGATTGCCGCGCCCCGTTGCCAGTCAAGTACAACAGCTCCGCGCGGGCCATTGGCGGGAAAGTGCGATGCGTCAGGCTTCGCCATTGAGCCGCATTAAGCGCGGGCTGGTTTGCAGCATGAGCTGGACGCGCTCGAAATGGGTTAACCATTCGGCGATGTTGGCTTGCAGCAAATCTGCCGGTGGGCCAAATAGACCGGTGGAACACGCAGCGCCCTGCATGGCGGCGACCTTGGAGCGATAGTTGGCCAGCGTGCGTTCACCAAAACGTTCGCATTCAAACCCATCTTGAGAAAGAAATACCAGAACCGGCACGCGTGGGCCGCCACAGATGGATAGTTGGTTGGCCAACTGCGTTCCTGCGTCAGACGCGGTTGGGTCAAATTTCTGTTCGCGGTTTACAAAGCGAAGGTCAATTTTATCGGTAAGTTCGGCGAATCGTTGAAAAATAGGGCAGGCATTTACGCAATCACCGCACCAGACCCCGACAAGGCACAAGACGTCCATTTTTCTGCGAAAGCTCTGCAGCAGCGATTTTTGATCTGGTGTCACCACCACACTGTCATAGAGATTTTGCCAGCGCTGCCGCTGCTCCGCGTTGGCACACCGCTGGAGTAACTGGTTATAGGGTAATGCCTGATTAAAAAAAGGTTTGAAATCAAAGGCCATTTAGGGCGTCTCCTGTCAGCATGATCGCTTCATGTTTATCGCTGCCGAGGCGATAAACGCGTTAAACAATTCCGTATGCGGCGGATCAATGAGCGTTTCGGCGTGCCACTGCACGCCGATCCAGAACTTCAGACTCTTGTCTTCGATGGCTTCTATCACGCCATCCGAACTGGCAGCACACGCCGTCAATCCCGTGCCCAGACGATCAACAGCTTGGCGATGGCGGCTGTTGACGGTCAACTGATCACTATTAAGTATAGCGCGCAATTTTGACCCTTGCGACAGCGAAACATTATGCCAGACATTTTTGTCAGTTGAAAGAGCCGGATTTCCGGCGTGACTGATGGGATGATCACGCGCCACCTCGGGCAGGTACTGATGAAGCGATCCGCCCCGCTGCACGTTCATGGCCTGGCAGCCCAAACATATTCCCAGCACCGGCATATTCCGGGCCTGGGCCAGCGCCAGCATGGCCAGATCGAATTTCTCACGCAGGGAGTCCATAGGGCGCATGGTCGGATGCGGAGGTTGGCCGTAAAGTGACGGGTCTAGGTCATTGCCTCCGGGAATCAGCAGGCCATCAATTAGGTTCATGTAGGCGGCCTGGGTCGTGGGGTTCGCGGTATGGTGGAGCAAGAAGGGAATTCCGCCGGCTTTTTCAATTGCCAAGGCGTAGGTGCTCGAAAGTTCATAAACCGGATGGGGTTGGTCGGCGGCTTGATTGTCGGGGGATATACCAATAACAGGCCCGATGGGCATAAGGATTATCTCCAATGAAGGATCTATTGTTTATTGCGGTATCGCAGTAAAAGTGCCACGACCATTACTTGGAGGATCAAGCCGGCGGCCATCCATTCCAACGCCGTAACCTGATGCATAATGCGATAATTCCACCAGTAAGGATTGTGGGCGGTGGCGACACTATGAATTGCCGCAAGTGCATCCCAAGCTCCCAGCACCAGACACAGCACGACCAGAGCCTGAATGATGGTGGCCAGGAGTAAGGAAAGGGAAAATTCTGCGATATCACTTTTCCTTTGCACGCTGCGCAATTGCTGAAGAATATCCTCCAGCAGGGGTTTGAGGGGTTCAGGAGGGTGATACGTTAATTTTGCCGCGACAGCGGCCGCCAGTGCTTCGGTGTCCCTCGGCAGGTTTCCGCCAACAGATGGACCGGAGGGATCGGAGGGATCGGGGCGGGCGGGAGCGTCTTCCACGGATGCCGTTACATCCGCCGGCAGCAAGGGCACCGGAGCGGGGTCACGATTGGGACTGTTGCCTTCGCGGACAATAATACGCGCTGCGTCCGCCAAAGATCGAACAATAAAGTTGGGGGTAATCGTCGGCACATTGTCATTGCCTTCCAATTGCTTTTCCGGATCAGAAAGAAGAATGGTCCGGCACCCCGCTGATGCCCCGGCCGCCACATCACGCGGCTGATCTCCGATCATCCAGCACTGGGCAAGGTCCAGATTAAAATCCTCCCGCGCGGCTTTGAGCATGCCGGGCTTGGGCTTGCGCCATTCATGATCCAGTTTATATTCCGGAACTGTGGCATCGGGATGGTAGGGGCAGTAATAACTGGCATCCACATGGGCACCGGCCTGTTCCTTAAGCTGACGGATCATTTCCTGATTGACGGATTCCACCGCGGCTTCGTCAAACATTCCCCGCGCCACGCCGCTTTGATTGCTGACAACAATAATGCGAAATCCCAACCGCCGCAGCGATGCGATGGCCGCCGCGGCACCTGGGAGCAATTTAACGGCGGCGGGATCACCGAGGTACCCGTCATTGGCGATGATGGTATTGTCCCGATCCAGAAAAACGGCACGTTCAGACATATATATCACCTTCCCTGGAACATCTTGCCCCGGGGCATCGAGGCTTATCTATGCCGCATCGCTGTCGGCTTACCCGCAGGCTAATAATCGCCTGATCGGAATTTTTCCACAACGCGCGTTGTGGAGCGCCCCTGTAAAAAGGGTGCCAGAACGACTTTGCCCCCCGCCGCTTCAACACATTGCCGCCCCACCACGGGCTTATCCTGATAGTCAGCGCCTTTCACCAATATCGCAGGAGTTATGGCGGATATCAATTCCAATGGGGTGTCCTCTTGGAACGCAGTCACATAACTGACAGATTCCAGTCCCGCCAGAACCGCCATGCGATCATCCAATGGGTTGATAGGACGGCTCGGGCCTTTGAGCCGCCGGACGGATTCATCGGAGTTAACTCCAACCACCAGTAAATCGCCCTGAGTGCGGGCGAAGTTCAAATATTGGACATGCCCGGCGTGGATGATATCAAATACGCCGTTGGTAAACACGATACGCTGCGTGCTATGACGGGAATGGAGGCGCTCCAGCAGGCGGGGCAGCGATAGTATTTTTCGCCGGCCGGCGGAATCCATTTGCAGTAGCTCATCGACAATTTCCGTGCGGGATAACGGCACACAGCCGAATTTTTCCACTTCCAGGCCGCCGGCAATATTTCCCAAATCCATCGCCACGCTCCATGAGGCACCGTTGGCCCGGGCCATGGCCAGCATGGCCAGCACCATATCACCGGCTCCGGTTACATCGTAGACATTGCGCGGGCGTGTGGGGTGCAGCACGCCGGGCTGACCGCGTTCCAGGCGATACATGCCGTGCCGATCCAGCGTTAAAACACATACGTCCAGATTTAATTGCTGTAAAAGCTCGTCCGCCAGCCGGGGGGCTTCTTCCTGAAGATTTTCCAAGCGCCACCCGGCGGCCAGTTCAGCTTCCGTGCGATTGGGTGTAATGGCGGTAGCGCCTTGATAACGGCGGTAGTCTTTTATAGCGGCCGGATCCACGAGCACTTCGCGGCCGGCGGCGCGGGCCATGGAAATTATTTTTTGGCATAACGCGTCTGAAAGCAGGCCCTTGTTGTAGTCTTCGATACAGACCAGGTGGCAAGAGGGAATTTCCGCTTCCACGGCTTCCAGCAAGTGACGTTCGACGGATGCGTCAACGGGTTCAAGGGTTTCATGATCCAGGCGGAGCATCTGCTGCTGATGCCGATGTTGGGCCAGGCCGATAAAGCGCGTTTTCGTGGAAGTCGGGCGGTCGGTTGCGGCAATCACCGCATTGGCATGGACTTGTGCCTGGGCCAGGAGGTCCTTTAAGGCTGCGCCGGATGAGTCATTTCCGATGACACCGGCCAGCACGGGCACAGCGCCCAGCGCCGCGAGAAAAACGGCCACGTTGGCCGCACCGCCGACGCGCATTTGCCGGTACCGTTCGCGCACCACCGGGACGGGTGCCTCGGGACTTAGGCGCTCGGCGTCGCCGTAGATATATTGATCCAGAATGAGGTCGCCGACCACCAAAATTCGCGGTGTGCCGAAGGCCTCAACGGAGGCTAGTAATTCATTGGAAGGATGAATCATCATATCACTTTACTTTTTGTTCGCTAAATCGGCCAGCGAGTGGCGCCATAATTCTCCGGCGACCCCGGTGATTCGCGCGGCAATGCACACATGCCAAAGCGGTACCGGGGGTGTAAATTGCCGCAGTTTAACCCAGTCTTTGGAGGTTGTTATCCAGGCGGCGGGATGGCGGGCGGCGGTGAGTTTTAACATTTCTGTAAAATCCAGTTCCGGTGCATAACGGTGGTGATCATCAAACCAGCACCCGGCGGAAACCTGAAGGCCCAGATCGGATATTGTGCGGACGAACCCGTCGGGATTGGCAATACCGGCGAACGCCAGAACGGTCTGATTCCGCACATCCACCGGATTGCCGTTCTGATCAAATACGCCCAGAACTTCTGTGACCTGCTTAAAAATACGCCGGGGATTCACCCATTGCGTTAATAGTCCGGCGGCCAGATCTGTGAGTTCGCCGGAAACCTGCTCGCAGCGTGTGAGAATAATGTGGTGCGCCCGGGAAAGCGATGCGGGGCGTTCCCGCCACGTGCCGCGGGGAAACATTCCCGGCACCCCCAGAGGATTTGTGGCATCTATGAGAACAATGTCCAGATCACGCCCGAGGCGTCGATGCTGGAATCCATCATCTAAAATCAGCACATTGGCCTGATGGCGGGCGATGGCTTCCCGCCCGCCGGCAATTCGATCGGGATTCATGATCACGGGCACGCCGGGGCATTCCTGCTCCATGACCATGACTTCATCCGAGCGTTGACCCTTGGGGGCACCGTAGCCACGGGTCAATATTGCCGGCTTTAACCCGGCATCGGTGAGGCAGTTGGCAATCATGATGACGGTGGGAGTTTTTCCCGTGCCGCCGGTGGTGATATTACCTACGGAAATAACCGGCACGGGCAGACGGGTAACGGATTTCCATCCCCGGTCGTACGCGATATTGCGCCAGTGCACGATGTCTCCGTAGATGAAGGAAACAGCCGCTAGCACCCAGCGCAGCAACGCGGCAAGGACACCCACCGCTTCACCGGTAATTACGCGGTTGTACCATTGCTGCATATAAGCATCCTGACGTTTTTTTAGACCACAAGATTAATCATGCGGCCTTTGATATAGATTTTCTTCTTTATTTCGCGCTGCGCCAAACGATTGACAACCTGCGGATCAGCTAATGCCGCACTGAATACCTGCTCTTCATCGCTGGCTGCCGCAATACGAATGCGCCCAACGAGCTTGCCGTTAATCTGCACCGGCACATCCAGTTCTTCATCCACACACAGGCTTTCATCAAATGCGGGCCAGGGCAATAAGGCGATGGATACGGCCGCGTCAGTGCCCGATAGTTCGTGATACAGTTCATCGGCGATATGCGGAGCGAACGGCTCAAGAACGCGCAGGAGATTGAATGCCGCGTCTTGGGGTACAAATGTCAGCTTGGCTAAAGCGTTGTTGAATTCCATCATCGCGCTGATGGCGGTATTAAAAGCCAGACGGTCGATATCTGCTGTGACTTTGCGAATCAGTCGGTGCATGGGCCGCAGAATTGCCGCAGCATCACGCTGTGAATCCTCCACTTCCTCCACCGATAATTCACGCCCGTGGCAGGTCCACTTTCCATCACGGTGCTTCTGCACCACGCGAAAGACGTTGTCGTCGCCGCCGAGAAGATTTCTCCAGACGCGTTGTAAAAAACGGTAGACACCTTCAACGCCGGCGGTGCTCCAGGGCTTTACCTGTTCCAGCGGCCCCATGAACATTTCAAAGAGTCGCAGAGAGTCAGCGCCGTATTCCGCGATGACATCATCGGGATTTACCACGTTGCCGCGTGATTTGCTCATTTTAAAGGATCGGGCATCCACTTGAATGGTGTTATCGGATTTCAGGACAAAGCCATCGCCCCGTTTTTCCACCGTGGCGGGGTCACAGGCTTTTCCCACGACCAAGGCCCCGGATGATTTGTGGCGGCTGATAATCTCCGGTTTGCCATCTTGTCCTACGCGCGTGGAGAACTCGGGATCAACCTCTGCAACCGAGACGGATTCGCCGGTCTCTAACGCAAAGACTGTATACTCCGCTTCGCCGAGAATCAGGCCCTGATTGACCAGTTTACGGAAGGGTTCATCCGAGCTGACCAGGCCGCGATCAAAAAGCACTTTATGCCAGAATCGGGAGTAGAGCAGATGCAGCACAGCGTGTTCCACGCCGCCGACGTATAAATCCACACCGCCGGCCATCCAATATTTTTCTATTTCCGGATCGCAGAATCGCGTGGAATTCTCCGGGTCAAGATAACGCAGATAATACCAGCATGAGCCGGCCCATTGCGGCATGGTGTTAAGTTCCCGCCGCGCGGGGACCGCACCGGGCGTTCCGGGCGGTACTACGTGCGCCTTTAAGTTCTCGGATGGACCCTCCAATACCACATGCACCTGATGCCAGTCGGCGGCTTTGAATAAGGGTGGCTCCATGGTGCCGGTGGGCTTGAAATCCTTCACTTCCGGCAGCGTCAGGGGCAACTGGGATTCCGCCAGGGCGACGGTTGTGCCATCTTGCAGATGTATGAGCGGGAATGGTTCACCCCAGTAGCGCTGCCGGGAAAAAAGCCAGTCCCGGATTTTATAATTGATCTGCCGGGTTCCCCGCGACTTATGTTCCAGAAGTTCACAGATTCTGCTTTTGGCCTCGGCGGAGGCCAGGCCATTAAGCTCGGCGGAATTCACGGCAAAGCCGGGGGCTTCCAGGGGTAGTTTCCCGGCCTCGGGCTGGTCAGGTGCCGTGCTGACCACGCGGCGAATCGGAAGGTCCATGGCACAAGCAAAATCAAAGTCTCGCTGGTCATGGGCCGGAACGGCCATGATGGCGCCGGTGCCATAACCCATTAACACATAATCAGAAATAAATATGGGTATACGTTGATTATTCACGGGGTTGACGGCGTAGGCACCGGTAAATGTTCCGGTCTTTGAGTTGTCTTCCTGGCGCTGCCGCTCGGAGCGCGAAGCCGCCGCTTTCTCATAGGCCGCGACCGCCTCTCGTGGTGAGCCGGCAATGGATCGCCAGCGATCGGGAATTCCCGTGGGCCACGCGGTAGGGATGATGTTCTGTTTCGTGCTTACGTCTACCAAGGGATGTTCCGGTGCCAGCACCAGATACGTGGCACCGAAGAGCGTATCAGGGCGCGTCGTAAAGACGGTGACTTCCGGCGGGCATTCGGCCGGGCATTCAGCGAGGGCAAAGCGGACCAGCGCCCCTTCCGAACGGCCAATCCAGTTCCGCTGCATCATTTTTAATGATTCGGACCAGTCCAGTGCATCCAGGCCATCGAGCAGGCGCTGGGCGTAGGCGGTGATGCGCAACATCCATTGCCGCATGGGGCGGCGCTCTACCGGGAAGCCCCCTACTTCGCTTTTGCCGTCGATTACTTCTTCGTTGGCCAGGACCGTGCCCAAGGCTTGGCACCAGTTGACGGGCGCTTCAATTTCATAGGCCAGGCGGTGCTCGTCGAGCAGTCGCCGTTGCTGGTGCGCATCTAACTGTGACCAGCTTTTATTTCCAGCGGAGGGCGGTAGCGCCCGACGGCCGGATGCAAATTCAGCCGCGAGTTGGGAAATCGGCCGGCCTTTTTGGAGTTGAGGGTCATACCAGGTGTCATATAGTTGCAGGAATATCCATTGGGTCCAGCGGTAATAGCCGGGGTCTGTGGTATTGACCTCGCGTTGCCAGTCATAAGAGAAACCGATGGCTTGAAGCTGGGCGCGAAAACGATCTATATTTTTTCGGGTTATCACGGCCGGATGGGTATCGGTTTTAATGGCGTATTGTTCGGCCGGCAGGCCGAATGCGTCCCAGCCCATGGGGTGCATGACGTTAAATCCGGCCGCACGCTTATAGCGCGTGACAATGTCGGTAGCCGTATAACCTTCGGGATGTCCGACGTGCAGGCCTTCCCCGGATGGATAAGGGAACATATCCAAGACATAATACTTGGGTTTAGCAGAGCGCCTATCGGCAGAAAATATACGATTTTCCTGCCAAATCCGCTGCCATTTCTTTTCAATACTACTGGGATTATAACCCGCCATGCGTTCGGTTCTCCAATCTTGATGTGGACAAAGGATACGAAAGGCAACGCCGGGCCACAAGTAGCAGCAGGTCTAAGGAGAAAAAAGTATTGCTTTGCGGTCGTGCCAGTTTCACTCTATGGTATGATTCGCAGGTGTGGAATCCGGCGGCCGGTCCGAGTAATGATGGGATTGCGGAAAGGGTTAATGGACATGGAACAGACGCAGCGAATAGGCATTATCGGCGGGTCGGGCCTCGGGCAGCATCTGCTTATGCCCGGGGATGGTCAGGCGGTAGAAATTCAAACGCCCTTCGGGGCACCGGCGGCACCGCCGATTCTGGCCAATTGGAAAGGTATTCCGGTGGCGATTCTGGCACGACACGGAGCGGGCCATGTCTTGAACCCGACGCAAATCCCGTATCGCGCCAATATCTATGCCCTGAAAATGCTGGGATGCCGGTGGATTCTGGCATCCGGCGCTGTGGGCAGCTTGAATGAAAATATGCACCCCCGGCAACTGGCGCTGGTGGATCAGGCTATTGATCGCACGGTGCATCGCGTGGGAAGCTTTTTTGATCAAGCTGCCGTACATGTGGATTTCGCCGAGCCGGTGTGTGAGAGACTGCGCAGTATTGTTTATGAAAGCCGCGCAGAGCTTACCGCCGATGCTGTGGTGCATCCGCGTGGAACGTATGTGTGCATGGAGGGGCCGGCGTTCTCCACGCGTGCGGAATCCCGGCTGCATCGGAGTTGGGGCGGAGATTTAATAGGCATGACGCTTTTGCCGGAAGCAAAACTGGCGCGTGAGGCGGAAATCAGTTACGCCTCGATTGCCCTGATCACCGATTACGATGCGTGGAAACCCCATACACCGGGACAGGCCCCGATGGAACTGATGCGGGAAATCATCAGCCATCTGCAAGTGGCATCGGAAAACGCGCTGCACTTAATTCGAGCGGCTCTGGGACGTATCTGGGAATCCCGGGCGGAAGAATTCCCGTCGCACCGGGCATTGGAGTTGGCGATTTTTTCGGAGAAAGCGAAAATAAATGTGGAAGCGCGACAACGGCTTGACGCGATATGGGGAAAATATTTCCCACGTCCCGGCTAAGACCGGGACCCGAATAACTTCCTGATTTGCCGATAGTCGGACGCGGCACCACCGGCAGAGCCGGCGACTATGTGAGGGAAGGCAAGCTGGATTTTGTTGAAGTTATCAGGGATCCGTTGCGAAGCGCGGACCCTTAAACTTTTGATGAATTGATTCTGATTGGAGCCTCACAGAAATGAAATCCGGGCCGACAGGCAAAACATCGCCGATTATGTTGTGGGTGGGAGGATTGGCTGTGGCGGCGTGCTGCTGTATGTACCAGTCATCGGGTGGGCTGGCGCAAATGGTTGTCATCGGCCCCGCCAAACCTGCTTTACGCGTCCGCGTGATTCAACCGCAACGCACCGATGGCACGCCGGGCAGTTTTTCCCATATTCAGGTCAATGATTCTTTTGGTGCCAAGGACCTGCTGCGCACGGCCCAACGGCTCATCGCCAGCGGGCATCTGACGCAAGCCGTGCGAAGTTATCAGCACATTGCCCTTAAATATGGAAGCAGCGTCATTAAAAAGCGGGACGGCACGTATGAATCGGTTCGGAAGTATGTCTGGAGTGCTCTGTTGGCGATGCCGGCGGTACAGCACGGCTTGTATAACCAGGTATTTGGATTAAAAGCACGAGAGGTTATTGAGCAAGCGAGGCAAAGCGGGTCGCTATTTTCCCTGACCACGGCTTGCGAACGCTATTTTGCCACGGATGCGGCGGCCGAGGGGTTGCAATTTGTGGCGGCCCGGCAGTTTGAACGAGGGCGGTTTGCTCTGGCGGCGCGACTGTGGTTACAGTTGCTTAGCCATCCGGGGCCGGCGGCTGATCATCCCATGCTGCTGCATAATGCCGCGGTGGCGGCGTCTCTGGCGGGCAACAGGCATCTGGCGACAAAGCTGCTGACGGAACTGGCGAAAAATGCGACCCATGCGACGGGCTTGATCGGCGGAAAGCAGGTCAATCTTCTGGCCGATGCACGAAGGGCGCTGCAACGTTCAACGCTGTATCAGCGGGTTACGACAGCAGGGGCTTGGCCGACATTTGAGGGCAACTTCCGGCGCAACGGTGTGGGGGCGCGGGGAACGCTGCCCGCCGCCATCATGTGGACCAAGCGTTTGAACACCTTCGGGCAAACCACCGCGGCGAATGCCGCGTCGATACAATATCAAAACGAGTTGCGGCAATTTTTGCCCGCGTTCGGCCTGACCATGGATCCAGCCACGGGAAAAACGTCCGGGGATGTGTTGTTTTCGTTCCCGACATGCCGCAAGGGTACGCTGTATTTGAACCTGCGAAATCGCATCAAAGCGGTGGACATCAATTCCGGCTATACGCTGTGGCAGTATCCGCATGGACGGTTGCCGGCAAATAGTTCGACAGCGAATCTTGCGACGCTGATTAATGAACTGGATCATTACTCCTGCACGCTGGCTCATGGAAAACTTTACACTGTTCTGACACGGCCCGGCGGCCCAACACAGATTCCGACGCAGTTTGGATTTGGTGCCGCCAAACTTGACGTGGTCTGCCTCAACGCGGACGGCGGTGCCCTGCAATGGAAAATATCGGCGGCCCGTCTGGTCTCCGGGGAAACGGGCCGAAATATCTGGCCGGCGTGTATTCCCATGGCCAATGGGCACGCGGTATTTCTGGTCGTGGCCGCCACGCAGCCGGGTACCGGAATGAACGAGCTAAGCCTGGTGCGGTTAAACGCCGCCACCGGGGCCGTGCAATGGAGCCATTATCTGTGCACCATTACCGGGCCGGCGTATGGGGTATCGCCGTTTAACACCATCAATATTATTCCCACCATGGCGGACAATACCATCTATATCTCGACCGGACTGGGCGCGGATATGGCGGTGAACGCCGACTCGGGACAAGTGCAATGGCTGCACCTGAACAAAGCAGCCTATACGCCGTTTAACGCCATGCAATATGGCATTGTCCGCCGGCCCCTGCCGTGGCATCTTAATGCCCCAATTGTTTGGGGATCGCGGCTTATTTCCATGGACAACAACTTCGGAAGTTCATCGACTCTACATATATATAATCGTTGGACTGGAAAAAAACTCCTGTCGCTGCCCTGCGGCTCCCTGCACCATGCCAACATGCTTCTGGGGGTCGTCCATCGCGAAATACTTCTGGCGGGCAGCGACGTTTGCGCGGTCAATATCCGCACCGGAAAGCAGATATGGGCCAGCAGGGCGATCCATTCAATGGGTGCGATTTCCGGGCGGCCATTTCTAACTAAAAAAGATATCTACATACCGCTGAACACAGGCCTGCTGCTGGTGAATACCGGCAGCGGAGCCATTGACACCATGGCCAAATGGCCCGCCGGAAACACTGATTCCGCCGGCAATCTGCTGGTTACGGCGCATGAGGTTGTGGTCGTTAATGATCATCTGACCGCCGGTTACGCCCGCTGGAAAGACGCCCTGGCTTATCTGACGGGGCGAATTAAAGCCCATCCCACCAAGCCGGAAGCCTACCTGACCCTCGCCGAGGTCGCCTTCCGGTCCAGTCATAATACCTTAGCGCAGCAGATGCTTAGCCGAGCTGTGGATTTAGCACTGCCGGAGATCACCACCGCTCCGGCGGCGGCGGACCGCATATTTCACGTGTGCATGACCTTTGCGGCGGACGTGACAAATAAAGCCGGTGTCAATACGGAGGAACTATTTTATCTCCAAAAGGCCAGTGCTATTGCCCGCGTGCCGGGGCAACAAGTGAAATGGCGCATGGCGATGGCGCGGTGTTATCTGGCGGCGAAACATCCTGGAAAAGCCATGACGCTCTTGGAGCAGATTCTCGCGCAGGGCGCACTACGGGCGGCGGGAGTGGAATATCGGGGTGCTACGCTGGCGGCGTCCGCCGCGGCGCGGTCGATGATTCAACTGGATGTCATACGTAAATTCGGAACCAAAGTATATGCCCCGTGGGAAAGCCAGGCACAGAAACTTCTGGTGCAGGCGCAACGTGTGAAATCATCGCTACCGTTGCGCCGGATTGTCCTGGAATACCCCAATAGTGCGGCGGCGTTGCAGGCGGCCCGCTTGCTTTCCCGGCATTTTGCCACGCGGGGGCAATGGGCGAAGGCCTATGACATGCTGTTGTGGACGCGGTTTGGTGCCGCATCCAAATCAGACAAGGCATGGCGGCTTTCGCGGCTGTGTTCGGCGCTGGCGCATTTGCGACATTGGAATCAGGCTTTGGTTCTGGCCATGCGCGGGAACCATGATTTCCCCGCTTACCATTGGATGCACGGCCGAACGTGGACGTTTGCCCGGTACGCCCAGCATATTAGACAGACCGCGCCCCCTGGCGCACTGGCCCGGCGCGCTACCCTGGATGCCAAAATTGGATCACAACTCGCGGTATCCGGTGCTTTACATGGTCATCTGCTGCAACCTCTGGAGCATGCGCCGCAATATCGTCGCTATGGTATGTTTCTCATGGGAAACAAAGTGGGCGGAGGGTATCAGATTTCCGCACGGAGTGTCCAGGGTCTAAAGCCCATGTGGAAATATCTGGTGGCTCACGCCAAGCGGGCGATGCTGGTGGGTTACTGGAAAAAGCTGGCGATTGTGGCTACGGACAATCGACTATTGGCGATCGATGCGCAGTCCGGCCGGCGGCAATGGGAACAACAAATCCTGCAAATCGGCAGGCTCCCCGGCGCTTTGGTGCCGGCGGCCAATGCCGCGCTGCCGGCGATGCAGCGGATGATGATGATACAAAATGGAATGATGATTAACGGAGGAATTCCGGGGTATAACGTTTTATCGCCTAAAATTGCCGCACAATGGCGCGAAGCGTCTATTCAACGGGATCTTGGTGCGGTGCCCTACCGCCTGATCAAGATGCTGCCTGCCGGCCTTCTGGTGGCGGGACAACACGATCTGACGCTTTACAACCCGGTCAATGGACAAACCACGTGGAAGTCACCGGTAGCGCTGGGGAAATATGGAACCATTTCCTGCATCCGACAGACGCGACGCTACTTCGCAGTTGCCATGAACCTTCCCTTTGACCAGGTGGTTTTAATTGACCTCCCCAATGGGCGTGTGGCGGGCGTTTTGCCCGCCGAGGCCGGAGATCATTTTTATTGGTTCCAGGCGGACCCGGCCGGCAGACTGGTGCTTTGCGGCCAGAAGGGCGTGGCGATGTTTGATCCGGCCATCAGTTTGTCGGCTCCGATATGGAGTAGAAACAATTTGCATGATCCGTTTCCGACGGCCGCAAGTTTGTCGGTGGACGGGTTAATTACGCCCACCGCCACGGGCATGACGTGTATGGATGTTACCAGCGGAGCCAGACAGTGGAATCAGCCGGGACTCAACGCGGGACTGACTTCCAGCGGCGTGATCTGGATGCAGACCGCCCTGAATCACAACACGCTGGTCATGCTGACACCGCGAAATTTAATGGCCATCGCGACGCGCACGGGACAGATTGCATGGAAAGCGGAATTTGTGATGCAATCGCGCCCGCCGCTGACGGCGGCCCAAATCGGCGATCCGGATATTGTGGCATTGGCGCACGGGCCGGTTGGGGCGACGCCGAATATGATGCACCTGTATCTGATCAACCAGAAAGACCGGCAGGGGCGGCTGGACAATGGATCCATTGTTCTGGATCAGCAGTTAACGCGATCGAGATCTGATGCGGCGGCACCGGATATCCAGTCATGGCTGCTGGTCAATGGCGGAATTTTATTTGAAATTAATGGCGTCGTATTCTATTGCCATACATAATAGATGCGTCTGTAACCGCGGGGGCTGACCCTGGCGCGGAGGACGTAATGCGATCGACACAATAAGGAGTTGAATTGTGACACCTGATACAGCGCAGAATATACCAAGCAGTCAGATGGAGACTTCCGTGTCCCAGCATCATGTGCTACTGGGATTTGTGCGGCAACTGCGGTATGTGGTGGCGTGCATTGTCGTGGGAATATTTTTCATCTATCTGGCGGGAAAAGTTATTCCGTCACCCGATATGGATGGGACGAGAGCCTTGGCGGCCGGACCGGCGGTTTCGCTGGTGGCGGAGCTGGTCATGATCGGGGGCTTGGTGGCCGCGATGGTGATTGGTACGCTGCTGACTTGGCCGGATGCACCCCATGCGGGACTATTTATTGCATCGGTCGGGTTGATTTTCCTGGCGTGCCATTGGGGGCCGATCACGCTGCTGCTGGCCCTGCACCCAACCGATTTGGTGGGAGCGTATCACACGCTGGCCTTGCAGAACATCTTCTGGATATTTTACATTCTCATTGGCGAGGCGGTTTCGCGGGGAATCTATGAACTTATTGGATCGCGAAATTGGCCGCTTTATCTGGGGCTGCCATGGCCCGTTCGGCCGCATGGCGCCAACGCCGCTTTAACCACTGCGGATTATCCGTCGTTTGCCGATGTTTTGGTTGATAACATCCCTTACCGCCCCCTGGGCCGACGGATGGCACAAAATCTATTGGCTTTTATTACCACGCTGATCGTGGCGGGCATTTTTCTGTTTCTGTTGCTTAAATCGCAGCAGCCCGGGCAGGCCATTTTCGCTTGTTCGGTCGCTTTTGCGGCAGGGGCTTTTGTCAGTTCCACCGTGGCACCGCAGGCGGATGCCTGGGTTATCTGGATTACGCCACCGGTGATTGCGGCCATCGGTGGATTTATCGCGCCGCATATGGCGCAACCCTATCCGGCGCATACAGGTTTGTTTCTTATGCGCACGTTGCCAATTTATTACAGTTCCGCCGGATTGGCCGGGGCCATTTTCGGCTATTACGCGGCCGTGCGCATGCACTATCGCCGGGTTATCGAAGTAAGCGATTCCAATACTCCGGCCTGACGCTCACCGGCGCAACGGCAACACTTGGACGGCTGCGGGGATGTGGCCTTGCAGTGTGTTAATTGAAAAGAACAATCGGCATGGCAAAAAAAGAGCTTACGATTTCCCTGGCGGCCAAATGCCAGTTGCTCTTCGGCTTTGCCGTGCTGGTGATCATCGCCGGCGCCTTGGCGGTTCCGTGGCAGCGCATGGAACAGCTTACCAGCCGGGAGCCGGTGTACGAGGCCCGCATCGCCGCGGATATGACGCTGCGGCAGGCACATGTTGACCACGGGGCTTCTACCAAGGCCTCCAGAACAGCGGCGTTGTGGCAGGCGGCCCATTTACGCCAATTGCGTTATTCCCAACCAACCATCCGGTTACTACCAAAACCGGGCACACCGTGGCCTCATGCCACCATTTTTCAAGCTGCGGCTATTAAGTATTTTCTCAAGCATGGGCGACAGAATCAGTATGGCGAATTATCACAGAGCATTACCCACCAACCGATTTATAAATATGCCGCCGCGGTGCGGGCTTCGGTCAGTTGCCTCCGCTGCCATAGCCAATGGCGAAGTTGGCTGAATCCGGCCGGTGCCAAATCGCCCGCCACGGCGGCAGAGCACCAACTGCAAGCCACCGCTACGGCACCGGCCGCACCGACGGGCCCCGTCATTGCGCCGCTGGTTGCCATTGTGCAGGTGGCCATGCCGGTCAGGCCGGATCTTGATCAGTTACTACTGAATCGCGTGGTGATTGTGGTTTCCGGCCTCATTGGCGGGTCGTTGGCCATCATCGTTTTTTATCTTATTACCACCCGGCTGATTCTTCAGCCGGTGCGGGTACTGCGAAACACGGCTGAAAAAGTGGCGAAAGGAGATATGGATATTCGTTCCGCCATTTCCACCGGCGATGAATTTGAGCAGTTATCCGATACCTTTAACACCATGTTGGCCACATTAAAGGCCTCCCAGGATCAATTGGAAGCGACCAACCGCAGTTTGGATACCCGGGTTGGTGAACTAGCGCAATCCAATACCGATTTGTTTCAAGCCAGCAAGATGAAATCGGAATTTCTTACCAATGTCAGCCACGAATTGCGCACGCCGCTCAATGCCATCATCGGCTTTGCCGAGTTGCTTACCACCGCCAAACCCGCGCCGGACGACCCGCGGTCGAACCGTTATATTGACAACATTCTCACCAGCGCCCGGCAACTTTTGGAGTTGATTAACGATTTATTGGATTTGGCCAAAATTGAGGCCGGCAAAATTGTTCTCCGCACTGAACGCATCAACGTGCCGGATGTTTGCGAATCGTTGGTGAATTTCATGCGGCCGCTGGCTCAGAAAAAAAATATCGAATTATCATTGGCGGTGCAGGCTCCGGTCCCGCTGGTGAGCACCGATCCGGCGAGATTTCAACAGATTCTCTATAATTTTCTTTCCAACGCCATTAAATTTACGCCTGCGGATGGTCGCGTGACGATCACCATTTCAACCCCCGATGTGGAGCATGTAAAAACCGCGGTTACTGATACGGGGCCGGGTATTGCCCCGGAGCATCACGCCAGTATTTTTGAAAAATTTAATCAATTGGATGCTTCAGTGACCCGGCGGCACGGGGGCACGGGATTGGGTTTGACCATCAGTCAGGAACTTGCCGACATGCTGCATGCGGATATTGAACTTATCAGTGACTTGGGCAAAGGGGCCACTTTCAGCCTGATTATTCCAGTAGGAGCGACTGCCGGGCAAGCCATGCCGGGGCCGACAGGCGACGGAGAAACAACGTAATGCGAAAGAGGCGCGGTGCGTTTTGGCAACCGCCGGAACTCTCATCGCACCGGCCCGCCCGGTGGCATCACTTGTTCCCTATGATCCGAAGTCCGCCATTGATTTACCGCCCGTGTGCCTCTAGCATACTGCCTTGTCGCCACGGTGGCGACGATGGCGGTTGCAATGCCCGAAACGGTTGGCCCCGGGAGCTTTTATATGAATAATCCGTTGGAACAGGAATTTGAAAAACGTTTTGGAAAATCGTCCGGACCGTTTATTCACAGTCGGGCGCCCGGGCGGGTCAATTTGATCGGTGAGCACACCGATTACAATGATGGCTTTGTATTTCCCATCGCCATTGATCGGTTCACGGCAATTCTGGCCAAGGCTCGTCCGGATCGGAAAATCCGTCTTTTCAGCACCACACAAAATGAACTGGCCGAATTTTCCGTAGCCGACGTGGTCGCCAAAGATGCTCCGAAATGGTCGCTTTATGCCAAAGGAGTCGCCGAAGCACTGCGGCAACGCGGTCTGGTAAAAAATGGCATTGATGCGCTATTAACCTCTACAGTGCCCATTGGTGGCGGCCTGTCGTCCAGCGCCTCGTTTGAAGTGGCAACCGGGTTGGCCCTGCTGGCGGCGAATGGAAAAACGCTGGATAAAGTTGAATTGGCGTTGGCGGCGCAGTGGGCGGAACACAATTATGCCGGCATGCCCTGTGGAATCATGGATCAATTTATCTCGGCGCTGGGCGAGAAGGATCATGCGATGCTGCTGGATTGCCGCGATCTGTCCCGGCGACAGGTGCCGATGAAAGACGCGCACATGCGTATATTCATCGCCAATACAAATGTTAAACATGAACTGGTGCAAGGCGAATATCAGGCCCGGCGCAATCAGTGTGAACGGGCGGTAACGATATTAAAGAAAAAGTTTCCGGCGGTGAAGGCGCTGCGTGACGCAGACATTTCCATGCTTGAAGCGTGCCGGATGGAAATGGATCCCACCGTGTTTCGCCGGGGCCGACACGTGATTTCCGAGAATGCCCGGACGCTGAAATTTGCTGAGGCAATGGCGGCGGGAGATTGGGCCGCCTGCGGACAATTGATGTATCAGTCGCATGAGAGTCTGCGCGATGATTATGGCGTAAGTTGTCCGGAGCTTAATGTCCTGGTGGAAATCGCCGCTACCGTGCCGGGTGTGTACGGTGCGCGGATGACCGGAGGCGGCTTTGGCGGATCAATTGTGGCGATGGTGCGGCGGGAGGCCATTGAAGCCTTGACCGCGGAGATTGATAAGCAGTATCCGGAACGCTGCGGCAAGCAAGCCTCCATGTTTGCCACCATTGCAGGGGCCGGGGCTGAACTTATTTAATGGCAGTTCTCAAAGGCGTTGGGCATTAGAAAAAGCATGAAAGATATTTTCACCACATTACTGGCTGGCAAAAGCCTCACGCAGGAGCAGACCCGCAGTGCGTTTGAGACCATCATGTCCGGTGCCGCGCCGGCTGCCCAAGTGGGAGCATTTCTTGCTTTGTTGGCTGGCAGAGACCCAACCGTGGATGAACTTGCCGGCGCTGCCACGGTCATGCGGCAATTTGTGGTGCCGGTGGCGGCACCGGAAGAGGTCATTGACACCTGCGGCACGGGCGGTGCCGGCTCGCGGATTTTTAATGTTTCCACCACTGCGGCGATTGTGGCGGCCGCCTGCGGCGTACCGGTGGCAAAACACGGCAACAGCGCTGTAACCAGTCGCAGCGGCAGTGCGGATGTGTTAAAGAAACTGGGCGTGCGCGTGGACATTGACCCGGAATTGCAGGCCCAATGCGTGAAACAAATCGGCATCTGCTTTTGTTTTGCCCCCCGCCATCATCCGGCGATGCGGCATGTGGCGGAAATTCGAAATACACTGGGCTTTGCCACGATTTTTAATCTCATAGGGCCCCTGACCAATCCAGCCGGGGCGCGGCGGCAATTGGCCGGCGTTCCGCGCCCCAGCCTGGTGCGGCCCATGCTGGAAGTTCTGGTGCGTTTAGGCGCGGTGCGGGCCATGGTGGTTTGCGGCAGTGACCCGGTGGAGGGCACGCTCTGTGAACTATCGATTGGCGGCCCGACGCGCGTGGCATTATTTGATGGCAAAGAAATTAAGACACTGGAACTATCCGCCAAAGATGTCGGCCTGGAAATTGCAACAGCGGATGACTTGCGAATCGATTCCCCCGAAGCGTCAGCCGCGAAAATCCGTGACATCCTCTCCGGCAAACCCGGCCCCGCGCGCGATATCGTCCTGCTTAACAGCGCAGCGGCGTTGTGGGTAGGCGGCAAAGTGGAATCCTTGCGTGAGGGCGTTAAATTGTCCGTCGCCGCCATTGACTCGGGCAAAGCATTGAGCACCCTGCAGAAACTCGCCTCGATGACGCAGGCACCATAACACCCCCGCCCCGCCGGTTAAGGACCCGATCATTGGCGGTTATTGAATTTTTCGAGAATTGCGCCAATCGCTCCCAGTGCCTGCTCCAAAACTTCGGGGCGGGGAACGGGGAGTTTCATGTATGTTTCACCGGTGCGTTCATCCCGATGAATGATGGAAATGCCCGCAGCGCGGCTTTGCGCTGGGGCTTGGCTATTTCCAGCCTGCGCCCGGGGCGCGTGCTGGGCCGCCAATTGCTCAAGAATGTTTAATCCCACCTGCAGCAATCCAGCCCATGGATTACCCGTGCCGACTCCACTGCCTGCCGAATCGCCATTACCCGTCGCATGACTTGCCGAACTCCCCACTGCGGGGCTTTCCGGGGCCGCGGATGCGGAATCGGTGCTTTCCCCGGTTGCGGCGTCGCTTGGCGCTGCGGTTGTTAGCGACGGCCCGCCTGACAAATCTACTGGGTCTTCCACCATGGCCGGAGGAATGGCACCGGTGGTCTGTTCGACAGTTTCAATAAACTTGGTTAAGCGCGAACCTCCGAGCATGACGGCCGATTCCCCGTTATCCAGGACGCCGGAAAACAGCGACTTTTTAAATTTTAATACCGACAACATGCCCTCTTCAATGGTGCCTTTGGCGACAAAATTAATCACCTGCACCGGGCGCTTTTGTCCCAGGCGATGCACTCTTCCGATGCGTTGCTCCAGCACCGCCGGATTCCATGGCAGATCCACATTGACCACCACCGAGGCCGCGTGCTGCAAATTCAACCCCACTCCCCCGGCATCGGTGGCGAGAAAGGCCCGGCATTGATCATCTTCACGGAATCGGTCCACCAAAGCACCGCGCTGGCTGCCCGGTACGCCACCATGAAAGAGAACATGCTCCCATGGCCGCCCCTCCATGCGCCGCTGCAACAGTTCATGCATTCGCAGCCACTGGCTGAAAATCACAACCTTTTCCCCGGGCCGCTCAAAAAGTTCTTCCAGCAGCGTAGCCAATTCATCGGCTTTGTAGCCAAAATCCGTTTGATGATCCAGTAAATAGGTACTGTCGCAGCTCATGCGCATATTCTGGAGCGCAATCATCAGCCGCTGGCGATCAGCCTCGGAAAGATAGTGCGTCCGCCGCCACCGCGTGACAATGCGACCCACCACATCGCGATTTTCCTCATGGTGGTTGCGCTGCTCCGCGGTCATGGAAACGAAAAAGTTTTTATCAAGCCGGCCGGGCAAATCCTTCAGCACGGCATCTTTTTTACGGCGAATCAGGATCGGAGCCAGGGTGCGACCGATCAAATCCAAATTCTGATACCCCACCACACGTCCGGTTTCCGGATCGTGAATTTGATGCTGATGCAGAAACTGAAACGTCGGCCCCAGCCGATGGCGATCCACAAACTGCACCACCGACACCAGCTCTTCCAGACGGTTTTCCAGCGGCGTGCCCGTTAAAACAATCGCATAGGGTGATTTGATCTGCTTGACGCAGCGCGCGGCAATCGTGTTCCAATTTTTGATCCGCTGCGCCTCATCGAGAATCACCATATCCGGCGACCACTTTTCAATAAGGTCCATGTCCCGCCGAACCGTATCGTAGTTGGTCATTTTGTAAAAAGTTTCAGTGGCAAAGCCCTGCTCGCGCTGCGTTCTCATCCCGCCGATGACTTGTGTGGTGCGCTTGGCGAATTTCTCGATTTCTCTGGCCCACTGATGCTTGAGTGACGTGGGACATATAATCAGCACGCGTTGCACGCCAAAGTGTTTGGCCATAATTTCCACTGCGGCAATGGCCTGAATGGTTTTTCCCAAGCCCATTTCATCGCCGATCAGACAGCGCCCGGCCCGCGCCGCAAACAGTGCCCCTTCACGCTGATAAGGATACAGCGGCACCTTGACCAGATGGTCCATGGCCGGGCTGTTAGGGCCTTGCGGAAAGGCTTTCGTTAAAATCGTTTCCCGCTCCACCGCATCGCGCTTTTCGGCGATAAACCCCAGTGCGTCGTTATAACATCGCAGATCGTGCGGGATTTCAGCAGCGGCGGATAGGAATTGACCAAATGCCGCCAGGGCTTCCGGAATTAATCCGCCGGCGGCGTCAAAATAATTCTCCGCCAGTTTTCGCAGAGCGGGCGGGCAATCTTCTCCGGCACGAAAACGCACATCACGTTGTGCGCCGTACCGCAAATACACGGAACTATAGGGCGGGTTGTAGCCTTGTTTCAGGGCGGCGGCCCCAGCGGCTTGCTGCCGCAGTTTCTGGAGCGTGAATTCAATGTGTTTGCAGGTACCAAGGGTGTTGGTGGTAAAATCCGGACAGGAACAAAAATTATCTCCCAAGTGCTCACCACGAATCGCCACGCGATACACGCCGCGGGAGGCCGGATTGGTGATTTCAAAATCGGAAAATATCTCTTGATCCCCTATGTTGCGTAGCGCGAAGTTTTGCTCCTGACCATACTGCCGCCGCAGTGCAATCTGCCATTCTTCCACCGACAGTTCGGCCGGTCGAATCAGCCGTGACAGCTTAGGGGGTTTGGCGGCTTTGGAGGCTTTGGAGGTGGGGCGACTTTTTTTTGCAGCGGCTGTTGCGGTTTCGGCAGGCATTGTGTTGATCCTCTTATGTGTTGATTCATGTGCGTTAATTCATGCACGCACGACGGCCTGAAAGTTTATCATAACATGGTTGCGATTCGTAGCGCTGGCGAGAAATTCTCGGAAAGTCGCCGATCGAACCGTTCGCGAATGGTGCCGAAAAAATCGGGAAAGGTCAACCGAAAGGGGATTTTATTCTTCCAATCGGTGGCGGTACAATGTTTTTGGTAACCGTTCACAGGGCTACCAGAGGCGTAGCGATTCGGCGGTTGCACAGATTTATGTTCTGGAGGTTCGGAATCCGGCGATAACCGGCCGACGCCGAAGCAGGATATACTTTCTCCATGGTTAGACCCGTGGCAAGAAGTCGCCCCGCGCGAAATACCGCGAACAATTTCAGCGAAGGGAAGTGAACAAATGAAATCAAGAATCGAAGTAATCCGGAAGAGTAGTCCAGCCACCGCCATCATCGTCGCTGCCGGGCTGCTGGGTTTGTGCGGGTTTTTCACACTTCCGGCCCGTGCCGCGGGACTATGCTAAGGCGCTGGCGTGGTATCGCAGGGCGGCGGCGAATGGCGATGGCAACGCGATGTGCGCCATCGGCGTCCTCTACGACCAGGGCCACGGCGACGGCGTGTCGCAGAATTACTCCAAGGCGCTGGCGTGGTATCACAGGGCGGCGGCGAAAG